>JAJDHH010000031.1 GCA_030266105.1 Eubacteriales bacterium OttesenSCG-928-K08
GCCGGCACGCCCGGCTCAATTTTAACTGATGTGCCCCAATCTCCATCGAACAGCACCCCGCGCAAAAAGTAGAAATACTGGATATGGAGCGGCTTATCAAGGTGTGCGCGTTCCTCCAGCATAACTATAACTGCAGGATCAAGGTTGGGGTCGTCATAAACGCTGCCGGGCATCAGCCGCACAACACAAAAGGCAAGCGTGAGTATGATAAACAGTGTTGCCAATGCCGCTAATATGCGCATTAAAATGTATTTGGCCATGAAACACACTCCTGTTGTATACGCAAGCGCTGATTATAATCAGCGCTTGCGTGCCTTACCTTAATTATACTACGTCTGAAAAGCGCAGGCCAAAGCCAAGCTGCGGCACATAACCATCCGTGGACAGCCACACACGATCAGACAACAGCGCGTACGCTCTATCCTGGAATACCGGCACACAGGTTGTGTCATCCAGAATAATGGATTTTTCAACCTCCACGGTCAGCTCAAACAACTTTTGCTCATCGAGACGGTACTCCTCACTCAGCAAGCTGGGATAGTTTTCATCAACAAATGTGTTTGTGTAGTTGCTGTAACGGTTGGATGCAGTGCTGCGATAAGGCGCGAACTTTTTGTAGGGCTCAAACTGCTCTGCAGAAAGGTTCCAGCCGGTCCAGCCCAAATCCCAGGCATCCGTGGGGCCTGCGGTTGATGTGCGCATCAACTCCCATGCAGCCGAGGTTTGCATTGATTGGAGCGTAAGCTCAAATCTATCCGCGCCAAACACTTGCGGCAACTGCCCCTGCAAATATTCCGAAGCGATGCGCAGGTTCTCAATATCGCTATAATAAAGCAGGCTCAGCGTGATTTTATCGAGGCCGTATTTTGCGAGCACCTCGTCAAAATACTGCTTTGCAAGCTCAGGGTTGTAGCCATAGTTTTCCGGCAACCAGCTATTAGCAGCTTCCATCTGCCTATAGCGCGTACCATCGGCGAAGCTAACGCCCGTTGTTGAAAGGAAGTATTGCGCCGGTGTGCTGTTTGTGAGCTTGGCAACAGTTTGCCTGTCAACCCCGAAATAAACCGCCTTGCGGAAAAGAGGATCGCTCAAAAACTCATACTCGGGGTGGTTGTAGTTAAATTCTATCGTACGCACAGGGGTTTGCGCATAGATTTCCAGCTGCGGCGCTTCGCCGTATTTCTCAAGGCCATTTGCGCCAATGCGTGTGTAATCCAATTCCCCCGAGTCAAACATTTCAAGGCATGTCGCTTCGTCGGACACCACGCGCGTTTGCACGCCATCAAGGTGAACAAGATGGGCGTTGATGTAATTGGGGTTGCGCTCATAAACGCGCTCGGAGGCTTTTACCCAGGTTGTTAGGTTAAATGGACCGCAGCCCATATAGTATTCAAGGGCGGTGCCGTAGTTTGTGCCGCTGCGGTCGGAGTTCATGCCTGCCTCGTAAAGCGGCTCATAAACCGGCCAGCTATAGCGTATTGAAAAATGCCGCATAACTTCGCTTACTGTATATTTTTGCGTTGTTGTGATTTCAAGCGTATAATCATCCAGCGCCTTAAAGCCAACATCCGCCCAATCCACAGCTTCCTTGCCTTCTGAGAGCTGCTCGTAGTAGGCAACGCCATTTTCAACCGTTATGTACTGGGTGGCAAGGAAGCTTCCGGATTGATACGCAAGCTTCGGGTCGAGGCACATGCTCCAGGAGTAGATAAACGTGTTTGCGTCAATAGGTTCGCCGTTGGACCACTTTGCATCCTTATTAACCTTTATGATCCAAACAAGTCCATCCTGCGTTGTGGGCTCCCCTTCAGCCAGGGAAGGTATGAGCAGCGCCTTATCCCGCGTTTCGGCAGGTGCCCATTGATAAAGGCCGGTGTGTATGTAGTCGATAATCTCGGTGTTTCCCAATGTGTTCGCCTCATGATGGTTGATGCTGTTATCCTCACCATGAGCAATCGTTTTAATGATTTTGGGCTCTGAGGGGGCTTCGTGCTGTGGCTCCTGCACAACAGCGCCGCCATCAGGCGTGGGGTCAGAAGAATCAACATCGGGAGCGCCGACGGTGCAGCCTGTCATCAAACCAAAAGCCAAGCATAACGCAATCAGTCTTGAAATTTTTTTCATAAATTTTTTCCTTTCAATTTTACTGTTCTTCCATTTTGTCCAGAATAAAATCACCCGAAAGGTAATCGACAGCGATCGATGCCATTGCTGCGGCAGCATTTACTACGGCACGCTCGTCGATAGTGAAGTTGGAATTGTGCACCATAAAATGGGTTGATGGGTCATCCCCTTTACAGCCGACGCGTATGAGTGTTGTTGGGACATAGCGCCCATATGCGCTAAAATCCTCGGCACCCGTCACGCTCTCATAGCTGCCATAACCCTCGGTGAAAACCTTTGCTGCGCTCCTTTTTGCGGGCGCTACGTATTCCAATGTGTTAACAACAGGTGCAGGCGCCGTTTTGCCGCTGAATGTAACCTCGCATTCCACACCATAGAGCGCCACAACCAGGCTTGCTATCTCCTCCATTTTTGCCTGCACAAACTCCTTGGTTTTAAGGCTTACCGTGCGTGTTGTACCCGCAAGCTCTGCTGTATCGGGCGTGATGTTAAATGATGAACCCGCCTGAAATTTGCAAACCTGAATAATACAGGATTCCTCCGGTGGAATGCGCTTGCGCAACCCCTCAAGGAAGCTATAAATCATAACTGCAGGCGCTATAGGATCCAAGCTCATGTGCGGGCGTGCGCCATGCCCGCCCTTGCCGCGGATCTTAAAAAGGAAGGCGTTGGGGTAAGATGAGATCACACCCGGCTTGATTGCCGCCTGGCCCACAACAAACCTTGCGTCCATATGGGTGGCCACTGCGTAATCCACACTTGGGTTTTCCATTATGCCGTCCTTTATCATGCGCTCAGCGCCGCCGCCGCCTTCCTCACCCGGCTGGAAGCAGAGCTTAACGTTTCCGTTTAGCTGATCGCGCATTTCGTAAAGTATCCTGGCCGCGCCTAAGAGTGCCGCTGTGTGCGCATCATGCCCGCAGGCGTGCATTGCGCCCTCGTTTTGTGAAGCAAACGGCAGGCCCGTGGTTTCCTTTATGGGCAGCGCGTCCATATCCGCCCTGAGCATGATTGTTTTGCCCTTTGGATTTTTCCCCCATATCATGCCTTGCAGCCCGGTTCCCGCCATAGCATCGGCCTGAATGCCAATTTGATCCAGCTGCTCTTTCACATAGGCACATGTCTTAAATTCCAAATTGCTTAGCTCAGCGTTTTGATGAATGTACCTGCGGTCGGCTATCATCTGCGCTCCATGTTTTGCTGATAGTTCTAAAAGACGATCCATTTATCCCCCTTGCATTTTGCGCCGGTGAGTGCTGGCTATGCCAGCACCTCCAGCGCGTAGTTAAATTCAGCTATCAGGTCATCTGCGTCCTCAATTCCAGTTGAAATCCGCATAAGGCTTGAGGTAATGCCCATGGCCTCGCGCTCCGCCACGGGAACCTCCTTATGCGATGTGGAAACAGGATGCATCAATGTGGTGTGTATGCCGCCAAGCGTGCCAGCGTAGCTAACAAAGCTCAGCCTGCTCATAAACTCATCCACCTTTTTAATATCGCCGGAAAGCTCAAAGCTCAGCATACCAGAAATACGCTCGGGATGCTCAAAAAGCTTCATCGCAAGCTCATGCTGCGGGTAGCTTTTAAGGCTGGGGTGGTTCACTTTTTTAACAAGCTGGTTTTCTTCAAGCGCTTTTGCAAGCTTTGCCGCGTTTGCCATTTGGGTGCGCACCCTAAGGTGCATCGTCCCAAAGTTCTTAAGCATTGTAAACGAGGCGTATGGGTCGCCGGAGGTGCCCATGCGGATGCAATACGCTTCAATCTGCTTCATAAGCTCCGCGCTTGTGGTAATCGATCCTCCGATTACATCGCTGTGGCCGTTCATGTATTTTGTTAAGCTATTGATGACGATATCCGCTCCCAAAGTAAAGGGTTTGATTGCAATCGGCGTTGTAAAAGTATTGTCTATCATCAGCAAGCAGTTGTTTTGGTGCGCTATTTTTGCGATTTCTGGAACATCCGCAACGTGCAGCACGGGGTTCGAGCAAACCTCTGAATAGATCAGCTTTGTTTTAGGCGTGATCGCATCGCGGATGTTTTGAATATCGTCAAAATTCACAAAATTTGTGCTTATTCTGAATTTTTTGAGTATGACCGACATTATCCTGTGCGTTTCGCCATATATGTTCCTATTGCAAATGATTTCATCACCAGGCTCCAGCAGCGCAAAAAGCGTAGTGCTGATTGCACCCATGCCCGCCGAGAAAATCAGCGACTTTTCGCCCTGCTCCAGATAGTTGACAACCTCGGCAAGCGCTTCGCGGTTGGGATTGTTTATCCTGATGTAAGAAAACGGGGAAATGCTTGCATCCATAGCTTCCGTAAGGCTGCGCTTACGAAACGCGGTTGCCGGGAAAAAAGGAAAAACAAGCGGGTTGTTAAAATCAAGGCCCTGTACGACAGTCCCCTTGGAAAGCATTTGTGTAATTTCTGCGTACTCGTTCAAAGCAATGTCCTCCAACAAATTGTAGTGCAAAGTTCTATTCTAAATAGACATGTGTCAATTTTATGGTATACCGACATCTCACTGCAGTGTTTGTGGTTTTAGTATAAACTCTACAACGATTTGAGAGTCAACAGCAAATTAATAAGAGTTTTTATGCATGCATTTCCATTGTGCATAAAAGCGCCCTCCTTGCGGCAAACAAAGAGGGCTTAAAAATATCGAAAAAGCAATATAAAAGCATTGCGCTAATCCCTGCCTTCAGTCCTCAAACAGCATTTGAACCTCGTGCAGGCATTCCGAATAACTCTGCAGGCTGTTTTCATATTCGCTGGTGATAGTCAGCTTTGGAACTTTATGCTCCTTCAAAAGCATCGTTAATATATATGGATTCCAGCGCGCACTTAAAACGGGAGCTTTAAAGCAATAATAATTCCCTTCCGGAAGCTCGATTATGTTTTCCGTTTTGAAGCCCGGCGGTTTTTGCGCCACCATTCCGGTGTAGGAGCGTTTAATTTCTTTTTTCATCAACGCATGATAGTCCACAATCGCCGTAAACTGCCGGTAGTATTTTAGGCTTTTGTATGGATCGCTGTTTTTCATTTGGTTAAAGCGCTCATAAAACTGCTGGTGGGTATAGTCCTCATCGCATTTGATAGCAATAAGATAGCGCTTTGGCAATCGTCTGACATAATAGGAGGTTTTGTCCTCCTCATCCTCGCGGTGCGAAAAATAGTCGTTGTACCAATCAAGTGTGTCGATAACATCGCGCGCGTCTTGGATTTCCTTCCGCTTTTCATCCCTTTTTTCGCTCATGAGCGAAACGAGCAAGGCGATATCGTTGTTTACGAGCACTTCTTTGATTTCCTTGAGCTTAAAGCCGCATTTTAGAAGATACCTCGCGCGGTCAAGATAATGGAACTGGTTAAACGAAAAGTAGCGGTAGCCCGTTTCAGGATCCACATATTCAGGTTTAATGAGGCCAACATCGCAATAATGCCGGAGGAGTGGTACAGAAATGCCCATAATTCTGGACACCTTGCCGATTGAATAGAGATTGTCTTTCATTATAATTCCCCAGCGGTTTATGCAGATTGGCCGTTTTGAACAAAAACAAACGCAGTAGCGCTGTTGTGCGCACACTATGTATTATAATACAATCACATTCTGCGGGCAAGCTGGTCACCTTCCGAAATCGCCGCCATAGTATCCTTGTTACAGATTTGTAGGATAAACTCGTGGAAAAGTTTTCCTGTTTTCCGGTGCGGATTTTCTCATAATTATTATCAATCCGCCTGTCAGCCTGTTTCTGCTTGTCGTTGTAACGCTGGAGCGCATCATCAAAAAGATTGTGGTTTTTTGTAGCTTTGACCACATCACTCCCACTCATCAATTATCCCACATTTACCATCATATTTTTCATTGCTAGTGTGTATATATGATACAGGAAGACCGGGATATTATGTGCATCACTCGTTTTAGCGGCAAGACTAAAGCATTTGTCACAAATAATCACAAGTCGGTATTCCGAAGAACTGACAACAAAAGAATTTGAGCTAAACATCATCTAAGGAATATGGGTGCTTTTTTGCTATGTCTGGAATCTGAATTATTTGCAGCGCAATGTCGGTTTCTTGCTTTTATGAGCATAAATGATTAGGCGCGCTAAGTAAGGAACAAATTTCACTGCCACCCATATTGAACTTCATTTTAATCATTTTCAAAATTGCCGCAATCTTGTCAAGGGTTGCGGCATTTTTTTGCTGGCCCATATTTACGGTCGTGACCAGACTTTTATGCTCAATTAGCTTTACAAGCTGTCGTGACCCGCCCACTACCTCCAACTGGTTTTCAATAACGATTTGGAGGTAATTAAATGCAAATAATAAAAATAAGAGGATCCCACGAAAACGAGATCACTGTTGAAGTATCCGACGAAATATTCAATGTCTATCAACAATCAAAACGAGATGAACATGCCCAGTATGAAAGAGACAGATATCACGGTGTAATTCCTCTTGACTGGGTAAAAGATGCGTATGCTGACCCTTCACTCGGGCCAGAAGCGCATTGGGAAAGCACAATGCTATGCAGGCAGTTATATTCGGCACTCGAGCAGTTACCTGAAATTCAGAGGCGGCGACTGATTTTCAAGTATTTCTTTGATATGAGTTTGGTGCAAATTGCACGACTGGAAGGTGTAAGCAAGTCCGCAGTTCACTTTTCAATTGCCGCAGCAAAAAAGAATCTAAAAAAGTTGCTTCTATAGACTTAACAATCGCTCCTTAAATCTGCCTTATAGTGAGGGGCTTTTTCTTAATGAATTAGTGCGAACTCAAAATTCTATCCATTGTACCTTGAAAACTTCATATCCGATAACTTGACCACGTTAGCTGTTGGCAAAAGCGCAAAAGGGCGCGCCATGACCCGCCTGCGGACATGCCCATCCGTAAAGAACGATCGCATCGAAGGCGGCGAGCGACAAGCCCGAATTGCAGCCCCCCCTTTTAGCAAAGGGACTGCCATGACTCCAACAGCAGTGATACGCCCGCAAAGTCGAGATTAGGTTCCAGATTGCGGCCCGCGCGTTGCGGGGGTGGTGAAATTCCAGTGTGGCCGTTTGCTGCGGCCAGGTCAAGTTATCGCCTGCACTTGGGGAGCAGCGGCGAATAAAGTGCAAGAAACGATGCAACCAAGCGGCGGAATGCATGATGTGCAAAAATACCATTCAGCAGACCGTCGCCTGGTTTTTGATTATTTTCGCATAGGAGGACACGGCGATGAGATTAGAATACGCAAAAGAAAAGCCTATGCTTTGCTTACGCATAGACGGTATCGATGTCATACTTCATTTTTCTGAAATACCAAAACCAAATATACGCAAAGAAATCGCAGATATTCTGACAGCTTCCTATGAAGCAAGAATTGAAGCGCTTCTCGATTTGGCGAATTGAAATGGAAGCGAATATACAGGTTGCGCTTTGTTTTTTTGCATTCATTCCAATCAAGGTTTTATAATAATCCTATTCAATGCACCTTGAAAACTGCATAAACAGCGTAATCTCGTACTTTTATCTGTGCGGGAGAACACACTATGAGAAAAGTCAACACATTATACCGAGTATCTACGTTAGGCCAAGTCGATAAGCAGAAAGATGATATCCCAATGCAAAGGCTGGCATGCAGAACGTTTGCCGAAGAGCAGGGCTGGGAAATTGTAAGAGAATTCGAGGAAAAAGGTGTATCAGGCTTCAAAGTATCTGCAAAAGATCGGGATGCAATTCAGGACTTAAAGGAAGCCGCCAAGAAGAATGAATTCGATATTCTTCTTGTATTCATGTTTGATCGAATCGGCAGAATTGATGATGAAACGCCGTTTGTTGTGGAATGGTTTGTCAAGCATGGTATTCAGGTATGGAGCGTCAAGGAAGGCGAACAGCGGTTCGACAATCACGTCGATAAGCTAACAAATCACATACGTTTCTGGCAGGCTTCGGGTGAAAGCGAAAAAACATCTATGCGCATCAAAACGCGGATGCAGCAGCTTACATTGGAAGGCTGCTACACCGGAGGCCCTGTCCCCTATGGGTATCAACTCGTGGATAAAGGCCGCATGAACAAAAAGGGTAGCAAAATCCCTGACATTGATATCGAGCCATTTGAAGCTGAAATCGTCAAAGAGATATTCTTAAAGACCGTTCACGAGGGCATTGGTTCTTATCGTATGGCACAACAGCTGAATGACCGAGGCCTGCAAACACATCAGGGCTGCAAATTTCAAAGTATGGCCATAAACAGGATATTGCGTAATCCACGCTATTGCGGGTATCTGGTTAATGGAGAAGCAACATCGGAAGCGTATCAGGCTCTTCGCATCATTGATGATGACCTGTTCCAGCGGGCACAGTTCATACTCAACCAACGCTCCACCGCGGATAGCAACAAGCGCCGTATTTCTATGAATACTAAGGGTAAAGCGATGCTATCGGGTAACATTTTCTGCGCACACTGCGGAAGCCGGATTGTTACAACGCGCTATCAAGATCGATATTTGCGAACAGATGGCACTGAATATTCCGTAGAGCAGACTAAATACGCTTGTTATCATAGAAGTCGAAAACTTTGCGATTGCGACGGTCAGGCTACATATCAATCCGACCGAATCGATGAAATGGTATGTAAAGTCATGCGAAAACTGTTCAGCGTGATGAAAGGTGCGCCTAATAAGGATAAATTGCAATCCACATTGAAGCATAAATTAAACGCAACACAGGCAATCAAGCGAAAAGGCGTTTGCGTACAAAATGCGGCTGGAAGCGATGCGTAGACAAGCTGGGCGGCCATCAAAAGATAATCCCCGACAAGTTGTCGGGAATTTAGAGAGTGCGGACATTATTGGCAAAGATACAGGTGAAAGCGGTCGACAAATTCAGCGTTACATCCGTCTCACAGAACTCACCCCGCCGCTGCTGGAACTGGTAGACGATAAAAAAATCCCCTTTACATGGATGACTATAATAAAATAAAAGGCGATATATAAAAAATCCCTGCAAACCATGAGCTGCTGGCCCCATCACAAACTGCGATGATTGGAGTTGCAAGGACATCTTCATCATAATTCATATTCGCGAATTGGTCAACGAACACCACTTTTTGCGTTTTCTTTCAAACTTTAGTATATTGTCAAATATGTAATCGCAAAAGCATTTACATGTTGTTTACATGTTGTTGAAGCCTTGATTATGTTCGACACGCTAAACTAAGAAAGAGGCGGTGATACGGTGGCTAGGATTTTTGTCGTAGAAGATGATGAAACAATCAACAAAACAATCTGCATGAACCTTTCCGTGGCGGGATATGATCCGGTCCCAGCATATGACGGCTTGGAAGCGCTTGCAATCTTAGATTCAGGGAAGCACTTCGATTTGACTTTGCTGGATATCATGTTGCCCGGCATGGACGGCCTGTCGCTATACGAGCCGTTACACAAACGCGGGATACCTGTAATTTACTTAACCGCAAAAAACGATCTCGGAACAAAATTGCGGGGTTTACAGGCAGGTGCAGAAGACTATATCGTAAAGCCATTTGAAATTCTAGAGCTCCTTGTGAGAATTGAAAAGGTTTTAAGCCGCTATGGTGCGTTGTCCAATCACATGCAGATCGGTAATATCGACATTCACATTGCAGAAAGAACCGTCTATAAAGAGTTGCAGGCAATACCCATGAAACCGCTTGAATTTGATCTTCTTGTATTATTGGCTAGAAATCAGAATGTTGCACTCTCTCGCGAAAAGCTGTTGAAAGAATTGTGGGGTGTCGATTATATCGGAGAAACAAGGACTGTGGATGTGCATATTGCTCAATTGCGCAAAAAAACAGGACTTGCGATCGTGTCCGTCCCCAAAATCGGTTATCGTCTGGAGACAATTACATGAAAATTCGAATCAAGCTGGCTTTTCTTTCCATCCTTCTTTCCGGAGCGACACTCTTGTTATGTGGCGCTCTTTTGCTAAATGCAACCTCAAAAAGAAACATGCAGGTTTCTGTAGACAGTGCAATTGCTGATTTGGGGATGCTGCGTGTTACTTATGTCAATGCGGTAACAAATGCGGAATACCAAGGCTTATCCGAGGTAGCAAAAAAAAGCCTCGTCCTTTATCTGTTCCAACAGTACAGCAGTCCTGCAATTGGGAATACCGACTTTATATTGTCTCAAGAGCAAAAGACGCTTCATAATAACACCGGCGTGGATCCCTTCCTATACAAAACGCAGATGATCCCCTCCTCACAAGGCGCTTTTGGGATGCAACTTTCCTATTGCACGCTTCGTACCACGCAAGGGGACTTTATCCTCGCTTCAACGGATGTCAACTTTGGAGACGATACCTACACCGTTTCAATCCTACGTAATATCACAATGCTTTATGAAACCTTACGTACTTTGACTTTCCAATATATCGGCATTTGCTTAGGTTCGTTTGCGCTATTGGCTTTGATTTTATACCTTGCAACTTATAAAACACTCAAGCCGCTGGAGGCGCTCAAAGAAAAAGCTTCCCAAATGGTTGACGGGGAGTATGAGGGGCGCATCACAGTCCAAGGCAACGATGAAATCGCTTCGCTCACAGAAAGCTTCAATGCGATGATGGACGCGGTGCAATCCCATGTTCAAGCATTAAAAGACACATCGGATGAGCAGCGCCTTTTAATCGCAGCGCTTACGCACGAGTTGAAAACGCCCATGACCGCCATCATGGCAAACGCTGAAACACTTGAACGCACAAAACTAAACGAAGCCCAACGGTATGAGGTTACTTCTTATATCAGAAAAGAGTGCGCCCGTTTAGAAAGGCTCACACAAAAGATGATCCGCCTGATTCACCTTACCGAGGGCGAAGACATCCTGCTGAAAGAGACCCCTGTCATCGCGCTTTTTGAAACCGTAGCGCGCACAATAAAAGAAATATGCACCCTCGAGAATATTTCGCTGGATCTATGCCATACGAATCAGCGGTTCTATATGGATATAGATCTGATGGCCAGCATGTGCATCAATCTTTTTGACAATGCTCGTAAGGCCGGTGCAAGTAAGGTTTCCATAGAAGCCATTCAAAATCGAATTGTTGTGACGGACAATGGCCAGGGCATTCCAGAAAAGGAGCTCTCTTTCATTACACAGCCATTCTATATGGTTGATAAATCTCGAAGCAAAAAGACCGGGAGCATTGGGCTGGGACTTACATTGGTAAATCGCATTGCACAGCTTCATCATGCCAGTCTAAGCATCCAAAGCCAGCTGAATGAGGGAACAGCCATTACATTCCAGTTCGATCAATAAAATTACATCTTGCTAACATCTTGCTGCGTACTTGATGATATGGCTCATGCTATCCTTGGTGCATCAAGTATGAAAGGAGGCCAGACAATGAGAAAATATTCGCTGATATTGCTTGCGCTTTGTATGTTTGCCGTTGGCTGCCAGCCTACGCCGGAACAGCAGATTGTTGTCCAGAAAAATACGCAAAGAATGATTGAGGCGGCTAGCGAAACGGAACACATTGCAGAGGATGGTTCCGCTACAAGCGTGCAGTCTCTGCACAATAGATACGGGATACCCGAAAGCTATCAAAAGGAACTCCATGGCGCGCAAGGAAATCTAACCATTTCAATGGATGCGCGTGTTCATATCCCACAAAGCAATGCACTCCCTGTTGCACGCGTTGAAGCTGCGAATTTTCAGCAGGAGTTTATCGATACGCTAGTCGCCACGCTCTTTGAGGGCAACGAATTATACCATCCACCCAAAGAGCTGACAAAATCCAGAATAGAACATCTGATTTTTGATGCGCAAATCGAACTGAAAAATGAAGATCTTCACGCGGAAACCCGTTCTTCGCTGGAAGCACAAATTCTTCAATGGCAGGAAATGTTACTCACTGCCCCGGAAGACCTTGCGCCGGAGCATGCAACAACACAGCTTCAAGGCAGATCGCTCCGCATTACATCGCAAGCGAATGGCGGCGGTATGTCATTGGCTGTCCAAAATGACGAAGACGCACACATGCTAGAGCCGCAGGAAATTGTCCAGCAAGAATCCGGGATTGCGTATGATGTTTATACTAGGCAAGCAACCATCGAATATGTGCGGGATGAAATGGTATCCACAAAATTGCCGCGAATCATAAGAGGTGCTTCACTTGTGGCTGATGTAACCAACGAAGCCCTCAGCGGCAACAATATTGCAGAAAATATTCTTACACTCTCTCCACAAGAAGCGAAGGCAAAGGCCGATGCGTTTTTGAAAGCTATCGATTTGCATGATATGGCCGTAACGAAGGTGTGGCTCATATCAAACCACCTGCCCAAAGATATTTTGGAGTTGATGGTTGACAGGGAAGCATTGGCCAGTCTGGAAGACTATTATTCGCAAACCCCACAAGTACAAGCATATGAGATACATTGCTCCCGTGTAGTGCAAGGCGTGCAGGTAACCAGTGATACGTTCTTTCACAGCCGATCCGCCGCTAACGATGATTTTTATAGCAGAGAATGGTTTTATGAGGAAATGCTACTTTATCTGGACGAACAAGGCGTTGCCATGTTTCGGTGGAGCGCTCCGCTTTCTGTGAATGAGATTGTTGTGCAAAACTCACAGATGCAACCGTTTGATACGATTGTAGAAATCTTCGAAAAAATGATGATGGTGCAATATGAGCCGCAGTTCAAGGGCTCAGAAGCTAATAAAGCAACAATTGAAGTCACCAAAGCCGTACTTTCCTTGCAGCGCATTAGCGAGCAGAACTCTGTATCCGAGGGCTTGCTTATCCCTACTTGGAATTTTTATGGCAGGCTGACCACATTTTTGCCGGATGGAACGTCGACGTCAAACGACGCCTATGGGCCTGTTCCCCTTATGACAATCAACGCGATAGACGGAAGCATTATCGATCCTTGGAACGGATATTAAAATTTCGATTTTGACCATGGAGGAAACGATTCATGAAATTTCAATTACTGATCAAGCGCAGCGCACATGTAACGATGGCGCTTATGATATGCCTATTGGCACTAACCCTTTATGGATGCCATATTGCCTCAAACGATACGCCGGATGTTACTGTACATATAGAATCGGGAGAATCTATTCCTGCTACGCAAGAAACGCCCGCTTCACCTATCAGTAACCCTGATATGGAAATTGAGAGCGCCAACCCTGAAACAAGCATTGAGCCAACGCCCACAGCAGTTGTTGAAATGGAAGTAAATGCAACCTTGGCGAATAATGCATCATTGGATGGCGAATCACAAGAGCAGGGGCAGCCTACGGAAATCGAGCTCGTATCAAAACGCGGGTTGCAGTCGTCCGCATTGGCAACAAAACATGGGATTCCTTCGCATCTTACAAGTGCATTCACTGCTGTTGATGGCTGGCTAAAAGTAAACATCAATGCAGATGTACTGGTTCCCACTTCAGAAAAAATGCCTGTTGCAGAGGCAGAGCCTGCCGATTTCTCGCAGGATGTGATAACAAAGCTATTCGATAGACTATGTGGGGAGTTGGACATGTATGACTCATCGGGTAATCGCAGCAATGGGATTCTGAGCGGCATGCAATCAAACTTCACAGATAACGGCGTAATGGTGTCTTACTCTACAACCGGTCTTTCTTTACAGTCGGCGGATGGAAAGACGGTATTTAATGCGATAAATCTCCCTTCTCCTCGATCCGCAATAGACACAAGAAGAGCCAATGTTATGTTTTGGACGGAACGGGGCTTACACGATTATTCGGATTATCCTGTATGCAGAATATCGAAAGACTCCAAGCTGCCTAAAGAAGCAAGCGGAAAATTGAGCACTTCTCCATCAAAAGCATTTGAAAAGGTACATGCACTTGTCAAAGACACCGGCTTGATGATTGCTGACGCCTACTTGGTGCATGATGCAAAGAACGCTCCAGGTGCGTCAGGCAAAGCAAGTAGGTATGCTTACAAATTCCTTTGTACACGATCTATCAATGGCGTGCCCACTGCTACAGTTTTCGGCGAATCGGCGACGCAAACCGGCGCTATGCAAACAAAAAGCTGGGCGTATGAGCTGATGGAGGTTATCGTTGATGACACGGGTATCATCCGGGTGTATTGGTATTCACCGCATACCATTACCCGTGTTTCCAACAGTGATGCGAAGCTATTGCCGTTCAACGAAATTCAACGAAAGCTCGAAGAGGCTATGACAAAGGAATATGGCAAGATGAAAACTCAGTTTTCATTAAAGGCTCTTGAGATAGATATCATCTATATTTCGCTATCCTTGCAACGCGTAACAGAAAGTGGCTCTATTGATCGCGGCACATATGTTCCCGCATGGAATTTCTATGGGCATGAAACGCAGGTCGAAAAAAATGGCGATCGCTACTATTCCCCGCGTTATGCAGGGTGTAACGAGATTTGTCTGTCAATCAACGCAATAGACGGCAGCATAATCAATACGAGAACAGGTCGGTAGAGCGTGCATAAATAGATGTGTGGCCGTCTGTATTAGGCGGTCACAATCATTTTTACTACATGTATGTTTTCTTTTGTGATGAATCGGAGGAAAGTTATTCCTCCTGTCAATGATAACAATTCGGTAACAGGATGGTAACGACAATTCCCCGGCGCTTTCTTACAATGGGGGTATCTGGTGCATGTCGTTTCAGAAAGGAGCAGCAGGAATGAGTAAGACAATTGCCGCCAGCATGAAGCAAGCCATACTGTGCCGCAGCTTTTTGATTGCGCTGCTTGGCATGGCGGCAGTCATCCTCCTTTCCGGCGTAGAAAGCCTACTAGCGGCATTTCGTTCAGAAAATTTGCTGTCATACGGAACACACATGGAGTTGCTTCTAGCTGCCTTATCCTCCAACGGCTGCATGCTGGCGCTGCCGGTATTATGTACGCTGCCCTACACCACGGCGTATGTGGATGATAGTAAAAGCGGCTACATCAAGGCATACTTGCCTCGCTCTGGCTTGGGACAATACATCGCGGGGAAAACGGCAGCCTGCGGGTTCTCCGGCGGGTTATGCGTCCTGCTGGGGGCAATTATTGGATATATCGTTCTTACGCTGCTCCTGTTGCCCAAAGAGGCCGTGGGCAAACCCATGGAGGGCATAGCGCTACGCGTAGCAGAAAAGCTAATGTTGATCTTTACTTCGGGCGCTTTTTGGTCGCTCGTGGGCTTCTTGCTCGCTTCGATCACCAAAAGCCGGTACATGGCGTATGCCGGGCCTTTCGTGATCTGCTATGTGCTTGTGATCCTTTACGAGCGGTATTTTGACAAGCTGTATGTGCTGTATCCGAAGGAGTGGCTCAATCCATCGCCGCACTGGGCGTTTGGTGCATGGGGTGCGGTTATATTACTTTTCATGTTCGCAGGCATTGTATGTTGCATATTTGCGCTTTGGGTTCGTAGAAAGCTGGTGGAGCCATGAAGAAACTATCGCAGGCTTGGGCGGTCACCCGCTACAACTTCCGCCAATGGCACAAAAATCCGCGCATCGTTATCACATTCGGATTGGCCTTTGTGCTGTGCTTTTTGCTCTCGGATAAGGCGGTACGCTTTGCTCATGAGTACGATGCCACCATGCAGATTGTGGAGGCGTTTGTGTGGACATTTGGGGATAGCAACTCGATTTTGCTCTCCTCGCTGCTGCTCCTGCTGCTGTTCGCGGATATGCCCTTTCTCTCGGCAGGTACGCCGTTTTACCTCTCCCGCATCGACCGCAGGACATGGATGATGGGGCAGGCGCTGTATGTAGCGCTGGCTACGTGCATGTATCTCGTGTTTATTCTCATTTCCACATCGCTCGTATGCATGGGAAATTCCTTCATTGGCGATATGTGGAGCGAGACGGCGGCGATCCTCGGCTACTCCGGTGCAGGACAGAAGGTGGCGCTGCCCGCCCTCGTAAAAACGCTGGAGATGTCCACCCCCTATGCCTGCATGGGAACGATATTCCTGCTCATGCTGCTGTATGCGCTACTGATGGCGTTCATCATGCTATGCTGCAATATCTGGAAGGGGCAGCTTGCGGGTATCGTGGGCGTGCTGGGGTTTTCGTTGTATGGCTTTTTGCTCAACCCGCAGCTGTTGAAAGTAATATTCCAGCTGCCGGATGCGCTGATGTACAAGGCCAATGTTGCTGTAGGCTGGCTATCACCCTTAAACCACGCCACCTACCACATGCACAATTTCGGGTACGACCTTCTCCCCCGCATGTGGCAGACCTGTCTCATATTTGGAGTATTGATTATTGGATGCTTTTTATTGGCACTACGAGCGATACGAAGATATAATTTCGTGTTTAGCGGGACGGAGGCGTAGCGCCGCCGGTGGCGGATGAAGCGAGCCGGAAGTCCACTGAGCAAAGAAGTAGGGCAAGCGGCAGCGCGGCCATGCGACTATTGCGAAGTGTGGAAGGAGAACTAATATGCGTATTGCCATCGACATACAAAACGTATCCCGCGATTTCAACAAGGAGCGGGTGCTGCACAGTGTAACACGTCAATTCGAGGCGGGGCTGATTCACGGCATCGTGGGCAACAACGGCTCGGGCAAGACCGTGCTGATGAAATGCATCTGCGGGTTTCTCCTGCCCACCGAAGGTCGTATCGTGGTCAACGACAGGCGGATAGGGCGCGATGTAGATTTCCCGGAGGATTTGGGGCTGATTATTGAAACACCGGGGTTTTTACCCCAATATACAGGCGTGAAGAATTTGGAGATACTGGCAGCGCTCAATAAGAAAATAGGGTTGGAGCAAATCGCCACAGCCATACGCCGCGTGGGTCTTGATCCAAGTATGAAAAAGCCGGTAGGCAAATATTCTCTCGGTATGCGGCAACGGCTGGGCATCGCGCAGGCTATTATGGAAGGCCCAAAGCTGCTGATACTGGATGAGCCATTCAACGGATTGGATAAGCACGGCGTGAGGGAGATGCGTGCGCTTCTCAAGGGCCTCAAGGCCGAGGGCAAAACCATATTACTCGCCAGCCACAATCAACTAGACATTGCTGAGCTATGCGATACCGTCTGCGAAATGGATGCGGGCGTTATGACCATGATACGGGAGTAACGATATGAAAAAGAGAAAAACGATAATTACTTGCCTGCTTATACTATTGACGCTACTGCCCGCCCTACCCGCGTTGGCAGAGGAAAGTGAACTGCTGATTGTTTCGCCCCTGCGCATAGACGATGCCACGCGCTACGATGGAATGGAGCAAACTTACGCGCAGGGGTATTCGCCCACCGTACGCGATGGGATCGCGCACATCGTGCTGCCGCTCATCGGCCGTGCGTATCGCAATGAAGTCAGCGTAACGGCTGATTTGGGAGCCGTGGAAAACAGCCCCTTTCAATTTGGGAATTACGCTCAGACCGTAAAGGGGAAAAGCGGAAAATACCTGTTTATGCTGGATATTCCTCTTGTAGAGGGGCGGCTTAACGGCACATACCCCGTAGTGCTCCACGCGAACTACCTGGACGCAAACGGCATGCAGGCGCAGCAGAGCTTTACCGTGCATGTAAGGATCGCGGACGGCAAAAACCCACCGAACCCTAACGCGGCACCGGAGAAGGAGACGGTACACAAGCCGGAGCTTTTTATTAGCGCATGCAGCATCACCCCCAACGCCGTGGGTGGGGAGGAAACATTTTCGGTGGAATTTACGATTGAGAACATCGGCAGCATTCGCGCCCGGAGCGTCCGTGTGAGCTATGGCAGCGAGGTAATCGGCATTTTGCCTGTGGAAACCAACAACGCCATTCTGCTCGACCCCATCGCAAGCGGGGGGACGGATACTGCCAGCTTCCAGCTCAAAACCACAAAGGATGTGCTGGCCGGGAACCAGCCCTTCTTTATCACGCTGGATTATGTGGACTTGTATGGTGGCGTTTATAGCGCCACGCGACAATTCCTTGTTGCGGTTACGCAGCCCGCAGACATCTCGTATGATCCTATTGCCTTGCCCAAGGAAATAACCGCAGGTGAGACGGTGACGCTGCCCGCCAACGTATTCAACATCGGCAAGAGTACGCTTCGCAACGTCACCATCACGCTGACCGGTGCGGGCTTATTCCCCACCTCCAGCGTGTTTTTAGGGGATATTCTCCCCGGTGAGGCTGGAAATGGCGAGATGAAGGTGTTTATCGGCATGCTCTCTATGACCGAAGGGTATAGCGAAAGCTATGGGAAAACCAATGGTACATATACCATATCCTATCAGGATGACGCAGGCGAAAGCTACGCCATTGAGCTTGCTTGTAGCACGGAAATTAA
>JAJDHH010000032.1 GCA_030266105.1 Eubacteriales bacterium OttesenSCG-928-K08
TGCAAAATATAAGAAAGCTTGTGCTGCCGCTTGCAAGCGTTGCGGCCGTGGCTTTGCTGATGCTAATCACACGGCCATTTTCCACGCTGCTTAGCGGCGCCGGAATGTCGGCAAAAAACAATGCTTCGCAGCAGGCAGCACCGCAGGCTGCCGCGCCTGAGCTGGCGATGGATAGTTCGCCGATGAATAATGAGCTTGGCATCGCAACGGCAGATGAGCCCGAAGCGGAAGATCGCGCATTTACCGGGGAGGCCGATAGTGGAGAATCCGCAGATTCGATGATGCCAAACGCAAGCTCAGCCATAGTTGCCGGTGTGCTCACTGATGAGGAGTATGACAAGGCGCTTGATGCTGTTAAGGGTAAGGTTTCGCGCAAGGCGACTAAAAATGCCGACAGCTTCTGGATAACGCTGGAGTATGGCTCAACATACACCTACCAGCCGGAGGAGGGCGAAAGCACCACCACGGAGTTTGAAGCCGTTGTGATTGTGACTGATGCAAGCGACATGATGGAGTGGAAACAATACCTTGTGAGCTATGAAACTTTTGAGTTGATAGGAACGGTTGTTGAATAATAAAACCTGGAAAGACATTCGTAGGGGCGAACACTGTTCGCCCCTACATTTAATTTGGCATGATGTTTATAACCACCAGCTCCGGCGGGTTGAAAATACGCGGTACACGCGTATTTTTTTTGCACGCGCCCCGGCTTACAACAAGGCTCGTTTCTTCAAAACGATAAAGCCCGCCCGCGTAGCGCGGAAAAATGCCCTGATTGGGCGCAAACACGCCATTAACTAAACCCGGCAGCCGCCATTGGCCGCCATGAGCATGGCCGGAAACAACAAGATCGAACCCCAATTTCAAATGCTGCTCAATCCGCTCGGGCCTGTGCGCGATTAAAATATTATACGCATCCGGCCTGCAATATGTTTTGACAGCCGCCAGCTGCTCAATGTAAACATCCTCGCCCGCAACAGGATCATCCACGCCACAAATATTAAAGCGCGCGCCCTTAATGTTGATTGTGGCGCACTTGCCTTCAAGCACGGTGATTTCCAAACCCTCCAGCTCACGCTTAAGCGAATTCACACCATGCGGGTAGGCATCCGGATGCTTTTCGCGCGTGCCGCCATCGCGGTGCAGGCTATTCTTCAGGCGATACGCCTTTTTGTTTAAGCTGGCCTGCATACCCGTGTGGGCATAACCCTCCACAGACATTTCGTTTAGGCGATCCTGCACGCTCCTGTGCCTGCCGCACCAAAACTCATGATTTCCCGTTACATAAAAGCAGGGATAGTTTTTGCCCAGCTTTTTTAAAAGCGCAAAAGCAGGCGGGTAGGGGAGCTCATCGTCCACAATATCCCCGGCGAGCAAAACAAAATCCGGATTTATTTGCCTGACGTTTTTAAATAGCTTTTCCTGCTCCGCGCCCAAACCCGCGCCATGAAGATCGCTCAGCAGCAAAACAGACACCGGCCTGCTTAGCTTTTTTGTGGCAAGCTTGTATTTGCGCAATGTGAGCTTATTTGTCCACATGGCAAGCCATGCGGGGGAAATTTCGTGCATTGGCGCTGCTCCTTTACTTTGCGGCAGATATTGGTTATTCTTCCGCCGCTACATTCGCTATTATATCCAACCTGACCTTAAAACGCTACACATATATGCAGCGGGCAAAACGATGTTTCACGTGAAACATATACGGAAACATATAAATTGTTTCACGTGAAACAATTTATATGGCTGTACATTCAGGAAAATATGCCATATAATTATAATTACTCAAAAAGCAATCTGTTTTTACTGTGGCCTTTTAGCTTTTTAACAGTCTAAGGAGGAACTATGACAAAAATCATAGCAATCGCCAACCAAAAAGGCGGCGTCGGCAAAACAACAACGGCAATCAACCTTTCGGCCTGCCTGGCGGAGCGCGGCAGGCGCGTGCTGTTGATCGACCTTGATCCGCAGGGTAATTCTACCAGCGGGCTGGGCGTAAACAAGGAATCTCTCACGCACTCGGTTTATGATGTGATTATTAACCGCACGCCGGTTGATGAAACAGTCATCCCAACAAGCATACCGCTGCTATACCTGCTTCCGGCGCAAATTGGCCTTGCAGGCGCGGAGGTTGAGCTTGTGAGCATAATGGCGCGCGAGCGTGTGCTCAAAAATGCGCTTGCTGCAACAACCACCGAGTTTGACTATGTTTTTGTGGATTGCCCACCATCGCTTGGCTTGTTGACGCTCAATGCGCTCACCGCTGCGGACACGCTGCTTGTGCCCATCCAGTGCGAGTACTACGCGCTTGAGGGGCTTTCGCAGCTGATGAACACCGTTAAGCTGGTGCGCACAAACCTCAACCCCGAGCTTGAGGTGGAAGGGGTTGTGCTCACCATGTTTGATGCGCGGACTAACCTTTCAGCGCAGGTGGTGGCCGAGGTTAAGAAGTTTTTCCGGAACAAGGTTTACGACACGGTGATCCCGCGATCGATCCGCCTGGGCGAAGCGCCAAGCTTTGGCATGCCCATCAGCGTTTACGATCCTAAAAGCAGCGGCGCTGTTGCCTACGGCAAGCTAGCCGAGGAACTGCTAAAAAATGAAGAACCCAAAGGAGAATAGAGCTTATGGCTGGCGCACGAAAACCCGGCGGCCTTGGGCGTGGGCTTGATGCGCTGCTGGGCGACTACAACCCCGCAGCAAACCAAAACGCACGCGAACTGCCGATCACAGATATTCACCCGAACCCTACACAGCCCCGAAAACAATTTGACGCGGCGCGCCTTGAGGAGCTTGCGGGCTCGTTAAAGCTCCACGGAATGGTGCAGCCCATAGTTGTTAGCCCCGTTGAGGATGGATACCTCATAATCACAGGCGAGCGGCGCTTTCGCGCGGCCAAGCTTGCAGGCCTTGAAAAAGTGCCCGTTGTTGTGCGCGATTATGATGACGAGCAGATTCACGAAATCGCGCTTATTGAAAACATACAGCGCGAAAACCTCAACCCCGTTGAAGAAGCGGCGGCAATTTCGTTTTTGATGAAGCAGCACGACCTCACGCAGGAGGAGGTTGCGGGCAGGCTTTCAAAAAGCCGCCCGGCAATCGCCAACACGCTGCGCTTATTATCCCTGCCCGAATCCGTTAAGGAGCTGCTGCGCGATGGCACGCTTTCTTCCGGCCACGGCCGTGCGCTTTCAAGCTTAAGCGATCCTGCTTTGCAGGAACGCCTTGCAAAGCAGGCGGCGCAAAGCGGCTGCTCGGTGCGTGCGCTTGAGCAGATTGTGCGCGCTGCGCAGGCCCAGCAAAATGAGCAAAGCAGCGATGAAAACCCGACGCCCGCGCCGCGCCCAAAGGTTTACGATGCGGATCTTGTTGATGTTGAAAACCGCCTGCGCGAGCAGCTGAACACGAAGGTGAAAATTCAGGGCAGCAAAAAGCGCGGCAAGCTCGTGATTGAGTATTTCAGCATGGAAGCGCTGCAGGATATTTTTGACGCGCTGGTTAAGGAATAAAATGGCGCAGCCATAACAATTTCTTGATTAGAAAAAGCCGGAGCGAAAGCCCCGGCTTTTTCCTACCCCCACAATATTATGCTGCATCAACAACCACGATGTAGCCCGCCTGATTTGCGTGAACATACACAAAGCCAAGCTCATCCACCACGCAGTTCTTAGACCCAAGCCGGGTGAAGGTATCCTCTTTGGCGTCGTAATAATACGCCACGAGGTTCTCTTTATCCATACCGCTAACATCAACCTTTGCGGCGATTGTTACCGGCATATTGAAATGATCCTCCATGCACCTTATAACTGCGACATTTTTCTGAAAATGATTTTTCGCTTTAGTCGTCATGGAGATCACATCAGAGCTGCTTATATCAATCATCATGTTCAAATACCCATCGCTGGATTTAAGCTGATGAGGATTGACCGTGATACGCCCAACAATTTTGTTATCCACCAGTGTTTCAAAGTTAAAAAAAACCTTACCTTTTGATTCAAGCGCCTTTTCGCCCGCGGCCCGCAAGTCGGCGCGCGCGACCTTTTCGATATTATAAAGCGACGCATAGTTGATTTTATACTTTTCCACCTTGAGCGCTACCCGGCTCAGCAGCATATCCTGCGTAGCCTCATAGGCTGCGCTTGCCGCTAACGTTGGCGCGGCAAAAGCAAACAGCAACGCAAACAGCAACGCAGGCACAATAAGCTTGCGCAAAAGCGTTTTTCCCTTCCTTTTTTCAAACTTGAACATTTGGCATCACACTCCCAAAAAACTATGATGCCTATTTATAAGACCATTTGAAGATAATCAAACAGATTTTAGGTGTTTATTAAGTGTGAATTTTCTTTTATATGTCTTTTTTGATCGTTTAAGCAATAATATTGGGATTTGTTCTTACGAGAGGATTAAATATCTACATATGTTATTTCATTCCCGCAATATTCGAGGAAGCGCTTAAGATCTGCTGTGCTTAATATAATCGAAGCTGTGTTGACATTTGGGTGAACAACTATCTTTTCCCACTCGCTCAGCTCACGATCCACAAGCACATGGGTGCGCTTATGCAAATCGTTAATGAGCCCCATTGGCGAAACAGAGCCGGGCGTTAGGCCAAGCACAGCATTTAGCTGCGCTGCAGTGCCAAAGCTGAGCCTTGCCACGCCAAGCTGCGCCGAAACATCCTTTGTGCGGAAGGCTTTATCGCCCACAACAAGCAGCAAATAGGGCTGCGTGCCTTGCCTGTTGCATAAAAAAAGATTTTTGCAATGCGCGGCGTTTATGTTTTCATCGATCATTTCACAATCGAGCATTGTGCGGGCTTCCTGATGCTCAAAACGTTCGTATGGGATGTTAAGCGTTTCCAGCACTAGATAGACGGCACTTTCGTTTTGTGTCATTTAGCTATCTCCTATAAAAAAATTTATGGTGATACCGCAGACGCAGCTCTGCATGGTGTTGCATTGTGTATATCTATTCCTTAATCCAGTATACGGGTGAATATGCTTTGCCGCAAGCACAATATTATCCCTTGTTTTTCCATGTTTTCCAGGAATCTATTCTAACATTGTCACTCCCTTACTTGAATGTTATGATTATAATGGAACAAACGTTTCCAGGGGCGTGGAAATGTTTTTCCAATTTAACACACACAGCAACCCATATTCGCGCGGCAAAAAGAGAAATAATGCTTTGTTTAAGGATGTTACACATCCTTTTTTTGTGCGCGCGGGAAAGGACAACGCATGATTGAGGTATCAAAACGGTTTCAGGTAGCGTTGGATATTAAACGCGCAAGCGCCAACCCGGATATCACGGTGGTTGAGGGCGACAATGGCAACCTGCTTGAAATCACACTCACGGACAACGGCGCGCCCGTTGACCTGACGGATTGTTATGTTTGCGCGATCTTCTCAAAATCGGATGGGCGAACAGCGCAGCAGGATAACAGGGAAAACGGCGTAACGATCGACCTGCTTGAAACAAACCGGCTCACGATCGAGCTTTACACAAGCTCGTTTGCGCCGGGGCTGGTGGAGGCTGAAATTCAGGTTTTCTCCGGCCTTGAGCAGAAAATGCTCGTTACAAGCGCCAAATTTAACTTCATGTGCCGCCGCGCAATCGCCAACAGCGACACGCTGCCCGCCACAAATGAATGGCCGCTTTTAGTCGGCCTGATGCTTGAGGCGGAGCAAACAAAGGAGGAGCTTGGCAGGCTCAACGAACAAACGCTCGATGCTGCGCAGGGCGCGCAGGATGCCGCGCTTTATGCAAACAGCATTGGCGATGCGCTAAATCTTTGGGAGGATTTTGACCATGAGAAGGAATACATCCCCCTCAACAAGGTCGCTTACAAAGGCTCTTCCTATGTTTGCATTGAGCCTTGCCAAGGCGTTCTTCCCACAAGCACCGAATGCTGGCTGCTTATTGCAAAGCGCGGCGCAAGCGGGGATGGCAGCGGCGACATGCTGCGTGAAATTTACGACACCAACGACAACGGCATTGTGGATGATGCGGAGCACCTTGGCGGCAGACCGCCAAGCCATTACGTGAAGCTGGAGAATATCGATGCGGCGTGGGAAACTATCATCACACTGACCGCGGAGGCTTGGCAGGGTTTTGGCCCGTTTAGCCAGACGATCGCTGTTGAAAAGATCGCTGAAGATATGGCGCCGATATTCGATGTTGTTCAATCGGATGATCTTCCCACGGCACGTGAGGAGCTTATCGCTTTTGACCTTATCGACAGAGTGGATGCAAACAACGGCAGCATCACATTCGTGTGCTACGACCTTGCACCGGCGGTTGACATCACCATCCGTGCAAAGGTAACCGGCGACAATGCCGAACCTGAACCCGGCCCGCCGGGGGAAAAGGGCGACAAAGGCGACAAGGGCGAAAAGGGCGATGGCCCCGACATGAGCGAAATTACAGCAACTGAGATTGACGCGGTTCTATCCGCATGAAAGGGGAACACATGAAATATTTGGATTTAGAAGGCCTGCAATATCTTTGGGCGAAGCTCAAGGCGCTTCTTGCGGGCAAGGCCGACACTGGGCATAAGCACAGCGCGGCGGATATCACAAGCGGCACATTAAACGCGGCCCGCCTTGCGGACAGTGGAGCGACAGCAGGCACTTACCAGAAGGTAACGGTCGACACAAAGGGCCGTGTAACCGCTGGCGCAAGCTTGCTTGCGGCGGACATTCCAACGCTCACGATGGCTAAAATATCCGATGCGGGCACAGCCGCAAAGGCGAACATCGGCACGGCGGCTGGTAATGTGCCCGTGCTTGGCGCAAACGGCAAGATCGATGTGCTTATGCTGCCATCAATCGCGCTAACAGAAACCTTTCCCGTTGCCACGCAGGCGGCAATGCTTGCGCTAACAGCGCAGCCGGGTGATGTGGCAATACGCAGCGACATCAGCAAAACCTACATACTCGCGGCGGAGCCTGCCACAACGCTCGCCAACTGGAAGGAGATGCTCTCACCCGCATCGCCCGTGCAAAGCGTGGCGGGCAAGGTGGGGGCTGTGACGCTTACAAAGGCCGATGTGGGGCTTGCAAATGCGGATAACACGGCGGACAGCGCAAAATCCGTTTCATCCGCAGCAACGCTCACAACAGCACGCACGGTGCGCACAAACCTTGGCTCCACATCCGCAGTTTCATTTAACGGCTCGGCAAACATAACACCGGGTGTGACAGGCACGCTTGGGCTAACAAACGGCGGCACGGGCGCAACAACGGCGGCAGCGGCGCTCACAGCGCTTGGCGGCATGGCGGCGGCGGATGTGGTTGCGCTCACAAGCGCGGAGATTGACACGATCCTCGCCGGATGATCGGAGGAAATATGAAATATCTTGATCAAAGCGGGCTCCAGCATTTATGGAGCAAACTCAAGGCTTTGCTTGCAGGCAAGGCGGATAGTGCGCATGCGCACGGAAGCATCACCAGCGATGGCAAGATCGGCACGGCATCCGTACGCTTTTTACGCACAACAACCGGAGGTTTGATTGCTACACGAACAGCGGCGCAGGTGTTAAGCGACATTGGCGCGGCAAGCAAAGCAACCTACACAGCAACACTCACAACCACATGGGCAGGCACGGGGCCATATACGCAGACGGTCGCAGTGAGCGGAATATTGGCAACGGACGAACCGATTGCCGATGTTGCGCTATCTTCAACTGCAGCAACGGCGCGGCAACAAAAGGCCGCATGGGCTAATGTGGACGATATCACGGCGGCGGCAAACAGCATAACCGTGACCTGCCTTGATGAAAAACCCACAACGGCAATCCCAATCAAAATAGTATGCTTGAGGTGATTTTATGGCACAAGGAATGATAGTTAGGCGAGGCGGGGGATCAAGTGGCCCTGAGCCTTCTAAAATGATGACTGAAATTATAACAACAAGCCAAACATGGGCCGTGCCCGCGGGAGTCAAAATGGCAATGGCGGCAGTGGCAGCGGCGGCGGCGGCGGCGGTTACGGCAGCTCAGGCAATGGCGGCAACGGCGGCACGGATGGAAGCAGCATTGCAGGCGGCAACGGTGGATACGCTGCTGGCGGAGGCGGTGGCGGCTATAGCTCAAGCGCGTATGGTGCCGGAGGCAATGGCGGCGGCGGAGTGTGCATTATTCAATATTGGAGGTAACAAATGAAGGTATTTCAGATTGCAGGCAATATTTGCCATTGGGATGCAACGCATCAATTTAACAGCGCTACCGATACATTGGGTATGTTTCCGGAAGCCTTTGTTTTTGTTGATGCGCCTGATCATGTGCGCGAGGGCTGGGGTTACGACCCCACACAGGAAGGCGAGAACCGTTTTTTTCCGCCCACGCCACCCGAGGGCTGGCTATACGACATGGAGACGGGGACATTCCACCCCGACCCGGACTATGTGCCGCCGGAGGACGAAACTGAGGACATGCTCGCAGCGCTTGAGCTGCTGGGCATCACGCCTGAGGAAGGGGGAAGTGAATAATGGGCAAATGGACAAACAGCGCAAGAATTAAAGCCGCGCAAATAACAAAGGTCGGCGCGGTTTTAACGGATCAGCAGGCGGTAGAAATACCGTCTTTCTTTATGCCGTGGGATGAGGCGGCGGCCTATGCTGCAGGCGAGCGGGTTTCATTTAACGGGTTGCTTTATCGCTGCCTATCCGCCCACACAGCGCAGGCAAGCTGGGCGCCGGATGTCGCGCCCAGCCTTTGGGTGCGCATCGATGATCCGGCAGAGGAATGGCCCGCTTGGGTTTTGCCTAAAACCAGCGAAGAAACATATGCTTCGGGCGCAAGGGTAACACACAACGGCTGCCGCTGGCTTAACTGGACGGACAACAACGTGTGGGAGCCGGGCGTTTATGGCTGGGAGCAGGTGAGCTTATGAGTTTGCTGGATGAATTTATTAGCTACCTCAACGAGCAGGTTGAAAATCACTCGATTTATGTGTGGGGCGCGCAGGGGCAGGCTCACCCCACAATAAGCGAGAGCTGGATCAAAAGCCGAGAGAAAAACGACCATAACTTTAGCCGCGCAGCCGCCTACTGGCAGGCGCAGGTGAAGCTTGGTTATGAAAAAAAGCTGCGCGCATTCGATTGCTCAGGCCTTGGGATGTACTTTTTGCAAAACAGAAAGGGGCTTTTTAAAAACGACCTTTCAGCAAACGGCATGCTGAGGTTTTGTGCGCCAATTAAGCGGGAGGAGCTTAAAAAGGGCGATTGGGTTTTCCGCACACATAAAGATGGCGAAAACAAGGGTAAGGCCTACCACATAGGTTATGTTGTGGATGAAAAACTCAATGTGATTGAAGCAAAGGGGAGAAGCCACGGGGTCATCAAAGCGGGGCTTAACAGCGCGGGCCAAAGCTACTGGAACACATATGGCCGCCCGAATGTGTTTTTGGGCGACCAGAGCACGCCTGTTTCGCCCGATGTTGAGGAATTTACGCCGGTTGTGCTCAAAATTCAGTCTCCGCTTTTGCGCGGCTGCCACATTAAAGCGCTGCAGGAAAGCTTAAACGCCATGGGTTACCCCTGCGGCGAGGCGGATGGTATTTTCGGCAAGCTCAGCCGCGCGGGTTTATCCGCTTTTGTTGAGGCGCACAGGGAGGAAAAAGCATGAACGATTCGATTGTTGTGGCGCTGCTGGCGCTTTTAGGCACGCTTGCGGGCAGCTGGGCGGGCGTGCGGCAGGCCAACAAGCTTGTTAATTTTAGAATAGACAAGCTTGAGCAAAAGGTGGAGCAGCACAATTCGCTGATCGAGCGCATTGTGATAGTTGAGCGGGATATTAAAACCGCTTTTTCAAAGCTTGATGAAATAAAGGATCGGAGGTAGAAAATCATGAATGAATTTTTTAGCTGGGCGATGCTTGCAGGTTATGCGGGCGCAACGATGGCAACGGCGCTGATTACGCAGCTAATCAAGGAAATGGGGGCGCTTAAGCGCTTTCCCACCCGTGCGCTGAGCTATTTTGTGGCAGTGATTGTGCTTGTTAGCGCAACTGTGTTTACCGGTGAGCTTAGCTGGGCGAATGGGGTGCTGTGCTTTGTTAACGCCGCCATCGTCAGTTTAGCGGGCAATGGGGCGTTTGACGCAATAGCGGCAAAATAAAAAAGGAATAACATAAGGGCTGTGATAATATGGTAAAACTCAAATATCACAGCCCTTATTTCCCGTGCAATAATTTATGGTCTATTTATGCTGATTGCGGTGTGTTAAAATCATCCGCATAATCCCACACGAGGGTGCGGCTAAGCTCCAAACCGGATGAAAGCTCAATGCAGACAAGATAATAATCGTATATTTCATCCTCCTTCTCCACAAACGTGTAGTAGAAAACATAATCCCCGGCGATTGTGAGCATATAGAACCAGCTATCCGAACAAATGGCTTCCTTTTCAGATTTATCGGGGCGAATGCGGTATAGCGTGGCGTTTTCATAGTCATCCGCATAATAGATCCAGCCATCCTCACTGATGTTAACGCGATAGCAGTATTCGTTAACGATGCGCTTTGTTGAGCTGCCATCCAAATTCATGGATAAGAGAGCATCCCTGTCATAAGAATACATATACAGCTTGCCGTTAAAATAGTTTATATCCCAGCAGTAGCTATTAAATATTTTTTCTATATCGCCGCTGTTGGGGTCAATGCGGTAAACCGCCTCAAGAGTATCGTCACAAAAGTAGATGTAACCTTGCGCAAGCGTAAATGTGTTAAAATCACCATCGTAAATCAGGCTTTTTCCGCTGCCATCGTGCTGCATGAAGCCTATTTGCGTGTTGTCATCCTCAAAGGCGAGGAAGTATATTCCCTCGGGCGTTATTGTTATGTTTTCCGCAAAGCCGTAATAAAGGCGCGTCCTGCCCGAACCATCGGGCCTGATGCGGTAAATGCTTGAATTATCCGACACATTGGAGTAATAAATCCAACCATCAAAGTATTGGATGTTGTAACAATCATCATCAACTATGCGCCTGCCGTTTTCAAGGCCTGAGTTTGTTTTATAAAGCGTTTCGCCATCCTGCGCATTGCAGTAATAAAGCCAGCCATCCGCATATACGGCTAAGGCGCTGTTGAGTATGTTGCCGTTTGTGTTGCCAACCGTTTGCCCAATTACAAACTCAGGCTCAAAATTCTGCTCCTGCCTATCCGGCTCAGGTTTTTTTCTGGAGCTTTGAAAATCCTGCCCTCTAAGATAGGCGATAAGCCCGGAACCCGCATAAACCAGCACAAGCGCAAGTGCCAGCACGATTGCGATAAAAACAATGAGCGGCGCAAAGGAGCCTTTTTTTTCTTCGCCATGTGTTGTGTTAAGCACAGGCCCTTGCTGGGCTGGTGTTTGGCTTTCACTCTGCTCCGGCGCAGGATTTTCAATTGGTGCCTCAGCAGGCGCTTTTTCTTCCGCAGCGGATGAATCCTGCATGGGCAAATCGGCCGCAGGGTATTCTATTTTTTCCCCGCATTGGGGGCAAAACTTTTCATTCTCGTGGATTTCGTTCCCACAGTTAGGGCAATTAAACATCACATTACCTCCGGCACAGCACCTTGAAAACAGAATATTGCACTTATATTGTTGCGTTTGCTATGCTTTATGCTAAAATTGTACTGTAGTTCGAATTTTATTGCAACGAATAAATGGCCGTTAACTTGTTCCGTTTGAACCTCACAAAGTGCGGTTATCTTACCATAAGCAGGGTTTATTCAAAGAGAATCTGCGCTTTATTTTTATGCGCCTATTATGCTTTAGGCATAGAAGCAATACACAAACACAATAATATAAACGAGGAGAAAACAAATGATTAAAATGCTGACCGCCCATACTTATGAGATTGATGATGCGGATGTCGCTTTAAAAGAGTTGCTTGAGCAGCTGAATATGGAAAATAACCTGCTTAAAAACTCAATCGGCCTTTTAACCTGCTATGCTGAATTTTGCGACAATGAGCTGCTTGAGCTTTTGAGCAACGCGCTGCCATTTGATTTTATGGGCGCAACAACGCTTGCAAACGCCACGGGCAACGAAATAGGGCAGATGATGCTAACGCTTAGCGTATTGACGAGCGACACCCTTAATTTTTCAGCAGCATTCAGCGAGCCGCTTGAGTCCGATAAAATTAAGGATCAGCTTAAGGTCGCCTATGATAGTGCAAGCGCAAAGCTAAGCGGCAAACCAAGCGCCATGCTCACAACAATCCCTCTTTTTTATGATAAGGCGAATGATGATGTTGTGAACATACTCAACGATATTTCAGGCGGCATACCCATTTTCGGCACAATCGCGGTGGATCACATGCCGGATTATTCTTTGACGCGCTCCATTTTTAACGCCCAGCTTTCGCGCAATGCCATTTGCCTGCTGCTCATAGAGGGCGATTTTGAGCCGACATTCTTTATGGCTTCTGTTAATAATGATAAAATATTTAAGCAGAGGGATATCATCACAAGCTCAGCCGACAACCAGCTTTATGAAGTGAATAATATGGACGTTTTGAGCTACATTCAATCACTTGGGCTTGCAAAGGATGGCGTTATAGAAGGCGTAAACTCCATTCCGTTTATGATCGACTTTAACGATGGCACGCCGCCTGTGGCGCGAGCCATATTTGCGCTCACGCCTGAGGGTCATGCCATTTGCGGCGGCGCGATGCCTGAATGGGCCACGCTTTCGATTGCCTCGATTGATGATGATGACGTTGTTTCAACCGCAAAGGATATTGTGCACCAGGCGCTTTCAACAGGCAAACGAAATGGAATGATTTTGTTCTCCTGCATCGCAAGAAACATTGCGCTTGGGCTTAACCAGCTAAGTGAGATTGAGGCCATTCAAGAGGAAATAAACGGCCAACTGCCGTTTATGATGGCATACTCCGGCGGTGAAATCTGCCCCATGTATGATAACGATGGTAAGATTTATAACAGATTCCACAACGACACAATAGTCGGGATCATATTCTAACAGCAGGGTAGGGGCGATTGGTATCAAAAAACTTCTCTTTGGGGATTATCAAGGGGGCCGGAGTTGAGCGCTGCCAGCGGGCAGATGCAGCGAAACGCAGGCCCAGTGAGCAGAACGCAACGCTACCGAAGGGAATGCGTTGCGTAAACTGCGAACTGTGGAAAGCAGCCCCTTGATTTTCAATATGTGGGCAAGCGCGACATGCGCGTGCGCAGCCCACACCTTAGAGCATTTGCTGACCGCAGCTTTAGCTGCAAGCAAATGTGGTGATCCTCAAAGAAGTGAGGTGCGGCAAAGCCGCCGCACTTCTTTGAAATGCACAAAAGAACCGGCTCTTGCCGGTTCTTTTAATTCATGTGTACTACGAAGGGGTGTTAGCTATCTCTCATTTGCAACTTTAGTATACCAAATGATTCAATTAAGATCATCACAAAACGATTACGTTTATGTCAAATGAATCTTACTTAACTGTGAATGAATAGTGACCGCCGCAGTTTAGCTAAATATGCGCACCGGCAAAATGAGATAATAATACGCATCACCCTGCGTTGGGCGCACTACACAGGGGCTGACGTTATTGTTCATATCGAGGTAAATTTCCTCATCGGTCAGCGTTTTTAAAACATCGTTAAAGTAACGCGCGTTAAAGGCGATCTCCAGCGGGTCGCCATTAAGGTGCACAGGCACCTCTTCTTCAAGCCTGCCCACTGGGCTGTTTGCAAAAATGCGCATAAGCTCCGCTTCAACATTAAAGCGAACGAGGTTGTTGCTGCCCTCACGCGCCAAAAGCATGGCGCGATCTATGCTTTCCAAAAGCTCCTCGCGGTTAACGCGCACGCGAGTAATATGATCTGTCGGCAAAATGCCGCGATATTTTATAAAATCTCCTTCCAAGAGGCGGCTGACTATTTTCGTGTGCCCCATATCCACAAGCAGATGTGTGTGGGAGAACACCACTTTCACTTTTTCGTCCGAATCAATCAGCGTGCGGCTAATTTCAACGAAGGATTTTGATGGCACAACAGCCTCATGCTCCTCCATTTTGGAGCGCAGGGCGTATTTTCTAATGGCGAGCCTAAAACCATCCAGCGCAACAAGCGAGAATAAATCCTCCTTAAACTCGCACAAAACGCCCGTTAAAATAGGCTTGCTATCCTCAGTGGCTGTGGCAAAAACGCACTGGCGTATCATTTCCTTGAGCACATTTTGCGGAATTTGCAGCGAGTTTATCTCCTTATTGACCTCCATGTAAGGGAATTCCTTAGGGTCATGGCATTGGAGCTGGGTGCGCGCGCGCCCTGCCTTGATGGACATTTTTCTTGCGTCGAGCTGCATATCCACAAGCTCGCCGTTAAGCTTGCGGCAAAACTCCGCAAAAAGCTTGCCCGGCAAAACTGCGCAGCCTTCTTCCTCAACGATCGCGGGGATCAAACAATCTATCTGCAACGAAAGGTCCGAGCAGCGCAGCAACAACCCTTCGTTTGTAGCTTCCATATATATTCCTTCAAGCACGGGCATAGTAGGCTTTGATGAGAGCGATTTTATAACCGTTGCCAAGCCTGAGTTGAGCGTTTTGATATCGACTGAAAGTTTCATGTATTACCTCCATTGTTATGCACAGATATTTACGCGAGTATAGTAATAATACTATATATATTGTAGCAGTAGTAGTAGTAGGGGCTATTGATAGTGTGCAAAACCCCTTTTTGGTTAGCGGGGGTGTGGCTTTGAGCCTGTTCAAAGTGCTGTGCACAACATGATTAAACTTTCGCTTTTGTCAACACAGCGCACACAGTCAACATTTTGAACATTCCATCGACAGCCGCAATGCACAATTTGTGTATAGGGGAAGCGGCCTCCGGCGGCAGCGGCAACGAGCAATTTGTGTATAGGGGAGCGGCCTCCGGCGGCAGCGGCAACGAGCAATTTGCGTATAGTGGGAGCGGCCTCCGGCGGCAAACTTTCTTGTTAGAAAGTTTGACAAAGAACTTTAAGGTTTTCTTTTGTTTCTTTTCTTTATCAAAAGAAAAGAAAGATAAAAAGAGATATTATCTATTATACACTGATCGCACAAAAAATAGAAAGCCTTTTTGTTCGGCAAAAAGCGCGCATGCCATTATGCCCTTTTGCGCCACATGGCAGGGGAGAGGATTAAAAGAACGGGGAATATTTCGAGCCTTCCAAGCAGCATATCAAGCGTGAGCACAGCCTTTGAAAGCAGGGATAGTGAGCTATAGTTGCCGCCCGGGCCGATTATTCCATAACCCGGCCCGGCGTTGCTTAAAGAGGCAAGCACGCTTGTGAGCGTTTCTTCAATGTTGAGGTTGTCGGGCGAAACCAGTATCATTGAAATGACGAGTATTGCGACATAGGCGGTGAGGTAGGCAAATGTTGCTTTGAGCATGGAATCATCGACAGTTTTGCCATTCATCCGCACGGGCTTTATTGCGCGCGGGCGCAGCATCGTTTGCAGCTGAGCCTTGAGGTATTTAAAAAGCAAAATCAGGCGCGAAAGCTTAAAGCCGCCCGCCGTTGAGCCCGCGCAGCCGCCTGCGGCAAAAAGCAAAAGCAGCAAAAGCTTTGAAAGCTCCGGCCACAAGGCATAATCCACAGTGTGCACGCAGGTTGTTGAAATCATGGAAATAACGTGGAAAAGGGCATCCTTAAAAGCCGAAAAACCATCGGCATAGAGGTTTGAAATGTTAATTGTCACAATGATGGTGAAAGCAACGATCATTATCAAATAAGTGCGCAGCTCCTCATTCTTGGAAACATAACGAAACTGCTTTTTGATTAGCAGATAATAAATCGTAAAGCTTATGGCTGAAAGGAACATCGTTAAGCCGAGAACCACCTGAAAATAAGCGCCCGGGTAAGCGCTAAGGCCCGCGTTCTTTATGGAAAAGCCGCCTGTTGCGGCAATCGCCAGCGCGTTTGTGAGGCTATCGAACACAGGCATGCCGCCTAAAAGCAGCAGCAGGAATGTGGCGAGCGTAAGCGCAAAATAGATGATGTATAATAGCTTGGCCGTGCTTTTAAGCTTGGGCGTGAGCTTGCCCATTGAAGGGCCGGGGCTTTCAGCGCGCATGAAGTGCATCGCCTCGCCGCTGCCGCGCTCGTTTGTCGGCACGATTGCGAGCATAAACGCCAGCACACCCATGCCGCCAATCCAAAGCGTAAAGCTACGCCAATACAAAATGGATTTGGGCAGCGCCTCCACATTGGTCAATATCGTTGCGCCGGTTGTCGTGTAGCCCGAAACGGATTCGAACCAGCAGTTCATCAGCCCGCCAAACTCTCCGCTTATAAAATAAACAAACATCGTAAAAAGCGAAACCACAATCCACGTAAGCGCGGCGATGGCAAAACCTTCGCTCGCGTATATCGCCTCGTGCTGGCGGCGCTTCCTTTTTGTTAGCGGCAGCGCAATTAAAAGCTGCGCAAACATCGCGATTGAAAAGCCGATTGTCGCGCGCGTTTCAAAAAGGGCCGCCGCAATCATAAGCGCGGGAACCATTAAAAGGCTTTGCACAATAAGTATGCGCCCTATGTAAATTGAAACCGCTCGTAAGTTCATAAGTTTGCCGGATGCCTTCCCTGGGGATTAGTGCGCCGAGTGCGCTATATTTCTTCGAATATTTCGCGAAGATCATAAATCGGTTGATCGGCAGTCGTAACAACGATTACACTATCGCCCTTTTGCATGTAATCCGAACCCTTGGGGATTATCACCTTGCGCCCGCGGATAAAGCAGGCTAAAAGTATGCCGGGCTTGAGCTTAAGCTCCATAAGCGGGGTGTTGAGGTAGGGCGCATCTGTTAGCACGCTAAACTCAACGGCCTCCGCCCGGCCATCGATAATGCGGTAAAGCGTTACGATTGCGCCCTCGGTTGTGTCGAGCGAGCGCACGTAACTCACGATCTCATTGGCGGTGAGCATCTTGGGGCTGACGATTGTGTCGATGCCCTTGTCGGCAAACACGGCGGTATACTCCGTGCGGTTGATTTTTGTGATCGTTTTTTCAACGCCGACATAGCTGCCGAACATGGATATGATGAGGTTTTCCTCATCCATGCCGGTTAGCGTCACCAGCGCGCCGGTTGATTTAAGGCCCTCGGCCAAAAGAAGCTCCTGCGATGTGCCGTCCCCGTGGATAACCATAACGCCCGGCAGGCTTTCGGTGAGCTGCTCGCAGCGCTCCCTGTTTTGCTCGATGATTGTGACCTGAACGCGCGCGCGCGTAAGCATCGCCGCGAGGTATTCCGCAATGCGCCCGCCGCCCACGATCATAACGCTTTGAACCTCCTGCTTGCGCACATTAAGGTGGCGCAGCAGCCTTGCAAGCTCTGTCGCATCCGCAGCAACGGTGATTTTGTCGCCCTCCAAAAGCTCAAAATTGCCCTTGGGGATGGTGATCTGCTCATCCCTGTCCACAGCGCAAATGAGCATGTTAAGCTTATCCATGCCCAGCTTGTGGATATCCATGAGCCGGTTGCCGATTAGTATGTTGCCGGGCTTGAGCTTAAGCTCAACAAGCTCAACGCGGCCCTTTGCAAATGAGTCGCGCTTTAAAAACGAAGGGAACTGCAAAAGGCGGAAAATTTCCCTCGCGCTTGATTTTTCGGGGTTGATGCGCAACGAAAGGCCAAGCTCATTTTCTAACAGGCTAAGCTGGGCATCGTAATCAGGGTTGCGCACACGCGCAACGGTGTGCTTGCAGCCAAGCTTTCGCGCAACAAGGCAGCACAAAAGGTTGACCTCATCGCTTGATGTGGCGGCGATCAAAAGCTCGCTTTCGGGCACCTGCGCCTCAAGCTGCACCTCAACGCATGCGCCGTTGCCATGCACAACGGCAACATCGAGCATGTCCTGCGATTCCTTGAGCACATGCGCGTTGCTGTCGATCACCACAATGTCGTGGCCTTCCTGTGAGAGCATTTTTGTGAGCGTGTAGCCAACTTTGCCATCGCCCACGATTACGATGTTCATTTCGCCTCCAGTGCGCAAACGTTTTTTTTATTATAGCACACGGGGCTTGTCATGCAAGGGAAACGGGAGAATTAAGGTATCGGCGCCTTCAGCGCCGACGATTGATTATTTTATTTAATAGTGGGGGAGACCCCTGCACCCCCAGCATTAACAATTACGGGTTTGCGGAAGTCAGAATTTCGCGCTACCAGTATAATCGCGAAGCGCCGTTAAAAAAGGGGGTGCGGGGGGCGAAGCCCGCCCGCTATTAAATAAAATAAAATCCCGTCGGTTCCGCAGGAACCGATACTGCT
>JAJDHH010000033.1 GCA_030266105.1 Eubacteriales bacterium OttesenSCG-928-K08
TCCTGAATAACTCTTGTTTTGTTCAACTTTCTTCTGTGCAGCAGCACACGAACCGTACCATAAAGCAGAATTGCCCCTATAACCATGCCAAACAGCCCAATATACAGGTTGCCGTGGAATCCATGGCCTATTCCCAGCAAAATGTTGTTAACAGCAACGATGATATTAAACAGCGAAATCGGCGCCATCAGCAGCGCTATTCGCGAAAAATGCGCACATTTCGAATCCAAATCCGAAAACAGATCAAAATCCCCATCCGCTGTCTTTTTGCGAAAATACACCCAGCGCATTAAGGAGCCAATATGCTGCGCGCCCATTTCTTCCACAAATTGAATGTATTTGCGGCTTTCAGGGTGTGTTGGCCAGTTTTTGAGAAGCTCCAGCCGCACAACGTATTCACCGGGGTCACAATCCTCGAATTCATAGCTGCAAAAGCCCACCCCAACAAGTGCCAGCCCTTTTGCGGACAGTTCACGCAGCCATTGTTCTTCCTTTTCATGCTGCCAAGCCAAAAAAACCTTACGTAGCCTTACCCGCATATTTGTCCGTCCCCCTGTTTTGTTATGATTGTTTCACCGTTTTGCACCAGCTCCTTGAGCCGGCTTAGTTCATTTTTTGCCATTTCCCTGCCCTCAGGGGTGATTGTGTATTCCTTCTTGCGGCTGCCCGTTTCGCCGGGCAAGGTTCTAATCCAGCCCTTTTCAAGCAATGTGTTAAGCGCGCCGTATAGCGTGCCTGCAGCAAGCTTCACCCGCCCGCTGGAGAGCAGCTCCGTCTTTTGCATTATTCCATAACCATGCAGTGGCTCGTGCAACGCCAGCAAAATATAGTACACCGCTTCGGTTAGTGCAATCGAATCATATTTCATGTATACCGCCTTTCGTTATGTCGTTCGCCTTTGTAACGTTAAACGTTATATCGATGTACGATATATTATAGAACTGAAATATGATCCTGTCAATAAAAAAATTAATGTCTTTTTGTCTTGCGGCTTTGTGGCGTTAGTAATCCCTCTTCAACCGCATTCATAAGCACCATCGTTACAATATCATGCCGCCAATTGTAAAGTGTGCTGTTGCCGATGTTAAGCTGCTGCGAAATCTCCTCCCGGTTGTATTGTGTGCAAAGGTGCGCGGGTTTACCATCCAGCCCGTAGAGCATTTCCATAAGCTTGGCCTTTGTTTGGTTTTCCAAAAGGAAAAATTCATATGCCTGCTCAATTGCGTTTACCCAGCCGCGAATTCGGCGGATGCGCTCATCGGGCTCCAAATGGCTGAGCGCCTGCGCTGCTGTGGGGTCGCCCGGCCGCGAACCCTTGGCGCTTTGCTCGAGCTTGCGGGCGCTAAGGCCGAACTTTTCCCATTCTTCAAGCTGATTTTTTGAGTAAGTGTACTGGTTTAGCTGCACGAGTATGTAGTCCCTCAATGTATGCTTTTGTGATTTCAATCCTGTTACCTCCCACGTATTTAGAACGTTTGTTCTTATACTATTATAGCATCGTGTTTCCCAAATTGCAATTAGATAATAATATTGTTTCCACATAAGATACTTCGTTATCACAAAAATACACATCCGAATGCCAACGCCCGCTGTTGCATAGGATGTAATAAACAATAAACCGGGGGTAAAAATCGTGGGAAACATTAAAGAATATGATAGGGAGCGCGTGCTGGCCTATGCGCACGAGTGGGCATTTTTGCGCAACCCCAAGTACTATGACTTTTCGCAGATAGGCGGGGATTGCACAAACTTTGCCTCGCAATGTGTCTTGGCGGGATCGGGGGTGATGAACTACACTCCTGAGCACGGCTGGTTTTATAAGAGCGCCAACAACCGCACGCCAAGCTGGACTGGCGTTGAATTTTTTAATAGCTTTATGCTGCGTGAGAAAAGCTCTCCCGGGCCGTTTATGCGGCATGTGGATGTGGAAGAAATCATGCCGGGGGATATTGTGCAGCTTCGCTTTTCCGGCAAGCCCGCGTTTTCGCACTGCCCTGTTGTGGTGTCCGTGGGAAAATACCCGCACCCTACAAACATATTGGTGGCGGCGCACACATACGATGCTTATAACCGCCCGCTAAGCACCTATGTTTATGAGCAGGTGCGGTATTTGCATGTGCTTGGCGTTAATGCTTAATAGGCTCTGATGTTATAGTGCCGCATTAAAACAAAGCCGGCACAAACCATGCACACAAAAGCGCCCAGCATCATAATAAAATATGTGCTCCGGCGGCCGGGCGCAGCGCTGATGCGCTCACATGTGCGCGGGAATAAATGCCTGAAAAGCGCAAACGCCACATAACCCAATAGCGTGCCAAATGTGTTTAGTATCACATCGTCAATATCGGTGCTGCGAACTAAAAACAGTTGCAAGGTTTCAATTGCAATCGAGCAAAGCGCACCCTGCGCAACCGTTAAAAACAGGCCGTTGCGCTTGCTTAAAATCGGCAGAAAAAAACCAAACGGCATAAAAAGTATCACATTGCCCGCAATGTTGCGTATGATGTTTCCACGCCCGTTGCCACTTTGCAGCACCTGGCCAATACCCTGCCCCGGAATAAGATTAACAGGGTGTGCAATAAGCTTGCCCGTAAAGCCGCTTATCGGCGTGATGCCAGTAATCCACAAAAGCACAAGCATATAAAGCGTAAACATTGCAAGGCAAAGCTCATGCAAAAAAGGCGTGCTTTTTTTCTTCTGAAACCGATATAGCGCCCATTGCAACGGCAAAAGCGGCAAAAAACAGAGTACGGTAATCATATCCATGCGATTAGTATAGCGCATTTTGCGGAATAAATAAAAAACGGCCTATGAACAGGCCGTTAGCACTTTGTAAACTCATGCGGGATTATTTGGTAAATTAGAGCTTGCCGACAATTCTAAACATAAACAATTTCAATGCCGCCAAATTTCAGGTCGCCCACAAGGGTTAGCTTGCCCTCATACTCATCGCGCATGTTGCGCGGCAGATCCACGCCGCCAATGGATGAGTTAATGTTGTTTATTACCTGCCATGTCCGTGGAATATAAAGCTCCACCCCGGCAAATGAGCAGTTAAACTCCACAACCGCGCCATCAGGGTCAAGCGTTGTCTCGTCAAAATACACCTGCAAAGCGCCAAAGGAGCATTCAAGCCTTGCGCGCTTGAGGCCCTGCACATGCAGATATTTGCTGCTTGCGCCAAATGAAACCCTGGCGCAGGTTGAGTCATCCGTTATTGTCTGCGCGCTTTCCTCAAACATTTTTTCCGAGCTGTGGTGGCGGAATTTATGCAGGCGCTTGCCAAATATCAAATGAAAGCCGATGCTGAGGAAAACAACAACCGCCAGCATTGTCCACACCGAAATGTAAGGCAGGCCAATATGCCCCGCAAACAGCACATAAATAAGGCCAAGCGCTAAAAATATGCCGAAAAACTCCGCATGATATATGCTGACGATTAACATGCCGATAAGCAATATGCCAACAATAATCTTAAAAACGCTGATTCCCTCAAAAAAAGCGCCCGCAAACAAACCAAATTGACTTATGAGAATAACGCCTGCCGCGCAAAGGAAAAACAAACCCCATAACCAGTTTTTACTGTTCTTTTTCATAAAAGAATGCTCCTTTCATCCAGCCTTTGCCTTAGCGCCTTAAAATAATGGCGCGAAACAAAAACCTGCTTGTGACTGCTTTGAAATTGAACCAGGCTGGATGCTGTTAAGTTGCGTTGCACGGAGAAAACATGCCTGGCATTAAGGATTGTGGATTTTGACACACGCACGAATTGGCGGGGGAGAACCTGCTCAAGCTCATAGAGCCGGTATTTTACCTGATAGGATTCCTTGGCGGTGTGCGCAAACACATTTTCGTCGTTTGTCTCAAAAAAATAGACATCGTCTATCGGAAAGAAAAACTCACCGCCCTCACTATAAAAAACGATGCGCATAGCCTGTGCGCCAACCTCCTGAATGTAGCGCCCAAGCCGCTGGATTTGATCGTTCACCTCTTTGCAGCGTATAACGACCTCTTCCTGCGCCTCATCCTCAACAAGCTCTATGCGAATGCGCAACTAACTCCACCCCCCATGCAAATATAGTATATACGCAGCTTGGCGCATATGAAAGTGTTTTAGGGCAGGTGGTTAAATGAAAGCGGGTAAGAGGTTAATATTTTAAGGTAAGGGGACTATTAAAGGTAGCCACAAGCTTCCTCAGACTGTCAAAAAATTATTCTTAGGGTTTATCAAGGGGTCGCAACCCCTTGATTTTTAATATGTGGGCAAGAGTCGAAGCCAAGCGCTGCCTGTGGCAGGTTGAGCGTGGCGAAAGACCAGTGAGCAAGCATGTTTCGAAGAAACTTGCATTGCGAACTGCGAAGCGTGTACGCCCGCCAGCCCACACCTTAGAGCATTTGCTGTCCGTGAGGCGTAGCCGAACAAGCAAATGTGGTTAACCTCAAAAAAGTGATTGGGGCGAAGCCCCAGAACTTTTTTGAATATCTACACTCTGCTGCCCGGCTTATAGGGCTTGCTGCCATCCTTGCACAGCGGGCAGCTATCCGCCTCATAACTTTCAATTTCCAGCCGAACCGCCGCATAAACGGGCAGCGTCAGTGCACAATCCGACGAGCGGCGGTCAACCACGCAGGCAACGCCGATAACGCTCGCGCCAAGCGCCTCAAGCGCACGCACGGTTTCCATCGTGGATTTACCCGTGGTGACAACATCCTCAGCGATTAAAATAACATCCCCGGGGTTTGCTTCAAAGCCGCGGCGTAGTGTCATTTGCCCATCCTGGCGTTCGCTGAATATGCTCTCAACATTAAGCTGGCGCGCCAGCTCATAGCTGACGATTATGCCGCCCATAGCAGGGCCGCAAATTTTTGTGACGCCAAGATCCTTGATCTGCTCAACAACGGGCGCAAGCGCCTTTGCCGCCTTATCGGGGTAGCGCAAAAGCTTTGCGCATTGGCAATAGCCGCCGCTGTGCAGCCCCGAGGAGAGCAGGAAGTGGCCTTCCAAAAAGGCGCCACTTTGTTTCATAAGCTCCAATGTTTCGTTCATAAGCACTCTCCTATATTATTCCGCATATTTCAGATATGTTGTTAAGGTTATGAAGCTGGCAGTATTCTTCCAGCCCATCGATAATCTTCAGCATAGTTTCAGGGTTTGCAAAGGTCGCGCTGCCTACCTGCACGGCGGATGCCCCCGCCATCAAAAACGCCAGCGCGTCGATCGTGTTCATTATGCCGCCCATGCCAACAACATCTATTTTGACGTGTTTTTTAACCTCATGCACCATCCTGAGTGCGATTGGCCTTATCGCCGGGCCGGAAAGTCCGGCATATACATTTTCAAAAACGGCTTCCTTCTTTTCAACGTCGATTGCCATGCCAAGGAATGTGTTCACAAGGCTTATGCCGTTTGCGCCCGCTTCCTCGCAGGCAAGCGCAACCTCAACAATGCTTGTCACATTGGGCGAAAGCTTCACAAGCAGCGGGTGGCGCGAATTTTCTTTAACCAGCTTTGTGATTTTGGCGGCGGATTCAGGGATCAACCCAAACGCCATGCCGCCCTCTTTTACATTAGGGCAGGAGATGTTAAGCTCCAAAATGTCGATATCCGCATGGTTGAGCATTTTTGCGCCCTCAACATAATCCTGCTCGCTGTGGCCGCCAAGGTTGGCGATCACCACCGGGCCAAGCTCGCGCATGTAGGGCGCTTCATCGCGCACAAATGTATCCACACCGGGGTTTTCAAGGCCGATGGAGTTTAACATGCCTGCGGGGGTTTCCAGCAGCCTGCGGCCTGAATTGCCAAGGCTCCCTTTAAGCGTGAGCCCTTTTGAGCTTATGCCGCCAAGGCGAGAAACATCGATCAGCTCTGAGTATTCCCGCCCAAAGCCGAATGTGCCGGAGGCCGCAATCACAGGGTTTTTCAGCTCCACCCCTAAAATTGTGGTTAGTAACTTTTCGCTCATACGTTGTATACCTCCTCGGCAAGGAACACAGGCCCATCCTTACAAACCCTGCGGTTTGCGCCCTGCGTGGTTTTGCAGGTGCAGCCAAGGCATGCGCCCACACCGCAGGCCATGTGGCTTTCTAAGGATACATAAAGCTTTGCGCGGTGTTTCCTTGCGGCCTTTGCTGCAGCCATCATCATGGGTTCGGGGCCGCAGGTGAAATATGTGTCACCCAGCGAAAAACCAACATTGGCTGTAATCTGGCCGCCAATGTCCACATGCAGCTCATCGCAATAAAGCTTAAAAGAGTCCACCATGTAGCCTTCCTCGCGGAAGCCGAGGTAAACGCTTATGTGCCGCGTAGGTTTAGCGCGCCTTAGCTGCTTGGTGAGGTAATGCAGCGGCGCTATGCCAATGCCCCCGCCTATGAGCGTGACGCTTCCATCAGGCATGGGAAAACCATTACCATAAGGCCCCTGCAGCTCGATTTTTTGCCCGGGCATGAGGCTTGCTAAAAGCTGCGTGCCCGGCCCTTTTGCCTGATAGAGGAAGCTGACGATTTTTCGATCCTCATCGTAATCGAATATGCTTAGCGGGCGGCCTAAAAACGGGTCGGCTGAGCCCGGCACACGCAGCATAAAAAACTGGCCGGCGTTGCCTGCGGGTGCATTTTTTAGCGAAAGCGTATAAATATCCTCCGCTATCATTTCATTTTTTACTATTGTAAACATGAAAGTATATCCTCCCGCATTTTAATCACGGCCTCACGCGTGTAGTTTACAAAATCCTCATCCTCTGTTTTCCCCTTGTGGGCGGTAAGCAATGCGCGTGAGGAATTGACCACCCCGCGAACGCCTTCGCTAAAAAACGTTGCGATGTCCTTGCCGGTGCCACCCTGCGCGCCATAGCCGGGTATGAGCAAAAACGTTTTGGGCAGCAGGTGGCGTATGCTTTCAAACTCTTCAGGATATGTCAGCCCTGTAACTGCGCCTATTGAGGAAAAACCCTCATCGCCGATAAATGCTGAACCCCAGCTATCAACAAGGCTTGCCATGTGTTGATAAATTGTTTTGCCGTTGGATTTCAAATCCTGAATTTCCTTGCCGCTTGGGTTGGATGTTTTAACAAGCGCAAACAAGCCCTTGCCCTTTTCGAGGAAGGGATAGTAGGGCGAAACGGAATCCGAGCCCATATAGGTGTTGATCGTTATGAAGTCGGTTTCAAAATCTCCCGTAAAGTGGCCGGTTGCGTATTGCCCGGCGGTGGATGCGATATCCCCGCGCTTTATGTCGGAGATGACGATTGCGCCTTTTTCACGCGCGTATTGCACGGTGCTTGCAAACGCCTGCATGCCATCAAGGCCCAGCGCTTCGTAGCAAGCGATCTGCACCTTGTAGCAGCCGGCAACATCGACTGTTGCGTCGATTATTCTTTTGTTGAATTCAAATATGTTTTTGCCCTTTGTGTTAGCCCGCTTTTGAAGGAACTCGGGCAAAAAGGAGTATTGTGTGTCCAGCCCCACACAAACGGGGCCTTTTTCTTTTACATCACGAACGAGCTTGTCTATTTGCACAGCCTGCCTCCCTAAATTGCATCCTAAAATGTGTGGGGGGCTATGCCTGGTAGCGAACCTGCCCTTCCACCACGGTTGTTAAAACACGGCCACGCAACGCACGCCCTTCAAATGGCGTGTTGTGCGATTGCGATATCATTGTATCACAATCCAATGTGCTTTTTCCATCCGGCTCAAGCAATATTATGTCAGCAAAATAACCTGGCTTCAGCAACCCTGTTTTGATGCCCATGCGCTTTGCCGGGGCAAACGAGGCCATTTCGCTCAGCCGTGTTAGCGGAATGGCAAATTCATTAAACACGTGCAGGAATATTTGCAGCGCATATTCAATGTTCGAAATGCCCGCCATGCCGTTTTGCTTATCCTCGGGCGTGTGCGGCGCATGATCCGTTGAAAGGCAGTCAATCGTTCCATCCTTTATGCCCTCAATCATCGCCAGCACATCCTCATGTGAACGAAGCGGCGGGTTGACCTTATAGTCGCTATCCCACCCGAACAGGTGGTGGGGCGTAACCTCGCAGGTGAGCTTCAGCCCGCGGGCCTTTGCCTCGCGAATAAGCGCGAGCGTTTGCCTGTGGCTTATGTGCCCCACATGAAGGTTGCCACCCACCTCCTCTAAAAGTGCGATATCCCGGGCGACAATCTGCCTTTCAGGCTGGCAATGCGTGCTGATTATAAAGCCGTGCTTTTTGGAGGCAAGCAGAAGATTGCGCATAAAATCATCCGAAAATATGGTCAAACCATCGTTCGAAATCATGCCTGTGGCCTTGCTTAGCGCTTCATAATCCGTAGGGATTTCATCCTTAAGCCCTTCGCCCGCAGCCGCAGCCTGAATTAGCCTGCAAAGCTTTAGCTCCTCCGCTTTTTTGTGGTTTTGCAGCACAAGCCCGGCTGTTGCGCAAACGGGCTTTGTGTTTGCCATGGCACAAAGCGTGGCATAGCCGCCCTTTAGCGCCGCGCGCATGCCACTTTCCATAGTTTCCTTTTGGGGGAAACCCGGGTCGCGCAGGTGCGTGTGCATATCAAAAAGTGCGGGCATAAGCACAAGGCCGTTTGCCTCCACATCGATGTCGGCGGGCATGTCGTTTTTATCCCCGATGTGGCGTATAAACTCATCTTCAACAAAAAGCGAGCCAAAGCGTTCGCCCGAAGCATCGATAAGGCGCGCGTTGTGGTAGGCGCTAATCATAGCTGAGTCTGCTTATCGCAGTATTCGCAGGCGTAGCTGAGCCCTTCAGGGTCGATCAGCCGGAAGGTTACATTATCAAGATGCTCCTGGTTGGAAATGCACAGCGGGTTTTTGCATTTTAAAATGCCCACGACCTTATCCGGCGGGGAAAGCTTCTTTTTGCCCACCTGCATGCCATCCTTAACGTAGCTGATTGTCACGTTAGGGTCTATAAGCCCAAGCACGTTAAAATCCAGATCGAGATTTGTTTCTATTTTAATGAGATCCTTTTTGCCAAGCCTTTTGCTATCCACATTGCGCATAAGCACAACCACACAGTCGAGCTTATCAAGCCCAAGCTGCTGGAACATTTTGTAGCCCTGCCCGGCGCGGATATGATCTATCACAATACCTTCTCTGAGTTTGGATACGTTTATCATAAAAAATCCTCCTGATTTAATATAGTAGGTATTCGTTTTGAAGTTTTCAGGGTATCGGCTCCTATGGAGCCGACGGGAGATTATTTTATTTAATAGCGGGGGAGATGCCCCGCCCCCCCCATTTGGACGGTCTTGTACTCTTTCTTCTAAGGGGGTGTGGGGGGCGAAGCCCGCCCACTTTAAATAAAATAGAATTATCGTCGACGCCGTTTGGCGACGATACCTCTATTCCACACCCAGCAGCTTCATGATTAGCGCCATCCTTGCATACATACCAAGGCGCACCTGCTCAAAATAAACGGCGCGGGGGTCATTATCCACCTCGGTGGCGATTTCGTTCACGCGGGGCAGGGGGTGCATTACGATCATGTCGTTTTTAGCAAGCTTCATCTTTTCTGCGGTGAGCACAAAAAAGTCCTTCAAGCGCATGTACTCTTCCTCGCTTATGAAGCGCTCACGCTGTACGCGCGACATATACAGTATATCCAGCTTTGGCATTGCGGCTTCAAGGTTGCTTGTCTGCTCAAACTCCACACCACGCGCTTTGAGTTCGGATGTCACATAGCTTGGCATGGAAAGCTCAACCGGCGATATAAAACGGAAGTTAAGGTTTTTGTAGCGTGAAAGGCATGTCACAAGTGAATGGATCGTGCGGCCAAACTTAAGGTCGCCGCACACGCCCACTGTGAGATCGCTAAGCCGGTGTTTATAGTGCCGTATTGTCAAAAGGTCGGTTAGCGTTTGTGTGGGGTGGTGGTGCCCGCCATCACCCGCGTTAATAACGGGGCAGTTGACGTTTTGGCTCATCAGCTTTGCGGTGCCCTCCTTGGGGTGGCGCACCACAATCAGGTCGGAATATTGCGCGACTGTGCGCGCGCTGTCGGCCACTGTTTCGCCCTTTGCTACGCTGGATGTGTTAGGGTCGGAAAAACCCAGCGTGCTGCCGCCAAGGCGCATCATCGCGGAGTCAAACGAGAATTTTGTGCGGGTCGAGGGCTCGTAAAACAGGCTCGCGAGCACCTTGCCGCGGCAGGCGTTGGAAAAACTTTGCGGGTCGGCAATAATTTTGTCGGCAAGGCAAAGCACTTCGTCGATTTCTTCAAGGGTAAAGTCCGTTGGGGCGATCAAATGTCTGTCCTTTAGCATGTGTTGTACCTCCTCTGTTTGTTGGCAGTGCAATTTCATAAAAAAAACACTGATTACTCAGCGGCAATCAGTGTTTATTATACGTATTCATAGAAAATTTAAAAAAGAAGGAATTTCTGTCGCATGCTTTTTTGTGCCATAGCAAACGCATTTTGCAAAATCCTCCTTCTTGCCGGGCTTTTTAGCGTAAAACCCAAACCCATTTTTGAAAGAATACATTAAAATTCGCTCGCTGTCAACGGGTTTTGCTATAGTTTTATTAGCAAAAGTCAAACAAACTGCCCCCTAATGTGTTTGAATGCGGCGTAGGGGCTTTATAATTAACATACTATTCATTGCGTTTTTGGGCGCTTTGCAGTAGGATAGTGAAAGTTACGGAAGGAAAAGTTTCATGCTAAAAAGAGGGCTTTGTTTTGCATTAGTTCTGCTCGTGGTCCTGGGGGCCGCATTTAACACGCTTGCGGAGCCTGAAAATGAAGTCCAGGCTGGCGGGCCTGATCTTGGCGCGCGCGAAGAAGAAGCGCATGAAGAGGTCAACACCGTTACGGACGCTATGAATGAGAAGGACTCTCAGGAGGGTGAATCGATTAAGTTCACCGAACCCCCGGCCGAAAACACAAACGATGTCTCCGATAATGATTCGGGCAAAGATAACATTCATGATTTAACTGGCGGCGGCCAGCAAAGCGAAAAACCGAACAATAGCAACGATAACAGCCCTTCAACACCTTCGGGCGCAGGGGATAGCACAAACAACACAAACAATACAAACAACACAAATAACCAAAACGAGAACACCGCCACAGGAGATAAAACGCCAACCGTGGTAATCACCGCAAACAAGGCTTCCATCCCCGTGCGTGAGGTTGCGGCGCCTTCACAGGATGCTGAGGGTGGCGAAGAAGCTGGCGGCGCTGCTGAAGCCGATGTTGTCGATTTAACGGCGGCGGGCGAAGCCGAGCAAGAGCCCTTTGACCTTACTACCTACGCAACAGCTGTGGATGAAAACGGGAACTCAGTTGCCGTTGAGGTTCACGATGATGGTGGGTTTGATATTTACACAATAGGCGCCTACACGGTAGTTTTTAAGGCGACACATCCGGTTACCAAGGAAGAGTTTTTTAAGGAATGCCAGCTTTCAGTGCGCACGCAGGCTTATATAGATGCCGAAATCCGCGTGGCGGATAGCAGCAGCAACGAGCGCTACCGCAAGTACGAATCCTACAAAAAAATCGTGCAGAAGGATTTGCAGCGTGAGATCGATAAAATTAACGATAGCTTTTTGGAGCGTGTGGAGCTTATCCTAAGCGCCTTCCCCGAAGTGAACATAGAGGATGTCCAGTTTTTGCGCGCCACATACGCCGAGCAGGATGATGAAGAAAGCGCTCAGGCCGTGATGGAATATGTGGAGATGGATGAGCTTGTCTCCAACAACTGGTCGCAGGTGCTGCCGGTGTTTGTCGCGAGCAGCTCCATGAAGGTTAACGAACCGCTCGATCTTTACAACCTGCGCAAGCTTAAGCTTAGCGGCATTGCCGATGTGTTCTTTGATATGTACACATGGAGCTACAACATAAATGAGGATGGTGTTTTGCAGCTTATCCTCAACGAGCTTTCCAGCGAGGATATGATTGAGCTTTATGGCATGGATGATAAAACAGTCAATAAGCTTGATGAGCTGATGCAGCCCGAGTTCCAGCAGCTTTTTGCGGCATTCACCGGTGACGATACATTCGTTGAAATTTCGGATGAAACACTCGCGCTTGTGCGAAACTCTTTACCCGAAGGCCTTTCGGTTGCACGCGAGCAGGTTGTAACCACAGCGTATTCACTTGTTGGCAAGGTTAAATACTTCTGGGGCGGGAAATACTATAGCCTGGGGTGGAACCCTATGTGGGGCGTGGATAAAATTGTCGCCTCACCCGGCAGCGAAACATTTGGCTCCATCAGGCCATATGGCTTGGATTGCAGCGGTTTTGTCACCTGGGCGTTTATAAACGCCGCGCAGGATACAGGCGCTGTAAACGCGATTGGAAGCGGCAGCACCACCCAATGGAACAACTCCCGATCCCTTGGCTGGGATGAAGCGGTGCCGGGCGATCTGGCGTTTAAGGCGGTTCCCGGAAGAACCAAAACAAATCATGTTGGCATTGTGGCGGAAAAGCGCGCGGATGGTTCATACCTCATCGTGCATTGCTCCTCCTCAAAAAACGGAGTCGTTGTCACCGAGGCGTGGGAAAGTGGCTTCCGCTACATGAGAAGACCATTGTTGTATGAGGAATAAGAAAACGAAAACAAAATGGTTAACTATCAACAGCAAAAAAGTCCGGCCGTATCTTGCCGGACTATTTGTGATTTTGGCGTTTACTTTTGTGTTTAACAAAAACGCCCTTGCGCTTGAATCCGCAACCTGGTTTTGCGACCCGCCCGCGGGCTTGCTTGTTGCACCGGGCGAAAAGATAAACTACCGCTTGAAGATAACCTACGAGGGTGTTGCCGATGAATGGGTGACATTAAGCATCGTTTTAGGCGAGGGTATGGATTATGATCGTTCATCGGTCACCATTACGGCTGCCGACGAATCGGCTTCGGCGGAGCGTGAGCTTGTTACGGGGAACAGCGGCTTTGTGCTGCTATCTTCCATGCTTAGCGAGGGGGATGAGCTTTCGTTTACGGCATGGCCTGTGGACACAACAGCTAACATTAGCGCTTCTGCGGAAATTCGGCTTGCGCGTGAAACGGATGCGCCATCGTACTATTTAATCGGCACTGTCGAGCATACTCTTAGTGTTCCCGAGCCGGAACCCACGCCGGAGGCCGCGCAGCCCACGCCGGAGCCCGCCTCACCTTCACCAGAAGTGGAGCACAGCGGTTTTAACGAAACGATATTACGAAACGTCGTTGTAGTTTGCACATTTTTGCTAGGTGTGGTTTTGTTTCTTCTTGTGCGTTCGATTAAAAAATACCGGACGAGGCGCCAATATTCGCCGCGGAATAGCGCGGGGGATAGACCCGCCACAGAGGAGCAAACCAAGGCTAAAAAGCAAAAAAAGAATGTGTATGTGCGCCAGGGTAATGCAAATGAGGAGCTGCCTTCGTTGCTCAGAAAGAAAAATAAGTAAAACCAGAAAAAAGCGGCATAGCCGCTTTTTGATCGTCAAAAAAGTGCGGCGGCTTTGCCGCACCTCACTTTTTTGAGGTTAACCACATTTGCTTGTTCGGCTATGCCTCACGGTCAGCAAATGCTCCAAGGAGTGGGCTGCGCACGCGCATGTCGCGCTTGCCCACATATTAAATATCAAGGGGCATTGGCCCCTTGATAATCCCCAAAGATGATTTCTTTGGCGGTCAGTTGTTAATCCTAACAGTGTTTAATCAGTTTTAAGCAATCTTAACAGCAACAAGGTTCGCGCCGGAGCCTGCTGCGAGTGTTGCCGCGCCCAAAAGATTGGATAGCACCAAAGAGATTTCGTCGTTTTCAGCCAAAGTGACAACAAAGGCTTTTGAATAGCTATCCGTAGCGTCTGTCGGCGTGACGACCGATGCAGGAATGTCCGTTCCATTTATCCGCACGGAGCTTGTTAACAACGCAGGTGCTGTTAGCTTCACATCATACGAAATCATGTATGTGCCTGCCGATGCTGCCGTGAACGTGGTGCCATCTCCACTTGCGGTAAAATTGTTAAGGATTTGGTTGTTCGGAAGGGGCACCGGCGTGCCGGCAACAACCACTGCGACAGTTTCGCCGTTGGTGTTAGCAGCGCTCATGTTAGTGCTCGTTGCGGCGGGTCCTGTGGGGCCTGTGGGGCCCGTGGCGCCGGTTACGCCCGCGGGGCCTGTTGCGCCTGTCGCGCCTGTCGCGCCGGTAGCGCCTGTCGCGCCCGTGGCGCCAGCAGGTCCTGTGGGGCCGGTTACGCCTGCTACACCTTGAATGCCCTGATCGCCTGTCGCGCCAGTCGCACCTGTTGCACCCGTGGGGCCAGCAGGCCCTGTGGCGCCGGTTACACCCTGAATGCCCTGCAGACCGGTTGCGCCTGTCGCACCAGTCGCGCCGGTTGCGCCTGTGGGTCCTGCGGGACCTGTTTCACCCTGAATACCCTGGAGACCCTGAATACCCTGCGGGCCTGTGGGGCCGGGGCAGCCGCGCGGCCCGATGGGGCCTGGCGGGCCCATGGGGCCAACACAGCCGTTGCCGCAATTACAATTATTACATGCCATAAAAGTACCTGTACCTTTCTGACCCGCAAAAAACGATCAATCCATCCCGCGCGGGTCGGGCGGGCGGATGCGTATAGGCTCTTTTGGGAGCATCATACCATTTTCAGGCATGACGGTTTATACGCAGGGTTTTTTAACAACCCTTTGTATTTATAGTATTCTTAATTGTTGTGTTTTGCTCCATCTTGAGGCAGATTTTTGTGATATGAATAAATATATGGCACACGAACAAGCGCTGCTTTAACACAGGCGCAACAAAACAGATGCTTTTATCTATGTTCGTGGATTATGCAAGCTCAAGCATAAGTAATAGCGTCAAGCTCTTTTTTCCAAAACAGCGCGAGCTTTTCAGCCTTGCTTTTAATGCGCTTATCACAGGCTGCAGAAATGTTCGCCATGGGGCAGATGTTTATGGACATTTTGTTACCCTTTAGCGAGTGCCGCCATGTGCCTATTACATTTGTGCCATCAAGCACAACAGCCTCCACCCTAGCGGCGCTCTTCCAAATTTCAAGCTCCTGCGCTCTTGTGACGATCCAATCCTTGTGCTTGTAGGATACAAAAAGCGGGTCAAACTTACCCAAAAGATACAGCTTGTTTGAGGCGGCAGGCTCCGCTTCGCCAAATGTGTAGTATGTTCTATCATTTAATGTTTTTACACCAAGCTCATGCTCCACCCTCAAAAACACAGTTTTGGCAAGCCCAAGCGAAAGGCCGGACCAATGGCAAAAATCCTGCAATGTGGCGGGGCCATAGCTCTTAAAATATCGCTTCATAATATCCTCAAGTGCTTTAAGCGCATCGCCATCAAATGCCCAGCGCGGGCTTTTAATGGCGCTATATGAGCCAAATTGTTTGATGCTTGGTTTTGCGGGCACACCAAACATTAAGCCCATCGCGCAGCAGTGGCGAATGAGCATATAGTCAATATAATCGTTTTCAAGCTGCTCATGCCCAAGCTGATTAACCAATATTTCTAATATGCGGCTTTTGTTTATGTAACCTTCCTCAAAGCTATCGTGCTCAATTTTAGCCATCATCTGCTCAAAATCCTGCAAAAAACGCTCTTGATAGGCTTTGGGGAAAAACGCATCATGATAGATGTCGCAAATCAAATTCCAATCCTCGGGGGTATACATGTGCAATGTGTGGCGCTGCCCCCAAAGATTTATTATGCCGTGATCCTCATAAAGCTTTTGAAATTCCTGTAGCTTAGGCGCTTTTTTGCAGCGGTTCAAAATCGAAACCTCTGCAAACTGTTGAAACTGCGATTGTATGCCTGAAAGCGCATACACACAATCGGTTATCGAATTAAAAGGAGCATTAAGTCCATTTCTATGGAGTCTTTCGCGGATGAGCTCTTTTTCGTTCATTTGAATGCTCCTTTGTGAAATTTTACTCTATTATACATTATCTATTACCCCAAAACAACACAAAACCCCCCGCAGCAAGCTGCGGGGGGTTTTGTTAAGTTTATTACGCCTTATTAGTCTTTGAATATCGCCGAAACAACACCAGCGCCGACTGTGCGGCCGCCTTCGCGGATAGCAAAGCGCAGGCCTTCCTCAATCGCGATTGGGGTGATAAGCTTGATCTCCATCTGTATGTTGTCGCCAGGCATAACCATCTCAACGCCCTCGGGCAATGTGATGCTGCCTGTTACGTCCGTTGTGCGGAAGTAGAACTGCGGACGGTATCCCGGAAAAAACGGGGTGTGGCGGCCGCCTTCTTCCTTGGTCAGCACGTATACCTCGCCCTTAAAGTGCACCAGCGGCTTGATCGAGCCGGGCTTTGCAAGAACCTGGCCACGCTCGATATCCGTGCGCTGAACGCCACGCAGAAGCAGGCCGATATTGTCGCCCGCCAGCGCCTGATCCAGAAGCTTTCTGAACATTTCAACGCCTGTTACAACAACGGAGCGGGTTTCTTCGGCCAGGCCGACGATTTCAACGGTTTCCTGAACCTTAACTGTGCCACGCTCAACACGGCCTGTTGCAACTGTGCCACGGCCTGTGATCGAGAATACGTCCTCAACGGGCATAAGGAAGGGTTTATCCGCAGCGCGCTCAGGTGTGGGGATGTAAGCGTCAACAGCGTCCATCAGGTCAAATATGCACTTGCAGCTGTCGCTTTCCTTGGCGTTTTTGCCCGATGTCATATCCTCAAGCGCGTTAAGCGCGGAACCCATCACGATCGGGATATCGTCGCCCGGGAACTCGTAGCTTGAAAGCAGCTCGCGGATTTCCATTTCAACCAGCTCAAGAAGCTCAGGATCGTCAACCTGATCGACCTTGTTCATAAACACGATGATGTAGGGAACGCCAACCTGACGCGCGAGCAGAATGTGCTCACGGGTCTGCGGCATGGGGCCATCCGCCGATGATACGACCAAAATCGCGCCGTCCATCTGCGCCGCGCCGGTGATCATGTTCTTAACATAGTCGGCGTGACCAGGGCAGTCCACGTGCGCATAGTGGCGGTTATCCGTTTCATATTCCACGTGGGATGTGTTGATCGTGATCCCACGTGCCTTCTCTTCGGGCGCTTTGTCGATTTCGTCGTATTTCATCGCCGCCGCCTGACCCTGCTGGCTCAGCGCCATTGTGATGGCTGCCGTCAATGTCGTTTTACCATGGTCCACGTGCCCGATCGTCCCGATGTTTACGTGCGGTTTTGTGCGCTCAAATTTTGCCTTTGCCATTTTGTCCTCCTGAAAACACTGCTTTTTTTATTATTTATTGTGCCCAATCGTAATGGGCGTTAAATCCTTCCCGTAATTTTGTTTGCCACATTGCCGGGAACCTCTTCATAGTGGTCAAACTGCATTGTGAATGTGCCCCTGCCCTGCGTGCGCGAGCGAAGATCCGTCGCGTAGCCGAACATTTCCGAAAGCGGGCACATCGCCGCGACTGCCTGGCCGTTTCCGCGCGCTTCCATGCCTTCCACGCGGCCACGCCTTGAGTTGATGTTGCCGATTACATCGCCCATATAATCCTCGGGCATCACGACCTCGACCTTCATCATAGGCTCCAACAGCACGGAACCCGCCTTTGCGGAAGCTTCCTTAAAGGCGAGCGAACCGGCAATTTTGTAAGCAAGCTCGGATGAGTCAACATCGTGATAGCTGCCATCAATGAGCGTTGCCTTAAAGTCCACCACCTCAAAGCCACCCAGTGCGCCGCTGCGTGCGGCTTCCTGAATGCCCTGATCGATCGCCGGGATGTATTCCTTGGGAATTGTCCCGCCAACGATCTTGTTCTCAAACAGATAACCTTCTCCCGGCTGCTGCGGCGCAAACTCCAGCACGCAATGGCCGTATTGGCCATGCCCGCCTGTTTGGCGCACATAGCGCCCTTCGGCCTTGACTGCTTTTGTGATCGTCTCCCTGTAAGCAACCTGCGGGCGGCCAACGGTGGCCTCCACATGGAACTCACGGATGAGCCTGTCAACAATAATTTCAAGGTGAAGCTCGCCCATGCCGGCAATTATCGTTTGCCCCGTTTCCTGATCGGTGTATGTTTTGAAGGTGGGGTCTTCCTCAGCAAGCTTAACAAGCGCAAGCGTCATTTTATCCTGCCCGGCCTTTGTTTTAGGCTCGATCGCCACCCTG
>JAJDHH010000034.1 GCA_030266105.1 Eubacteriales bacterium OttesenSCG-928-K08
TTTAGTGCTTATTGGCATTGCGGTTTTAGTGGGCGCTGTGCTTTTGCTTCGCAACCGTAACCAACGCAAGCGCCGCAGAAAAGCGCGCCACCGCCACACCGGCGCCTACAGGGGCCGCCAACAATACCGTTAGGAGACATTCCCATGAACCCAAAGGGTGTTAAGACCGTTGCCCAAAACAGAAAGGCACGGCATGAATATTTTATAGAGGATACATACGAGTGCGGCTTAGTTCTGTTTGGCACAGAGGTTAAGTCCATTCGTGCTGGCCGCGTTAACCTTAAGGACAGCTACTGTTTGGTTAAAAACGGTGAGCTGTTTGTGATTGGCATGCACATAAGCCCTTATGAGCAGGGTAACATTTACAATAAAGATCCATTCCGCGAGCGCAAGCTGTTGATGCACAGGCGTGAGATCGACCGCCTGCAGGGCTTGCAACAGGCGCAGGGTATGAGCATCATCCCCCTGCAGCTATATCTCAAAGAAGGCCTGATCAAAATGGAAATTGCCATTGCAAAGGGCAAAAAGCTTTACGACAAACGCCACTCACTTGCCGAAAAGGACAGCAAGCGTGAAATGGAGCGTGCGTTTGCGAGGAGCCAGAGGGAATAAGCTTATATAAAATTCACATAAGAACAAAAGGAGAAAAACAATGAAGACGCTACCGTTTAATCAGGCGCAACTTGAGGAAATCATCAGGCAATACCCAACACCGTTTCATATTTACGATGAAGCAGCAATCCTGAAAAACCTCAAACGCCTGCAGGCTGCGTTCTCTTGGAATGCCGGGTTTAAGGAATATTACGCGGTGAAGGCCGAGCCCAACCCCGTTATCCTAAAGCTATTGCATGAAAACGGCTGCGGTATGGATTGTTCATCCTACACGGAGCTTATGCTGTGCGATGCGCTGGGCATTCGAGGTGAGGATATTATGTTTTCCTCCAACGACACCCCGCCAGAGGATTTTGAGTATGCCCGCAAGCTAAACGCATACATCAACCTCGACGACATTACGCACATTGACTTTTTGCAGCAGCATGGTGGTTTGCCCGAGACAATCTGCTGCCGCTATAACCCCGGCGGCAACTTTTTGGTCGGCAACACAATAATGGGAAACCCCGGCGATGCAAAATATGGATTTACGCGTGAGCAGCTGACCGAGGGCATAAAAAAGCTTTTGACGCTTGGCGTAAAAAACTTTGGGCTGCACGCGTTTTTGGCGAGCAACACAACAGAATCCAATTATTATCCCGCGCTTGCACGCGAGTTGTTTACTGTTGCTGTTGAGCTTCATGAGCAAACCGGCGCGAACTTTACTTTTATTAACCTCTCTGGCGGCATAAGCATCCCTTATTCTCCTGATGCTTCGGAAGCGAACATCGAATGGGCGGGCAGCGAGGTGGAACGAGCTTACCGCGAGGTGATTGAACCTGCAGGCATGAAGTTGGATTTATACACCGAGCTTGGCCGCTACATAACAGGACCTTATGGTTACCTTGTCACAACGGCAGTTCACAAAAAGGATATCCATAAGCAATACATTGGCCTTGATGCGTGCGCAGCCAACCTTATGCGCCCGGCGATGTATGGTTCCTACCATCACATTACGGTTATGGGCAAAGAGAACATGCCTTGCGACCATTTGTACGATGTGACGGGTTCGCTATGCGAAAACAATGATAAGTTTGCCGTTGATCGCATGCTACCTAAAATCGACATCGGCGATCGTGTTGTGATACATGACACCGGAGCGCACGGCTTCTCAATGGGTTACAACTATAACGGCAAGCTGCGTTCTGCGGAGGTTTTGCTCAGGCCCGATGGCAGCACAAAGCTTATCCGCCGAGCCGAAACGCCGAAGGATTATTTTTCAACACTCGACTTTTTGGGACTGTTTGACTAATACTCTAAGTTTGCGTTATAATAAAAGCGTATGAGCAGGGTCTGCTTTGGCCCTGCTTTTTTTGGGGGCGAAACTGGTTTCGACGGGGATCGCAGAAGCAGAATAAGCGAGCCGCAGCCCGGACTGCGTAATAACCGGAACCTTAAACAATAACTGAGAACAATAATTTTGTTCCCGTCGCTGCTTAAGCAGTGACCGTCCGACTCCGGAGGCCCACGACCGGTACTCGGGCGTCATCAGCGTGGGGAACCAGCTTGCCTAAGCTTTGCGGCAAGTGGGATTTATGAAGCTACTAAGGTGCTGACCCTGCCATTGGGGGCTTCACTAAGGGAATGTTAATTCACTGGCTACGCTCGTAGAAGGTTCTGTGGATGGGTTTTCGGACGGGAGTTCGACTCTCCCCGCCTCCACCAAACTATGACAAATCCGAACATTTTCTTCTTGGAGAAACGTTCGGATTTGTTATTCGTTTTGATCGGCAGACTGGCACTAAAAAATAGTCGTTATATTGCTAATTCTTGTTGCTGGTACGTTTGAGAACGCAACCGTATCCCTTTAACATAAGCTTATTGAACATATTTGGGAGGAACAAAATGATTATTACGCAGGCAACGTTAGAAGATGAACTTGGCATTCTTGCTTTGCTAAAAGCTAATCATGTCAGCAATGTTGTGGATAAAACGGATGGTTTTGTCACCACAAATATGACAAACCAGCAGCTTGCCGCTCTTATCACAAAAGAAAACGGCGTTACCATCGCCAAGGAAAACGAAAAAGTTCTTGCTTTTGCAATGGCTGCATCATGGGACTTTTGGTCAGAATGGCCGTTCTTTGCATATATGATAGAACAACTGCCAATTTTTTCTTTTGTTAACCAACCGCTCACAACCGAAAACTCTTATCAGTATGGTCCGATTTGTGTTGATAAAAGCGTTCGGGGCTCCGGCCTGTTTGAACAAGTGTTTTATGCCTCATTATCCAGCATGAAAAATCGCTTTCCGCTTATGGTTACATTTATCAATCAAGTCAACCCCCGTTCCTTTGCCGCACATACAAAAAAGGTGCCAATGACGCTTTCCGGAACGTTTCAGTTTAACCAAAATGATTATTATCTGATGGCTTGCCCGACAGATTTGAAATAATTATATTTGGTATTGCCGCTGCACCAAATTTGCGATTTATCATTTCCACTTAGGGGTAAACAGCCTTAACCTAAGCGCGTTTAGCACCACTGAAACGGAGCTGAAGCTCATTGCGGCAGCGGCAATCATGGGGTTTAGCAAAATATTAAACGCGCCATAGAGCAGGCCTGCTGCCACAGGGATGCCAATCGTATTATAAATAAACGCCCAGAATAGATTTTGCCGGATGTTGCGCATTACTGCGCGGCTCAGGCTAATTGCGGAAGGCACATCCATAAGATCGCTTTTAATCAAACCGATATCCGCCGATTCAATAGCCACATCCGTCCCTGCGCCTATGGCGATGCCAACATCCGCGCGCGCAAGCGCCGGCGCATCGTTAATGCCATCGCCCACCATAGCGACCTTGCGCCCCTGCTCTTGCAGCCTCCTAACCTCACGCTCCTTGTCCTCGGGCAAAACCTCCGAAATGACACGCTCCAGCCCCACCTGCCGCTTAATCGCTTCGGCGGTTCTCGCGTTATCGCCTGTGAGCATAATCACTTCAAGGCCCATTTCTTGCATGCGGGCTATTGCGGCCTTACTTGTCGGCTTAACGATATCCGCAACGGCAATGATGCCCAGCAGTTCGTTTTCCCGCGCAAAATATAATGGTGTTTTCCCCTCATCCGCAAGCTGCTTTTCCACATTTGAGTGGGCGCTTATGTCTATGCCTTTTGCCTCCATCAGGCGGCGATTGCCCGCAAAGCATTGCCTGCCGCCAATTTCACCAAGTATGCCTTGCCCAGGCAGCAGTTCGTATGCGCGCGCCTCAAGAATTTGGGCGCCTGCTTCTTTTGCTTTTGCGATTATGGGCTCAGCAAGCGGGTGACCCGACAGTTTTTCCAACGATGCAGCAATGGATAAAAGCTCACTCTCATTTGTTTTTATGGGTAAAATGTCGGTCACGGCGGGTCGCCCCTGTGTTACGGTGCCGGTTTTGTCCAAAACAACGGTGTTTATGCTGTGTGCGATTTCCAAAGACTCCGCGGATTTAATGAGAATTCCATTTGTTGCGCCCCGGCCTGTGCCAACCATAATAGCAGTGGGTGTTGCAAGGCCTAACGCGCATGGGCATGAAATGACCAGCACCGATATGCCGATTGAAAGCGAAAACTCAAAGCTTTTTCCCAGCAGCAGCCAAACAACCGTGGCGATTATTGCAATAGAAATCACAGCAGGCACAAATATGCCGCTGATTTTGTCCGCCAGCTTGGCGATTGGCGCTTTAGAGCTTGTTGCCTCATCCACAAGCTGTATGATTTTTGCAAGCGCGGTGTCCTCCCCCACTGCGGTGGCTTCCATCTTAAAATAGCCCGTTTTATTGATTGTGCCGCCCGTTACGCGGTCGCCCACCTGCTTTTCAACGGGCAAGCTTTCGCCTGTTATGGCGGATTCATCCACTGATGAATATCCATCCGTAATAACGCCATCAGCCGGCACGCTCTCGCCAGCTTTTACTATTAGAATATCGCCCGATACAATTTCTTCAGCCGCTATTGTTTGTTCTTTGCCGCCACGCAATACGGTTGCGGTCTTAGGTGCAAGATCCATCAGGCGGACGATCGCTTCAGATGTGCGGCTTTTTGTGCGAGCCTCAAAATATTTCCCTAATGTTATGAGTGCGAGTATCATTGCGGAGGATTCAAAGTAGAGGCTCATCATAAACTGGTGCGCCATTTCCATATCGCCATGCCCTAACCCCCAGGCGATTTTGTAAAGCGCAAATATTCCATATAAAAGCGCCGAGCCTGAGCCTATGGCGATGAGTGAATCCATGTTAGGAGAACGTTTGATGAGGTTTTTGAAGCCCACGCGAAAGTATGGACCGCCCGCAATTATCACCGGCAGCGCAAGCAGGAACTGGGTCAGCGCATAAACCATAACGTTTTCCATTCCGACTAAAAAGGATGGCAGCGGCCAGCCGGACATTTCGCCCATTGCGATATAAAATAGCGGAACTGTAAACACAAGCGACACGATCAACCTGTTTTTAAGTTTTTTCGTCTGCTCATCGGCCGTTTGAGTTGGCGCTTTGTTTTGCTTTTTTTCTTTCTGCTGGGCTTGCGCGCCAAAACCAAGATCAGTCACCTTATCTATAATACTTTTTGTGCTAAGCAATTTCTCATCGAATGTGACCGACATGCTGTTCGTGAGCAGATTTACGCTCACCTGCTCAACGCCATCAAGCCGGGATATTGTTTTTTCAATCCGGGCTGAGCAGGCGGAGCAGGTCATGCCGGTGATTGCAAATGTTTCTTTTTTCATACAATGCACCTCCAGGTATTTTGACATTGAGGTTTTCCCCTGCTACCATTATAATTGATGCTACCATTTGCGCAAGAATGCACTATTATGTAATATAGTACCCTAAAATATACTATTGGAGATCAGGATATGAAGGATACGCAGGTCAACATGAATTGCCCGGTTTCAAAGACTCTCCGCTTGATTGGCGGCAAATATAAAGCGCTGCTACTCTGGCACCTCACCGGAAAAACGCTTCGTTTTGGCGAGCTAAGCAAGCTCGTGCCTGAGGCAACGCCAAAAATGCTCACTCAGCAGCTAAGGGAGCTTGAGCAGGATGGCCTGATTTTCCGCGAAGTATACCCGGTTGTTCCGCCAAAGGTGGAATATTCGCTGACGGAACGCGGAAAAAGCTTGTTTTCCATTTTGAACGCCATGTATAATTGGGGCGCTGAGCTTATGGAAGCAGAAGGCTATACGCCCGCCTGCTCAATGACAAATGGAGCAAATGCGAATTGCCCCGGTTGTGTTACGGATAAGCGTTAAGCGCCACAAATATTAAGCTGCTTTGAAGTGAAATTCAGGCTTCCGGCAGTTTTTTGAAAATATCCATAGAGAACCAAAATGTTGAACCATTCCCGGGTTCTGATTCTACTCCATAGCTCACATTTGGGTGGCGTTCTAAAACTGAGCGCACGATCGAAAGGCCAAGGCCTGTCCCCATAACGCTTCTGGTGTGGGATTTTTCGCCCCTATAATATCGATCCCAAATGTAGGGCAATTCTTCCGCGCTGATGCCCTTGCCAGTATCGCTAACCTCCAGCCGCGCGGTGCTTTTATCAACCAGCAGCCTTACAAAAACATGCTTATCCTCTCCGGTGTGTGCAATTGCGTTTAAAATAAAATTGTAAATCACCTGGGAAATTCTTTCCTCATCCCCGGTTACAAAAACGTTTTCTTCAGGCTCATAGGTAATCACATACCCATCCGGGCCGCAAAACCTTGCAACACGCCCGACAATTTCTTCCGCCAGCCTGCCGATGTCAAAAGGCTCCAAATTCATCTCTATTGTTCCGGCCTGCAGCTTTGATAAATCCAAAAGATCGCTCACCAACAATGAAAGGCGGTTTGTTTCGTCGATTACCACCTGCATATTCTGCGCGTTGGCCTCTTCGGGGATATCTCTTATCATTTCAACATAACCCGCAATAAGCGTTAATGGCGTTCGTAAATCGTGAGAGACGTTGGAAATCAACTCCTGCCGCAGACTCTCCGTTTTTGAAAGCTCGCTTGCCGTTTCCGTCAGCACATCTGCAAGCTGCACAACCTCCTTATAACCAGTGCCACTAAACACAACATCATAATTGCCTTTTTTTAATTCGCCCGCCGTGCGGCTGATTGCAACAATCGGCTTTGATATCCTGCGGGAAATCAACAGCGAAAGCCCAACCGCAAGCAGCAGCATAATAAAGCTAATGTAAATAAGCTGCACACGTAATGTCTCAACAGTCGCGCCGACTGGGGAAAGGATGGCATTAACAACAACGGCATAGGTTGTCCCATCGCTTGAGCTAACCAGTTGCGTGCTGATGAGGCTTTCGCGCAAGCGTTTACCACCGCCGGGTTTGTCGCTGTTTTGGTTGGCCATGGCTCCACCTTCTTCCCAAAGCCTATCAAAAAGCTCATCCATCATCTCCGGACGTGTTTCCACGCGGACACCCCCCGGAATGTTGCCGGAGGATAGTATCAGTCCATTTTCAAGGCTCCACACCTCAACAAGAATATCGCTGTGTCCGCTTGTTGCATCCTTAATCGACTGCCAGTCGGCATCACTAACATAAGCGCTGATAAGCGAAATTTGCTTTTCAACCTGATTTTGTTTGACCGCTATATAAAATTGATCGAGAAAAACTGTTTGGAAGAGCGTCAATATAATTAACAGCAGCAGGCAAAAGCTTAGAAGATAACCAAAAACCTTCCACTTAATGCCCGCGATTTTTCTTTTCATAGGCTCTCCTTAACCATCAAAGCGGTATCCTGTGCCCCTGAGTGTGACTATGCTGGAGCTGTTTTCACCTAATGCCTTGCGCAGCATTTTGATATGATAATCGAGCGTGCGATCATCGCCATAAAAATCGTAACCCCATACTTCAGTGAGGATTTTTTCTCTGGGAAGAGCAATATTGCGATTGCGTATCAGGAAAAATAAAAGATCATACTCCTTGGGCGCAAGCTTGCGCTCAACCTCATCCACATAAACCTGGCGCGCCGTAAAATCTATGAGAAGTGTGTCTTTTTTGTATATTTCATGCTCCGTTCCGGGTGCGCTTGGCTGGCAGCGGCGCATAATCGCATCTATCCTGAGCATTAACACTTTGGGGGAGAAAGGTTTAACAACATAATCGTCAACACCGGATTCAAACGCGTGAATTTTATCAAAATCCTCACCGCGCGCCGTAAGCATAATTACCGGCGTGTTTTTCTTTTTGCGGATTTGCTTAACTGCCGAAAAACCATCAAGCTCCGGCATCATAACATCCATTACGATAAGATCGTATTCGTTTTTGCCGCATAACTCCACAGCCTCAAAGCCATTCGCCGCTTCATATGCCTCGTTGCCTTCCATTCTTACATATTTTGCAATCAACTCGCGAATTTTTGGTTCATCATCAACCACCAATATTTTGTGCATTTTCCTTCCTCCCTCCTTAGTTAAAAATGATACAACACTTATATGATGAGCATTAGAGGAATTTAGGATTATTCAGCAAGAATTGCATCGATAATAAACAACGAAGCGTCTTTTCCCATAAATATTTTTTCGCCGCGATAAAAAGTGCGGCTTTCGTTTACATCAAAACCCAACTGACTAAGAAGATCGCTTAACTCATTTTGCTCGAACCCCGCATGAACCATATCTGAGCTGACAAGCTCATTTTTATCAAAATCAATTATAATTAAATGCCCGCCACTATTTAAAAGTTGGCTTAGCTTTTTAAGTATTGGCAAAACTTCCTTAATGTGCAGGAGCACCTGGGTCATAAAAATATAATCTACCGGGGCGATTTCGGCTTCCTCTTTTTCCAAATCGAGCACCAGCGCATCAGCATTGTTTATGTTGTTTGCCGCCAGCTTTTCCAAGACACAAGCGACCATATTCTTGGCGGAATCCACAAAGGTGACCTTGCGAAAATCTTCAACAAGCTCAAGACCAACCAACCCCGTGCCACAGCCAAAGTCAATCGCCGTTTTATCCTTGCTGTTTTTTAGAAGGCTTCGAATTTCATCAGCACAAAGTTTGGCGTACTTTCTCCTTTCCGGCGTATCATAGTCGGCCGCCATTCTTTCAAATATTTCAAGATTACCCATATGCGCCTCCTTATTTCAGGCAAGTATACCCCGCTTCATAAACGAAGCGCTGCTTTAATACTACGCGAAACTCCCGCCCATATCAAGCAAATGAATGGCGGGAGTTTTGCTAAAAGTTATGCGGTTTTTCGTCGTTTTACATGTTAATCAACATGCCCGTATTTCTTTAATGAAGAACTCTTTGCCGCACAAAAGCTCATAATCGCTTGCGCCGCAGTGTGGGCAGACCTGCTTAAAATCCACCACGTCATAAACCTTTGTGCAGCTGTTGCAGCGGCCGTTGGCGGGCATGGTTTCGATTTCCAGCCGGGTGTTCTGCAGCATTGTGCCATCCACCGCGGCGGGGTAGCAGGCCTCAAGATAGCGCGGAATTACAGCGGATAGTTTGCCAACCTGCAGCACTATCGCCTCCACTTGAGTGACATTATTCTCACCTGCCACCTTTATCACCTGCTCCGCCACATGGTAGAGTATGCCAAGCTCATGCATAAGCTATTTCCCGCCGGCAAATATTTTGTTGGCCGTTATTTTGATCTTGCGCTTAATAACATGGGGTACGATTGCCTTTTTCATGCCGAGGAACTCCACACCCGCGCCATCGTATACGCGCTCGAGCGATACAGCGTCAAACTTGCACTTTGTTGTGCACAGGCCGCAGCCAACGCACATGTATTCATCCACAACAGTGGCGCCGCAGCCAAGGCAGCGTTCGGTTTCTTTTTGCACCTGCTCTTCACTGAGCGTGCCCCTAAGATCGCGGAAGGTTGCTTTTGCCTTTTCGCCATTTACCTTTTCCGCGCGCTGGCGTGGTGTATCATCGTAGCTTTCGATCACGGCGGCCGCCTTGTTAAGCTCTGTGAATTCCCTGCGGCTGCGCCCAAAGCGCAGATCCTGCCCGGGCTGCACAAAGCGATGGATTGAAATTGCGCCCTGCTTGCCTGCAGCAATCGCATCAATCGCAAAGCGGGGGCCTGTTACAGCATCGCCACCGGCAAAAACATCCGGCTGGGCGGACTGCCATGTCCAGTCATCCACCTGTATTGTGTTGTTTCGGTTTAGCACGGCGGCGCTTCCTTCAAGCATGCCGCTCCAATCGATCGCCTGGCCGATCGATAACAGCACATGATCCGCTTCCAGCGTGATCGTTTCGTTTTCGTCATATTCCGGGCTAAAGCGTTTCTGCTCGTCAAACACGCGTGTGCAGCGCTTTAGCTCAATGCCCACAACCTTGCCGTTTTCCGAGAGTATCCGTTTGGGGCCCCAGGAGTTGTTGATCGTGATACCCTCGCCTTGTGCGGTTTCAATTTCTTCCTCAAGCGCGGGCATTTGCTCACGGTTTTCAAGGCAGTACATATCGACTGACGATGCACCTGCGCGTGTAGCAACGCGCGCAACATCAATCGCGACATTGCCGCCGCCGATTACAACAACCTTGCCGCTAAGCCTTTCGTTTTCGTTAAGGTTCATTTTCCGCAGGAACTCCACGCCGGAAACAACACCATCCGCATCCTCGCCCTCAATGCCCGCTTTGCGGCCAAGCTGAGCGCCAACAGCCACATAAAACGCCTTGTAACCCTCATTGCGCAGCTGATCGAGCGTAACGTCGCGGCCAACCTCAACGCCCGTTTTGAATTGGACGCCAAGCTCACGCAAAATATCGATCTCGGCATCAACAACATCCTTTTCAAGCACAAAGGAGGGAATGCCCAGCGTTAGCATACCGCCAAGCTTTTCTTCCTTTTCGAATACGGTAACCGTGTAACCGTCAATCGCCAGAAAGTACGCGCAGGAAAGGCCCGCGGGGCCGGAGCCGATAACGGCGATTTTTTTGTCGCTGTAGTCATGGCGCTTTTTGGGGATAAAGCGCACGTCCTTATTGAGATCCTGCTGTGCGATGAACTTTTTAATGTCGTCGATTGCGATTGGCTCATCAATATCGCCGCGCGTGCAGGCATCCTCACAGCGGTGGTTGCAAACCGCGCCGCAAATGGCGGGGAAGGGGTTTTCCATCTTGATAAGCTCAAGCGCCTCGGTGTATTTTCCCTGCGCGGCAAGCTTAATGTAGCCCTGCACCGCAATGTGCGCGGGGCAGTTTGTTTTGCAGGGCGCGGTGCCGGTATCCACAACCTCCTCGCGGTTGATGCGGTAATCCGCGTTCCATTCCTTCTGTGTCCACTCATGGTTGCGCGGTGTGCGTGTTGTGGTGATGTTTTCTGTTACGGGCTCGCTTGAGCAGATTTTCTGGCCAAGCTTCATTGCGTTCATTGGGCAGTTTTCCACGCATTGACCGCAGGCAACGCACTTCTCCTTATCGATGCGGGACACATAGTTGGAGCGCAGCATGTCCGTATTTTTATACATAGTGCCTGTGCGCAGGGAGAGGCACGAGCAACCGCAGCAGTTGCAGATCGCGTGGGTTTTTCCGCTGCCGTCAATATTGGGGATCTGGTGCATAAGCCCGTTTTCTTCCGCGCGCTTTATGATTTCGAAGGCTTCCTCACGGGTGATCTGCCTTGCGCGGCCGGTTCTGATATAGTACTCGGCGGCGTGGCCCATCTGTATGCACATATCCTCCTTGAGGTGACCGCAGCCCTCGCCCATGGCCTCGCGGTCCGTGCGGCAAGAGCAGGGCGAGCAGGTGAAAATATCGTTTTCGTTCAGGTATTTGGAAACCTCCTCATAGCTCACGCGGCGGCTGTTGCCATCAATCGCAGACTCTATGGGGATAACACGCATAAGCCCAATCCCCGGCGGGAACATGCCCGCGCTTGCCGGGCCGCGCACGCGGCCGTAGGCTTCCATCGCGTAGGCTGTGATCGGGTATTTTTCCACGTTTTCCAGCTTGTTGACGATCATTTCCATAACGCCGGGGATCCAGCTTTCCGCGTGCCAGAATGTATCCTCGCCGTTGATGACGTTAACAAAGCAGGTGCCGTATTGGGCAAGCTTCATCATCTGCTCGTGGCAGTATTCCTCCGATTTGCCGGTAATGCCCGCCATTTCCTTTGCAGTGCGTTTTGTGAAATAGCCCATTGCAAGGCCGATTTCGGCCATTTCATCATCCACGCCCGCTTCTAAAATAACATACTCAGGGTCATCCCACTCGTAGCTGTTTTTGACAGGATCGCGCCTGCCGATCATGTTCGCAAGCGCCATCACCTTTTCTTTGTGCTGGCAGACATATCCCTCAGGAAAATACATTTTTGTTATTATTCGCTCCATACCATAACCTCCAAGTTATTCGAGTTTTGAAAAAAGTGGCCCCGCCACTTTTTTCATGTTCACAACAGCGCGCTTATTCTGCAAGCGCCTTTATTTTTTTGTATGCCGCAAGGTCGCTGTAAAGCTCACCCTTATAAGGATTGCGCTTTGTCTTTTTGACCTTATAAATCATGTAGCCAAACACAACGACGTTTGCAACCAGCGCCAGCAGGCTCACCACAAAATACACCGTTGGATTATATGTTGAGTCGACCCTGAACATCCCATAATCCTGGAACATCGGGAATGTTTGCGCGAACATGCACCAAAGCGCCAGCGTGTGCGCCCTGTGCTGCAGCCACGCGCCCTTGCCAACAGTAAAGTTGCAGATCGTGGGCACCAGCAGCAGCGCGAAGCCACAATACCATGCGTGATGCGGCAGGCAGTTGTAGGTGTATGCAAAGTTCCAAAGATCATATGCAAGCACGTAGAACCAGAGCATATCCGGCCAGAGCATATCCCGGCTCGAGTCCTTATCGGTTTTCTTGCGCAGGCAGATGCCAAACCAGCCTGTGATTATGATTATGTTTAATATGCCGGCAATCGCGTTCATGTAGTTCCATGCGCCGCCCATAAGCATGACGGGCGCATCCGCAGTGATATCCTGCGCCATAACGGCGTAAAGGCCGCCAACCTCAAAATCGCGAGCAACAGCTTCGGCGATGTTGATGGCTAAAATCAGCGGAGGGAAGCAAAGTGCGATTTTGTTTTCGCTAAGCCGCCATTCCTTGCCGGTGCGTTTGTTTTTCCCCTTGAGATGCCTTATGCACCAGAAGCCTATGCAGCCAGCGGTTGAAGAATAGACCTTGGCAAGATGGAACCAATCCGTATAGGTGGTGTCCTTCATCACAGTAAACCAAATGACAGACAGCACAGCGGGCAGCACTACAAAACAAACAAAGCCCATTATTTTTGAGCGCCTGCTTATTTCATTGAGCAAAAACAGCGCAACAAACACCGCCAGCCAAACCAGCCAGACCATGCCGTTGCTTGCACCCTCTGCATAGTTAAAAGTAAACATTTCAAATCTCCCCCCAAGCAATTTTGTTATTTTGGTTATACCAGTAAGGCAATTCATTTATGTTAGTTAAATATTAGTCAACCTATGGATATATGTCAAGTGTTTTCCCAAATTGCGCGAAAATTTTATATAATTTGTCGCAAGTTATAATAATGCTTGATTTCGTTTATAGTTTAAGGTATAAATAAATTGGTATCTGGTTGTTCCAGTTTACAAATTATAAAAAGGATGAGCAGATGGAGTTTTCCAAATTAAACGCCCCAACCCTAAAAGAGCTGTTTGTGAAGGAGCTGGAAGCCATGATACTTTCCGGCAAGCTCGAAATTGGCCAAAAGCTTCCGCCTGAGCGCGAGCTTGCGCTCAGCATGCAGGTGAGCAGGGCCGTGGTGAACAGCGGCATTTCAGAGCTTGCGCGCAAGGGATTTTTGCATGTTAAGCCGCGCTCAGGCGTTTATGTTGCGGATTACCGCCGCTATGGCACGGCGGAAACCCTGCTTTCAATCATGCACTACAACGGCGGGCACCTTAGGCGCGCTGAGGTTCGCTCCATTTTAGAAATTAAGATAATTGTGGATAGGCTGGCTGTTGAGCTTGCTGTTGAAAAGCTTTCGCAGGAGGATATCGATGCGCTAAAAAGCAGGCTGGATGCGCTCGCCCAAATGCTGGATGTGGAGCAGGCCGCCAGCGCCGCATTTGACTTTTATCATGAGCTTGCTTTAATCAGCGGAAACTTTCTTCTTCCGCTCATATATAGATCATTCCGCATTCCCATAACTCACTTATGGATGCGCTTTGTCCGCAAATACGAAGTCAGCACTATTCACCAAAGCGCCTGCGGGATATTTGCAGCCTTGGAAAAACGCGATAAAGAGGCGGCTGTGCTTGCGGTTGAAAACGCGGTCAGGGCTTCAATTGGTGGCGACCGTGAGATTTACGAAGACTGAGATTATTAAAACAAGAGGTGTGCGGCTTGCCGCACACCTCTTGTTTTATAAAATATCTGGGTTTTTTCTCTTTTTTAAAGCTTACGCTGTGGGGTATTCGCCATCCCACAATACCTTGCGGAACTTCATCGGGTCGGTGTTACCTTCTGTGGAGAACATAAGCACCTGGCTAAACCTGTCAAGCTCCAGATAATCGCGCAGCTCTTTATATTCATCGTTTTCCATCAGCGCTGCAATTACGCCCATGCCAATCGCGCCGCTCTCGCCAGAAATTACCGTGGGATCGCCCTTTACGGGAACGCCCAGCATACGCATGCCGCGCGCGGCCATCCAATCCGGGCAGCTCAGGAATGCGCTTACATGGTTTTTGAGTATATCCCATGAAATTGTGTTTGCTTCGCCACAGGCAAGGCCCGCCATGATTGTGATGAGATCGCCATCAACAGCGCGAGGTTTGCCATCCGCCGCAAGTGCGCTGCGGTAGAAACAATCTGCCACTTCCGCTTCCATCAAGATGAACTTGGGAGGATCATTGGGGAACATGTTGACAAAATGGCCAACTACACCGCCTGCCAGTGATCCCACGCCTGCCTGCACAAAAACGTGCGTAGGTTTGTTGATCCCACAAGTGCGGAACTGTTCAGCCGCTTCGGCGGCCATTGTGCCATAACCCTGCATAATCCATGCGGGGATATCCTCGTAACCTTCCCAGGCTGTGTCCTGCACCATCACGCCATTTGGTGTGTTTTCGGCTTCTTTTGCGGCCATTCTTACACATTCATCGTAGTTGAGCTCTTCAATCGTAACTTCAGCGCCCTCTTTTTTGATGTTCTCGAAGCGTGCCTGGCTGCTGCCTTTGGGCATGCGCACAACAGAGCGCTGGCCAAGTTTATTAGCCGCCCATGCAACACCACGGCCGTGGTTGCCATCGGTTGCGGTAAAGAATGTCGCCTGGCCAAATTCTCTGCGGAAAGCATCGCTCGTTAAATATTCATAGGAGATTTCGCTGACATCCTTGCCCATTTGCTGCGCAATGTATTGCCCCATTGCAAAGCTGCCGCCAAGCACCTTAAACGCATTAAGGCCAAAACGGTGACGCTCATCCTTAACGTATAGGCCGCCCAAGCCAAGGTACTTCGCCATTCCATCAAGCTGGGCCAGCGGGGTGATAGAGTATTGCGGAAAACTTCTGTGGAAGGCCAGCGCCTTTTCCACATTTTCCAACGACATGACAGATAGGCGCTCATCGCTGTTGGACTTCATTTTGTTTGCTACCCACTTCATTGGTTCCATCGTTTTCACTCCTAACATTTTTAGTAGAAAAATCTTGTTATACATAAGGTAACACATATCGAACATATAATCAACAAAATTATTTTGTTTACCAAAATAATTTTTTGTTAATGCTTTGTCAATATACAAATAATGTGACTATTTTAAATGTTTTATGCGCAAACGACCATAATCGCATGTGCCCGTAAAAGAAAATCACCCACCGCCGATAAATAATTTTATATTGACATGATAGATTTATAGGAATATAATTTATCCTATCCACGAAATGAGAACGTGCTCATTTGAAAATACCGTTCGTTCTTTTTAAGTCTGAAGCGACCTTTTTTGTAACTGTCACCTTGTGTTCGTGTGACATACTTCACTCTTAATAACTTTAGCCGCTTTATTTTTAGTTGTTTTTGCACTCCATTATTGGGAGCCTGTTATTTTTACGGTGGAATGAGAACGTTCTTTTTTACAATTATTGTTTTTTGAAGAGGTTGTATGGGGTAACTATTTTAGATATTGCAAAAATTACAGGCTTTTCAAAAGCGACTGTGGCAAGAGCGTTCGCTAACCCGGAGCAGGTGCGCCCGGCCACTTTGGAAATCATCCGCACCGCTGCAAGAACCATGGGCTACCGCCCAAATGCCATTGCCCGCGCGATGATAACAAAACGAACAGGAAACCTTGCATTCATTATCTATGGCAAGCAAGCCCCGGTTATTACAAACCCATTCTATGGCCCCGTGCTCGAAAGTGTCGTTAACGCGGCACAGCGCAAAGGTTATTCCGTGTTTATTGTGAGCGATGAGGAAATGCGCCTGCCATCCGGCAGCATAATGTTGGAAAAACAGGTTGATGGAACAATTTTCGCCTCCCAGCCTGACCCTGAAATGCTCAATTTGTATAAAAGCACCGGCACTCCTGTTGTGCTTCTAAACCACGTTAGTGAAACGGACGATGTTATCAGCGTAACCGCGGATGATTATGGCGGTGTGTTTTTGGCAGTAGAGCATCTATACTCGCTTGGAAGACGATCTTTTGCGCTCATTGAAGGAAACTTTACGGAGTACATCCGCAACCTGCGAAAGCAGGCATATATCGATGCGCTGAAAAAATTCGGCCTTGTTTATGATGAGCGGATGGTGGAGCTTGTTGAGCCTCATGTGGCCGACGCGGAGCTTGGGATGCGCAACATTCTTGAGCGCAGCGGAAACAATTCCCCCGACGCGGTGCTGTGCATGAACGATATTATCGCCGCCGGCGCAATGAAGGCGCTGCAGGCAGCGGGCAGGCGCATTCCGCAGGACACAGCCGTCGTTGGTTATGACGATAGCAGCATATGCACTTATTGTAATCCTGAGTTAACCAGCATAGATGGCGGCAAGGAGCGAATGGGCGAAGAAGCCGTGAGAATACTATGCGAGTTGATAGAAAAAAAAGAGAATGTTGAGCCTGTTTGTCTGGATGTGCGTTTAAGCATCAAAGGCTCCACGGTCAGCAAATAGCAAATAGCAAATAGCAAATAAACTGTAACCCCGCGATGGGCGCCAAAATTGGAGGATAAAGAATGGAAAGCTTTGCAGTTCAAGCTAAAAGGAGAAAAAAGTTCCGCTTTCCCTGGAAGGCAATCGTGTGCATATTTCTTCTGTTTATCTCACTATTTCCAATTTATTGGTTAATTGTTGTGTCTATAAGGCCAACCAGCGACATGACCGGCCACATTTCGCTACTGCCTTCATCATTCACGATGGAGCACTTTAAGCAGCTATTCACGATCAAAAACTTTGGCAGCGCCATTAAAAACAGCGCCCAAACCACGCTGATTTCGCTGGTGCTTTCGCTTTCGTTTGGGCTTTGCGCGGCATATGTAATTGCGCGCAGGCGCTTTCGCTTTGGCATCAAACGCCCGCTGACATATTGGGTTTTGCTTGTGCGTGTGCTGCCGCCGGTTGCTTTTACCATTCCGCTTTACACCATGTTTTCACAAATGGGCATACTGAACACCAAGCTCCCTGCCACGCTTGCATGTGTGCTAATCAACATACCGCTCATCGTGTGGTTTATGATCAGCTTTTATCAGGATATTCCGGAGGAAATTGAAGAATCCGCCAAGATAGACGGCGCAACGGAATGGCAGCTCTTCAGAAGAATTGTGAT
>JAJDHH010000035.1 GCA_030266105.1 Eubacteriales bacterium OttesenSCG-928-K08
TTTTACACTGCCATCGCACTTAAGGACGGCATGATTTTCTTCCGTTCCAATATGGTCGGCTACTTTATTCCCCGAAGTGAAATTGGCCCGCATTGGGACACGCTGCAGGAATATATGCAGCTTGTCCCGGTACGCAAGCGCACCCTTATGGGGCAATGGAAGTAATGAAAATAATAAAGTATTTTTTATGCTGGGGCTGATCGCTCTTGGTGTTCTAAAGGAATTTGCTGTAAGCGTAATTGACAAAATTCCGCATGTAACATTTGTAGTTTGTGCATCGACTTTTATCTTTGTTGACACTATCTATACAGATTTTTGCTTTGAAAATCTAACCATACAATATTTAGAAGTGTGCGATTCACACTTGTATTTTGGTTCGAAGTCCGATATAATACATTTATCGTGCATGATAGATGATTCATTTCGTTTGCAAAGGGGCGGTGCGTATGCCACATGAAGTTACAAGAATATCAATTAAAGAACAGGTCTATCAAATACTAAGGGAACGCATATTGCGGCAGGAGTTCAGGCAGGGAGACCGCATGAACATCGACGCTATTGCAAGGGATCTCCAGGTTAGCAATTCACCTGTGCGAGAGGCAATCAGTCTGCTTGAGATGGAAGGGCTTGTTGTTTCGCGCCCCAATGCAAGCACCGTGGTAATAGACCTCAACAGGGATGATTATTTTGAGCTTGCACAGCTGACTTTTTTCTGGGTTGTCAGTGCATATCGTTTTTGTGTTCGAAGCGGAAAAAGTCAAAAACTAAGCGATATGCTTTTAGAGCAATTGGAGGAACAGAAGCAATTTCTCGAGAAAAACGATAAGTTTTTAAGCACGGAGGCTGCGGTTCGCTTCACAAGATGTATATTAGTAGCTACGGAAAACGCACGGCTGCTTAAGCAATTTGATAATATATTCGGACTGTTGGTTTTGTTGTATCATTATGCCCGCGAGCAGGAGGATCCCACCGGAAAGCTTTGCTTTGCTCAGCAGCAATCAATTTATGAAGCTGTTCGCGAAAGGTGGCATGACGATACTGTCGAGGGTCTCGCAAAGCATTTTTACCGGCCTGTCTGGGGAGACGACACAGGAAGATAGACTCCTATACACTGCATAATTTTCTGCGCCTGGTTGTTAAAACCAGGCTTTTTTGTTTTTATGATTCTTGTGTTGACATATGAAAATGATCTGTGTATAATGATAAAAACAAATCATGCACGATGCACGAAGCATATCATTCAATCCCTTTACCACATTAAACAGAAAGGCGACTAAACTGTGAACACATCAAGCGTATATGACCATTACTACGGATATGAAGAAACAACCCGCATGCTAAAGGAATATGTTGCGCAATACCCGGACTATATCAACATATCGTCTCTTTTGCATACGGAGGAAGGCCGAGAAGTTTGGCTGGTGGCGTTGACGGATACTCGCACTGGCGATTATTCCGAAAAACCGGCGTATTGTGCAATTGGCCCTGTGCATTGCCAGGAAGTTGTCGGTGTGATGACCGTAATGCACTTTGTGGATTATCTGCTCACAAACAAGGATGAGCCACAGGTCGCCCAATTGTTGAAGGACTACACTGTTTACCTAATCCCCATGGCCACACCCGATGGCACCGATCGTGTGCTTAACACCTCTGAAATTCCCCGATCAATCGCGCGCAAACTAAATGATGATGCTACTTACAAAGGCATCATGAAAAAAGATATGGATGGCGATGGTATAGTTCGCGTTATGCGCTTTCGCGACCCATATGGCCCATGGAAGATTTCACAAGAAGATCCGCGCGTTATGATACTGCGCAAGCCTGACGAGCTGGAAGGCGAATTCTACATGGTGCTCAATGAAGGTGAATTCGAGTGCGAGGATTGGCGGGATCACCTATACAATGGGCCTGAGAGATACCCCTACAACATGAACCGCAACTGGCCGTATGACTGGCTGCCGGCCGTCAGCCAGAAAGGCGCGGGGGATTATCCCCTGCAGGCCGATGAAAACAAGGCCATTGCCGACTTTATCGTTTCACACAAAAATCTTTGCTTCATTCTTTCGTTCCATTCATCCGGCGGCGTGCTTTTCTACCCGCCCGCCACACAGCCACAAACTGCACTCAACCGATTTGATATGCGCGTTATGCACGCATTTGTAGGGATTGGCACTGAGGAAACCGGCTATGCTTCGCGTAACTTGTACGAAGCTTTTGCGCGCCAGGGTATTCCCCTTGCAGGGCCATGGGATGATTATCTGCTGCTTTGCCGGGGCTTGTTCTGCCATGCCATCGAATGCTGGGATTGGGAAATACGCGCCGGGATAGACCCAAAGTGGGATCGCCCCATAATCAACCGTGACCCGAAGTACGCGCACGATAACGAGCTGAAATTCCTGCGCTGGGTTGATAAGAATTGTGGAACAGACGTTTTTAAACCTTGGACAAAATTTTCTCACCCGCAGCTGGGCGAGGTTGAGATCGGCGGCTTTAGCCAGGTTTTTGTCAATAACCCTCCCATCCCGTTCCTGAAGCAGGAATTGGAAAAGGCCACGCGCCTTATGGCGCGGCAAATACGCTTGCTGCCAAAGCTCGAAATTGAGCAACCCACATGCCGCGCCCTGCGGCCGGGCGTTTATTCGGTGCAGGCTGTTATAAAGAACGAAGGATACCTCCCCACATATGTCAGCCATGAAGCTAAAAAGCTGGGTATGGATCGGCCGGTGTCTGCCTCGCTCCTTGGTGTTACGGATTACATCAATTGTTCTGCCACACAGGTCATTGGAAACCTGGAGGGGAGAAGCAGCATTGAGGCGGATCTTCGGGATACGAACTATATCATGGCCCCCCACGAAGCCTGCTTCAAAACAGTGGCATGGACGGTGGAGGCTCCTGCCGGAACAGCGCTCACCCTGCAAGTGAAAAGCAATTGCGGCGGATGCAAGAGTACACAAATCATTTTAAAATAAAGGACAATGATAATGCTTCAAAAAGGAGATGTAAAATGTTAAAATGCACGCATACCTACGACCACTACTATCTACACGAGGAAATCACGGCCATTTTTCAGGAGTATGTAGAAAAATATCCGCGATATGTGCAGTTGGTTTCTCTCGCCAAAACAGCAGAGGGCCGCGATATTTGGCTGCTTGAGCTTACGGATACTCAAACAGGCCAATTCTCTCAAAAGCCCGCCTATTGCGCCTGCGGCCCTGTCCATGCACAGGAAGTAATGGGCACAATGAACATAATGCTTTTCGTTGACTACCTGCTGACCAATCGCGACGAGCCGGAAGTAGCGAAAATATTAGCGGACTATACGGTTTATGCTCTGCCGAACCCCACGCCTGACGGCACAGAATGCTACTTGACAACACCTGAAATTCTGCGTTCCGTTACGAGGATGTATCCGTTTGATGAGCTGCAACCGGGCCTCCAAATGCAGGATATGGATGGGGACGGCGTGATACGCCAGATGCGCTTTAGGGATCCGCTTGGGCCGTGGAAAATATCCAAGGAAGACCCGCGGATGATGCAGGTGAGAGACCCTGACGAAACAGAAGGCGAGTTTTACCAGGTATTTCGCGAGGGCATGTTCCTTGATGGAATTGACTGGCGCGAGCAGGCACACAATGCGCCTGAAAAGTGGGGCTTTGACCTCAACCGCAGCTGGCCGATTGGCTGGCGGCCGGAGGCGCTGCAAAAAGGCGCAGGGCATTACCCGCTTGAAAACATCGAGAACAGAACTATCGCCGACTTTCTGGTAAATCATAAAAACATCTGCACATTCATGATTTATCATTGTTCCGCGGGTGTGTTCTTCTACCCGCCGTCTTACAAGCACCCCAAGGAAGCGCCAAGGGATGATATTCAACGTTACAAGGAAGTGCTCCGCATGGGCACTGAGGAGACAGGATACCCCGCGCAGAATGTGCACGAAACCTTCTGTGTGCGCCAGGGCATGTTTGCCGCGGGCTCGCTGGATGATTTCCTTCATTTTGGCATGGGGCTGTTCTCCTTCGCCTGCGAATGCTGGGATCTTGAAACACAGGCTGGCATTCCCGGAAAATGGGATCGCTTGCCCGCAAAGGAAACGGCGCAGGACAAATACAATTATGAATATAAAACACTGCGCTGGGTCGACGAACACATTGGAAAGGATGTTTTTAAACCGTGGACGAAGCTGCAGCATCCTCAGCTGGGTGAAGTGGAAATCGGCGGCTTCGATTACAAATTCGTCATCGTAAATGCGCCTAATTCCATGTTGCGTGAGGAATTGGAAAAAACGGTGCGCTTCATGCGCCGTCAGATCAAGATACTGCCGCGCATAGAGCTGAGCGACGTTCGTGCAACACGCATTGAGGATGGCGTTTACCGCGTGGAGGCAACAGTTGTTAATAAAAAGTACCTCCCGACCAACGTTACGACTGAAGCAATCAATATGAAGATGGTGCAGCCCGACACAGTTTCGCTGCAAGGGGAAGATATCGAATTCCTCACGGGCAAATCAAGGCAAAAAATCGGCTTCCTGCCGGGCATTTCCGGCATTCGAGTGGAGCATCACTTCACAAACTACGTTGTTATACCCGGTGCGCCGATACAGAAGCAGGCAACTTGGGTCATAAGGGCAAAACCCGGAACCGTGCTCAACATTCATGCGGATAGCGACAGGGCGGGGCACGCAACAGCACAGCTTGTGCTGCCGGCAAAAGCATAACCACATTAGCGTGGTAAGTTAGAAAGGAGAAATCAGTATGGGGAAACTGTTTACAAAGGGCAAGCTTGGTTTTAAGGAATACGCGGCATATGTCTGCGGGTTCATAATGCTCAATATTTCGCAGCTTGCGGATCAATATGGTCTGTTCTTTATGACGGACGTTGCAAAATTTTCTTCGGCAGCCGCAGGTACGATTTTGATGGTGACATCCACCATCGCGGCGTTTATTGATCCCATCATCGGCAACTATGTGGATCAGACGGAAAGTCGCTGGGGAAAATACCGCCCATATGTTATGTTTGCACCGATCGTAGTGGCGCTTATGCTGGTGCTGCGGTTTTCCGCGCCCGGTTTTTCACAGGGTGGTTTGACCGTTTTCTATTCAATTGCAATCGGCATTTTCGTTATTGCGATGGCATTTTGTTCCGTGCCGCTGTCGGCATTTCGCACAGTGCTTTCGGATGATTATAACGACCGCAACACGCTGCTATCCCTTAGCTCGCTCAGCTCCGCGGCGGTGGGCAACATACTTGGTATCGTATGCCTGAGCACCGTGGCTCTGTTTGGCGGTGGCGAGCGAGGCTGGTTCTGGTTTGCAGCTTGCTGTGCCGTTTTAATGGTAATATGCGCGCAGGTTTGCCAAATGGGCGTGCGGCATATTGATGCGCCTGGCAAGATCGCTACCCCTCCCAAAAAGCCTCTTGTCACGGCGCTGTTCCGTATGTTTAAGAATAAGCCAGTTATGTGCGTAGGCTTTGCGATGTTCCTCTCCACTTTTGTTACAATGATTGCAAACAATGTCGCAATACATTACTATACACATGTTCTGCATGATCCTTCTGTGTTGGCAAGAACATCCGCTTACGGGCTGCCTGTGCAGATTATCTCCCTTTTGTCCCTACCATTCATTCTGCGCAAGATCAGCAAGCGCACACTGCTGTTCATCGGCTTTGGCGTGAGTATGATCAAACCGATAGTCATCATGCTGTTTGGTGCGACACTGTCGCCTGACACCGTTGTATTGTTGATTATCCTTAGCCGTGTTGGCGGATCCTTCTTTACACCTGCCATCACATCCCTCATTCCGGAGTGCGTGGACTGGACCAACCTCAAGGAGGGCGCAGGGGCTGCAGCGCTGATTGGCGCAACGATTTCCTTCCTTCAGAAGATGGGTCGCTCGGTTGCATCCGGCGTCGCCGGTGGATTGCTGGCATTTGCAGGTTATACGGTAGGCGCAGAGATCACTCAGTCTGCAGTCACTGCAATATTGAACATGAACGGCATATATCAGGCAATTGGCCTTTGCCTGGCGCTTGTTCCCATCCTGCTGTTCCCCATCAACAAGCAAAAGGGCGAAGAGCTGCGCGCGGCGCTGCGTGAGCGTGATGCAGGAAAATAAGCAGGCGTAATACACCGGGTCACTGCCTCTAGGGGCTGTTAGGAGAGATACAATGAATAGTTTTTTAATGCGTGCAACGCAAAACAAGGATGAGTTGGTAGCGGATCGCAGGGCTATCCACCGCTTCGGCGGCATAGGCTTTGAAATTGAAGAAACGGCAGCCTATGTTCGGGAGCGGCTAAAAAGCCTGGAAATTCCGATGCAGGATGTGTGCAAATGCGGCATTTCCGCCACAATCGGAACGGGTGCGCCAGTGATACTGCTGCGTGCGGATATGGATGCACTGCCACTTGTGGAGGACAGCGGCGAGCCTTTTGCGGCAACAAACAACACCATGCACGCCTGCGGCCACGACATGCACTGCACAATGCTTTTGGGGGCGGCGCGACTGCTGAAGGAACGCGAAAAAGAACTTAAAGGCACGGTAAAGCTAATGTTCCAGCCGGCTGAGGAGATCCTCAGCGGCGCGAATGCGATGATAGAGGGCGGAATTATGGAAAACCCGCATGTGGATGCTGCAATGGCTATCCACATCGGCGTGGGGCCAAACCGCCCCCTGGGCCGGGTACGTTACAGTGTTGGGCGGACATCCCACTCTGCGGATGAGTTTTGCATCACGGTTCAGGCGCCAAAGGGTATCCGCGGCATTAACCCGCTTACGATTGCAACGCGGCTCATTCTTGGCCTGCAGGAAATTGTGGTGATGGAATTCCCGCCACATGAGTTGGTGGATGTCAAATGCGGTGTGCTTTCTGCCGGAATAACGGCGAACACAATACCGGAAGTACGCGTCTTGCTCAAAGAACGTGTGGAGTTTATCGCTAACGGAATGGCGCAGGCTTTCCATGCCAAGGCGCAGGTGGAGTGGGTGCGTGGTGTGCCGCCCATGGTAAACGACCCGGCGCTTGTAAAAGAGCTTTCCGGTTACCTTGAGCAGGTCGTGGGCGAGGAAAACATGTCCCTCATCCCCGGCGGCGGCGGTGGGGAGGATTTTTCCGCCATCAGCGCTTTGGTTCCCTCCATGTTCTTTGAGCTGGGGGCAGGCAGCATTGAAGAGGGTTATACCAACCCAAATCATAACCCTAAGTTTAGGGCGAATGAAGATGTGCTGCCAATCGGCGCGGCTCTGCATGCCCATTGCGCATTTTCTTATCTGGAGAACCATGGAAAGGAGGGGCGATGATGAACCGGTTTTATGAAAGGGCGCTCGCCTTGAAGGACGAAATCGTTCAGAACCGCCGTACCATCCATACATTTGGCGGGGTGGGTTTTGAATTGCCGCAAACGGTGGCTTTTATAAAGGAAAAGCTGCAGGAGCTTGGGCTTGAACCAAAAGAGGTTTGCCAATCCGGCATTACCTGCACGATTGGTAGCGGCGCGCCGGTAATTCTATTGCGCGCGGATATGGATGCTTTGCCCGTGCGCGAGGAAAGCGGCCTGGATTTTGCGTGCGAGAACGGAACCATGCACGGCTGCGGACACGATATGCACGCTGCCATGCTTTTGGGCGCAGCGAAGATATTGCAGGAAAACGTGCACGAGCTTCGCGGCACCGTAAAGCTGATGTTCCAGCCCGCGGAGGAAATACTCGCGGGTGCAGAGGCAATGATACAGGGCGGTATCCTGGAAAACCCGCATGTGGATGCCGCCATGGGCATACACGTGGGCGTAGGCAGGCCTGATTGCTGGAGCAACTATGTAAGCTACATTTCAGGGCCAGCCTCCACCTCCGCTGATGAGTTTTGGACAACAATAAACAATGGGGATCGCCGCGGCACCAGCCCCATAGACGTGGGCTGCCGCATTATTCAGGCGCTGCAGGAGCTGCCTGCTATGGAGATCAGCCCGTTTGATCCTGCGAGCCTCGTTGTTAATGTGTTCTCATCCACAAGCACGGCTGCAAATGTGACGCCCTCCGAAGCAACGTTTAAGGGCGTAATAAGGACAACTTCACCGGCTACCCGCGAGCGGATGAAAACACGCATGGAGGAGATCACCAATTCTATCGCTGCTACATACCACCATACTGCGAAGATAGAATATGTGCGCGGTGTAGGCCCCATGATGACCGATGACTCCCTTGTGCAGGAGCTGGTGGGGTATATCAAAGATATTGTTGGTGAAAAAAACATGGAACAGCAGCCATATGGCCAGGGAGCAGAGGATTTTTCCGCCATATGCCGCGAAGTGCCGGGCGCCTTCTTCAACCTGGGCGCAGGCCACCCTGATGAGGGATATTGGATGCAAAACCACAAATCCAATGTCATATTTAATGAGGATGTGCTGCCGACAGGCGCGGCCATGTATGCCGCATGCGCTTTTGAATGGCTGCACAAACACGGCGGTTAAGAATAGCTTCACATTATAAAGGGGAGGGGCATTTGTGAGAAAGCGTGAAGGAGAACTCCGCTATTCTGAGCTGGTCGCCTATGGGCTAGGGGGCGTGTTCATAAACCTTGGGATCATATGTGACCAGTTCAGCATGTATTTTCTCACTAATATTGCGCTGATTCCGGCGGCAGTGGTAGGCACAATTATGCTGCTGACAACCATATTTGATGCGATAAACGATCCCATCATCGGCAATATGGCGGATCAATGCAATACTAGGATTGGGAAATACCGGCCCTATATTATTGCGGGCGGCGTCGGCATGTGCATAACAATGGTATTACGTTTTACTGTGCCGCCTTTTAACTTGGCCGGAAAGGTTGTTTATTACGCGATTGTGTTTGCGCTGTTCAGCGTGGCATTTACGGCATGTTGCGTACCGTGGCAGGCATCCATGAGCATTTTGTCGCAGGATTATCATGACCGCAACCTGCTTTTAACTGTTCGCTCGCTCAGCGGTGCTGTGATGAACGCCTTGATTGGCGCCATACTGATGCAATCCGTCGATAAGCTGGGCGGCGGCGCCGTGGGATGGCAGCGATTTGTGCTTTGCGCATGGGTCATTGGCCTGCCCTGCGTGTATTTATGCCAGCGCGGCATGAGGCGGGTGGATTACCAGGGCTCGCTTGCAACACCACAAAAGAGGCCATTTTTAAAGCAATGGTCCCGTGTATTAAAAAACAAACCCGTTGTGTGCATATGCTGTGCGATAGGCCTCTGTTCCCTTGCCCAGTCCATAGCAGGCAATGGCGCGATGTATTACTATCAATACGTCCTGCACGACACGGGTGTGCTTGCAAGAACCTCCGTTTATAGCTTTCCGATTGCCGTAGGCAGCGCTATGTTGCTTCCATTCGTGCTCAAGCGCATAGATAAGCGTTACTTGATGGTCATTGCATTTGCCATCAGCATGGTGCGTCCTGTGGCGCTTATCATGTTTGGCGCGAGGCTTTCGGTTAGTGCAGCCACATGGCTGGTGGTAATTTCACGTGTGGGTACGGTGCTTTTCAACAATGCCATTTACGCCTGGGTACCGGAGGGTGTGGATTTCACAAGGTTACGCGATGGAGTAGGCTCCATTGGCCTGATCAGCGCCTCCGTAACATTCATGCAAAAAATCGGCAGAGCAGGCGGGCAATGGCTCGCGGGACTTTTCCTCGGTATTGTTGGATTTGATGCAACAAAGGTCGTTACACAGCGGATTTCACAGGAGATTCTCAACATAAACGGCCTATATCAGGCAATTGGGCTGACGATAGCTCTAATTCCTATCTTGCTGTTCCCAATTTCGAAGGCAAAAGGTGATGAAATCCGGCAGCAGCTGGAAATGCAGGATAACTCAAAATAATGCATATACGGGGCTTTCGGTATGTATTATTAAGGCTCTATGCCAATAGTTGGTATAGAGCCTTTATTGATAACCCGAATATGATATGGCGTATGCTAGTCCGTCACGCCCGCGGGCAACAATTGCCTGCCAATTTTTCTGCCTTATTTCGTGCCGTTTGTGTAAGTACTGCTTGTTTGATATGGATTTATTCGCTTATTCATGTTATAGTTTTCACGATTGATAGAATATTTACAATCATTTGTTTGCAAGGCAAATGCTGTTTTTTGCGCAGGCAGATGCAGCATACTAATAAATTGAGTTTATTTGGAAATACAAGAGAGAGGATCGGAAAATGGGGGATATCTACAGTAACTATGCACATAAGCTTAGCGGCGCACTGGCGCAGATTACCAAGCTGCCTGCACTGTCCGCTGGAATATTGGAAGATGCCGCAAATGTTATTGCCAAAGTTGGTTGTCAGGCGTTAAACACTCACCGCGTAGGCATATGGTCGATTAACAAAAAAACCAATGCACTTATAAGCGTAGCATACTTTGATAATTCCACCGGAGAGCATGCTGTGCAGGATGATTTTGATCTTTCCAGGCGTGCTCAATATGTAAGCCACCTTGAAACAGAGCGATTGCTTGTTATCGATGATATTCGGCAGCCCAACCCCTTATCCGACCTTGTGGATGAGTATGGCCCGTTGATCTGTTCGATGCTGGATGCGCCAATACGAATTGGTGGCGAGCTTGCCGGTGTTGTTTGCATTGAGCAGGATCGTTGTAAAGAACACCCGGAAAAGCGTGTATGGACAAGTGAAGAGCAAAGCTTTGCCTCTTCTCTTGCTGATTTTATGGCGCTTGCCTTAGCCAGCGCAGAACGCCGCACCCTGATGCGCCGCACCGAAACGATGATGAGCAATTTGCCCGGCATGGTGTATCAATGCCTTAACGACCCGCCGGACTTCACTTTCACCTTTGTCAGCGAGGGCAGCCTGGCTCTAATGGGTTATGCGCCGGAGGAGCTTGTGGGCAACAGCACGGTGAAATTTTTCGACATGGTGCACCCTGAGGATGTCGGCCCGCTTGAAGACATTAACAAAGTGACGCTATCCGTGGGCTTGCCGCTTGAGACCACCTTCCGCATCATTATGAAAGATGGTTCGGTGAAATGGATTTGGGAGCGCAGCCGTGTTGTTGAATTTAACCCTGATGGCACCTCGCGTTTGTTGGAGGGTTTCTATACCGACATCACAGAGCAAAGGCGCCTTGAGGCGGCTGAACTTGCCAACCGTGCCAAGACGGAATTCCTGGCCAACATGAGCCATGAAATACGCACGCCAATGAACGCCATACAAGGCATGACCGATCTGGCGCTGCGCAACATCAGCTCTCAAGAAGCTGTGCTTGGATACCTGGCCAACATAAAAAGCGCAGGAAGCCAGCTGCTTTCCATAATCAACGATATACTTGATTTTTCAAAGGTTGAGGCGGGTTTGACTGAATTATTGCCCGAAAAATATCAGGTTCAATCGATGATTAACGATATCGTCACGATGATTCAGGTTCGCATTGGGGATAAACCGCTTGATTTTATTATAGATGATGATCCTGATCTTCCTCTGGAGCTAATTGGCGATGTAATCAGAATCAAACAGATCATAATCAACATACTAACGAATGCGGTCAAGTTCACTAAACGCGGGCACATCATTTTTTCAATCAGTGCTCAGCCGGTTGATGCAGATGGCGTTTATATGCTGAAAGTTAGCGTTCTGGATACTGGTATTGGTATACGGGATGAGGACAAGCACCTGCTGTTTGGGAATTTCTCGCAACTGGATACACGGAAAAATCGCAGTGCGGAAGGAACCGGCCTCGGGCTTGCAATCAGCAAAAAACTGGCAGAGTTGATGTATGGCGAAATCACCGTTCAAAGCAAGTATGGAGAAGGAAGCTGCTTTTCCGTATCAGTTGTGCAGCGGGCGGAATCTAAACGCTGCATGCCAAAGCTGCCCGCAGAAAAGAATTATCGGGTGGCTATTTGGAATGTCAACCCGACCAAAGCTCGCATTCTTGCCGATAAAATAGGCAAATTGGGCGCGGATTGCGATATCATCACCAACCCGCAGCATATCGCTGAATACACCCATGTGTTTTTTGACTATTCGGCTGTTAATGAAATTCCCACTTGCCCGAATGTGAAGCTGTATGCCATTGCACTGGGGCTTACGGATAACTCAAAGGCTCCTGCCGGTGTTACGGTAATAAATGTGCCATTGTCAAGCCGAACGGTATTAGAACTGCTCGATGAAGATAAAAACATTTTCGAGTACGCAAACGGAGAGCCTGAGGAGTATACCGTGCAGTTGCATGATGTAAATTTCCTTGTGGTTGATGATAATGAAATAAACCTTATTATCGCCGAGGAATTGTTGCGTGGTTATGGTGCATCTGTTGACACTGCGGATTCAGGCGCAAGCGCAATCGAGAAGGTTAAAAACAAATCATACGACATCGTTTTTATGGACCATATGATGCCGGAAATGGATGGGGTTGACGCAACAAAGCTCATTCGCGCGCTACCTTTCGAAACTTGCCGGAATGTGCCGATTGTTGCGCTGACTGCCAACGTAGTGGGCGATGTGAAGGACATGTTTTTGGAAAGCGGCATGAACGATTTCTTGTCAAAACCAATCGATCAAAGAGAAGTCGAGCGTGTGCTCAAGGATATGCTGCCAAGGGAAAAATGGTACAGCGTTATACAATATTAACCAACGATTAAACCGCACTAAAAACCGGGCCTCGAAACTTAATCAAGGCCCGGTTTTTATGTTTTTTTAAATTATGCTCAGTTGTTTTTAATAAACAAACTCACATACATAACCGCTGCTGTCGCCGCTCCAGGTGATATTTACATATGTCAGAAGCCACGGGTTAAATGTTTCATATGATGCGCTGGAGTCATTATCCACATCCACCACATACAGCGTCCAGTCCGTATACTCCCATATGCTTGAATCCGCTGTGCCACTTACGAATATGGATTCACCCGCTTCAAGAATTTGCGGCAGCACATCCACATCATCAGAGCTGCTTGCGCCGCTCAGGCCCATATAAATTGCATAAATATCATACGAGGATTCGTTATAAATGTTAAAACCGTACTCACCTGAGGTTTCATAGCCGGTGCCGGCTGCCGACGAACTGCCGCCGCCCGTGCTATCCACACCCTGCAAGGTTCCTGAAACTGTGCTGAGTGTGCCATCTTTCTGGGTAACTTCCGCTACAAGGCCGGAATCGGAGAAGCCAATAACGATTGTTGCGCCTTCCTGCAGCGCAACGCGCGAAAACAGATACGCATCTTCATCTTCATCAATAACCTTGATGTCGTATGTGTTAAAATCATACTTTTGCAATGTAATATCGAAAGAGCCATTCTTTTTCAGAATGCTTGTGCTGCCAAGATGATCCTCACCCCAGCTTTCCGCAGCGGTGGGCGAGACATAAAGCTCGTTGAATATGTAGCTTGAGCCATTGGTGATCGTCACCTTAAAATTGTTGCTTACACGCTCCGGGGCAGCTGAATCGCTGGGGGCTTCGGCCTTGGTTTTTGAGTCGACGGGGCTATCGTTGCCACCGCAGCCTGCCAGAATTATGGCCAAAACAAGCACTGGAACTATTAACTGTAACATCCGTTTTTTCATGGGCGAGTAACTCCTTATTGTGAACATTTTTTTAATTATTCATGCGTTGCGTTAACATTTTATCGCAAAAAAAATAACAATAACAGCGGATCAACAAAAATTGATCGATGCATATAATGGCAACTTTGTTCATTTACATCGTGCGCATATCCCCCCTTTGCCCCTTAAGCAGGCATGTCACCATCGTTTGCATTATATCTATTGAATGTTATAATAATTCAGGGTGATAGAATGCGTAAAGCAAAACTACTTATCGTGGAAGATGAACCGGCGGTTTTGAAAATGAACAAGCAGTTCTTTGAACTGCAGGGTTACGATGTAATAACCGCTATGCTTTTGGCCGAGGCACGCGAGGCCGTTGCAAAATATGCGCCGGATTTAATATTGCTGGATGTGCAGATGCCTGATGGAAACGGCTTTGATTTTTGCAAAGAAATAAGGGCCGCTACAACGGCGCCCATCGTTTTTTTAACATGCCAGTCTGATTCACAAAACATTGTGCGCGGGCTTTCGCTTGGCGGGGATGGTTACATCGTTAAACCTTATGACATTAATGTTTTGGGCGCTCGCGTGGCCGCGCACCTGCGGCGCTCGGGCATGTTTTCGAGCGGGCGCATAGAATTTCCACCATTGATGATAGATATAGTCGCAGGCAACGCAAGCTTACATGGGCAATCCATCAACCTATCAAAAAAAGAGCTGCAGCTACTTATTTATCTTGCCAGCAACACCGGGCAGCGCATCCACAAGGATGAATTATACGAAACTGTATGGGGCGAAAAACCCAACAATGCCACCCACACTGTGACTGAGCACATTTCCCGTTTGCGTAAAAAACTTAAAATGGATGAGGAAAAAAGCCCTTTTCAAATTACTGCTGAAGGGAAATACTATATATTTAGCAAGGTGTTGTACTAACCGGCAAAGTAAACACCGCCTTTGTGCCCTTGTTAGGCTCGCTTTCCACATGAATTTGACCACCATGCTTTTCCACAATATGCTTGCACACAAATAAACCAAGTCCCGTTCCACCGCCTTGCGCCACCGTGTGATAACGCTCAAACACATAGGGAAGGCGCGTGGCATCAATGCCCTCGCCATCATCCTGAACGGTAATGCTGATAAAATCTTTCATATCTTGCGCAAACACAATTATGTTGCCCGCTTTGGTATGCCGAGCGGCATTGGATAAAAGATTCAAAATAACACGAGCTACCGCCGCATCATCCGCCAACACCGGCGGCAGCCCGCTTGGCACACGCACCTCAAGCCGACTGTCATTTTTGTTGAGCACCGAAAAGCGGGCTGCAATAGCACCGTGAATAATTTCATCCACATAACAAGGCTTACGCACAATCTGAAAGCGGTCTTCTTCAATTGCCGTCATGTCCAGCACGCGCCCGATTTTAAGCGTGAGGTTTTCCGCCTCTGAGGCGATTTGCTGCGCCTGCGCCGCCAGCGCCTGCTGCACAGGCAATTCTTTTAGCCCCTTTTGCAAGAGTTGCGCATAACCGCTCATAGCAGTTATGGGCGTTTTGAGCTCATGCGATATATCTCCGAGAAATTGGGTTTTCATTCGATCCAATTCCTCCAATGCGGCATTTCGTTCCTCCAGCAACTGTTGGTGTCCCTTATACATACGCAGTAACAGCAGCATCACGATGCTTAACGCAATGCCCGCCACTAAAAAACCTATTATATTGTCAAGCATAATGCTCCACTCATCATCAAAGGGGATTATCAGCTCCGGTTTATAATACCCAAGCAGGCATGTCGCACAATACACCGCTATCTCCAAACCCATTGTGATATATAACTTTTTTCCATCCAGCATAAAAGCTGTAAAAACCATGGCAAAAACAAAATATGCCGCCATGCCGCTATAATATCCGCCTGATGTAAAGAACAAAATCGGAAAAAACAGCAAAAACACAACAACTATTGTAATCATATAACAAAGCTGGTAACGGCCCGAATACGATGAATACCACAACAGCACCGCGGCAACTGCGGATGCTGCAAGGTTCACCAATATGTTTGGGAGATCCAGCCCTGCAAGCGCGCCAGAAAACGCCGCAATAATGCCCAAAGTGCCGCCTACCAATGCCAAAACATTAAAAACCCGCACGCGAAGATTTAAGTCCTTATTAAAAAGCATCTGCATCAACCTTTTCATCGTCGATCCCTTCGTGCTAGTAGCCTAGCTTAATCGCCTTTTCAAGCACTTTGGCCGCCACGGGCGCCGCGTTGCTGCCCCCGCTGCCGCCTTTTTCGAGCACCACACAAATAGCAAGCGGGTGCTCCCTATCCTCAACAAAACCCACAAACCAAGCGTTTGGTTTGCCGCTTGAAACCTCCGCCGTGCCGGTTTTGCCCGCAACCGTAACGCCGCTCACCTTTGCATTTCGCCCCGTGCCGCTTTTCACCACGCCCAGCATGTATTCTTTGATAAGCGCCGCTTCGGATGCCGAAAGAACGCCTGACTTATATGTTTTTGCTCCATATGTGTAGCTTGAAATTCCGCGCTGATCCACCACATCCAGCAGAACCTTGGGTTCGGGCATATCTCCCCCGTTTGCGACTGCCGCAGTAATCAGGCACATGTGCAATGGGGTCATTATGTCCTTGTGCTGCCCCACGCCTGACCACGCGACCTCCACATCGGTTTTCCCTTTTTCAAAGCTGCTGCTCCCGGCCACCATGTCGCTAAACAAAAACTCGCCGCCCACGCCCAAATCCTTGGCAACACGCGCAAGCCGATCCGCTCCAACCTCCATCGCAAGCTGGGCAAACACATGGTTGCAGGATTTTGCGAACGCCGTTTTAAAATCTAGCTCGCCGTGATAGTCGCCATTATAGTCCCGCAGCACACGGTATTCCCCGCTCATGCCCGGCTGGCTGGTTTTTCTGTTTTGTGCATCCTGCTCGGCTGAAATGTGCACATCTAAGAGATATTTGCCCGTTTGCGCATCAAACACAAGCGGCCCATCGCAGGAAAACGTGCGCTCTGTGATGCCCGGAAGATAGCGAAGCGCCGCAACCGTGGTTACAATTTTAAAAACTGAGCCTGGAGTATAATAACCCGAATTAACACGGTTGACAAGCGCGCCATCGGCAAGCTCGCGTTTGCCGTTAAGATATTCGCTCATGTATTTAGGATCGAATGTGGGTTTGCTTACGCTTGCGAGTATTTCGCCGGTTTTATAATTCAAAAGCACAACTGCGCCGTTAAGCTCGCCCATTGCCGAATAAGCGGTTTGGCAAAGCTCGGCATCAATCGTCAGCT
>JAJDHH010000036.1 GCA_030266105.1 Eubacteriales bacterium OttesenSCG-928-K08
ATTTTTGCTTTTAATGGCCGTTATTTCTCCATTCTTTTTCGGCAGGCATAAGCGACCTTTTTCTCTCATATGCGCAGCGGCCTGCCTGCTATGCTGGGCGCTGCCATTTTTCCTCACCCCTCAAAACCACATTACCGTGCTGGATGTTTCAGGTTATGGTTATGTGGCGCATGTGCATACGCCCAAGGAGGACATTATATTAGGCACTCCATATGAGCTTAAAAGCAATGATGTGCAAGCCTACATCGACTACCGCGCCCTTGCGGATTATAAAACACTCGAAACGCCAAAGGATGGCGCATCGCTTACGCTTAACGGTATCCCTGTAAAAATAATGCCGGGGAAGGTTATTGTCGGCGGTACTGAGTATTCCCAATCGGGCCAGCTGCGGATATCGCCCTGGCGCGGCGAGGTTCGGGTTAAAGCATACGCCAACGAGAAAAGATATGATATACTGATTGAATAGATTTATGGGAGGAATATCATGGATTACTCTCAATATTTTAAGCTCTTAAAAGAAAAAAACACAGGCGGCCTGTTTTTGTTCCACGGCCCGGAGGAGTTTGTTAAGCAAAGTGCGCTTTTGCAAACTATTGAGCAGGTGGACACCGTCGCGCGCGACCTTAACGTGCTTGAGGTTAAAGCGCCCGCCGCGCAGGCCGTTTTGGACGCTTGCGAAACATTGCCTTTTTTTGCTGAGCGCAGGCTTGTTATCTGCTATGAAATGGCGGATAGCGAGCTTAAGCTGCTTTTACCTAAGGCGAAAGATATTCCCCCAACAACAACGCTTATTATATATGTGCGCGGCGCCTGCAAAAAGGATATTCTAACGCTGGCTAAACCGTTCGATGTGCTTTTTGATCAGCTTAACGAAAGCGAAGCTTTACGTTTTGTCGAAAAAAGAGCGCGCGCGGCTAACGCGCGCCTATCCTCAGCGTGCGCGCGGCTGATCGTTGAAATGGTCGGCACCGAAGCGCACACACTGCAAAACGAACTGTTGAAACTCACTCAATACGTTGGGGCGGATGGCGAAATCACGCCGGAGATTATACGAGAGCTTATAACCCCCAGCCCGGAATATGAGTTTTTCGGGCTGCTGGATAAGCTGCTCTCCGGCAAAAAAGCGCAGGGCCTCATCGCTTTTAAGCACATGCTAAAAAACGACCCGGGCAGCGCATTTTTGCTCGCCCACTCGTTTGAGCGGCAGCTAAAAAATATGTACGGCGCAAGGCTGCTGCTTGATGCAAATGTTAACGAGCGGGATATTCCCCAAAAGCTTGCCCTCAAGCCGTGGGCGGCGAGAACCGCCCTGCGCGGCGCAAGGCGCATGACCGCAAAAACGCTCAAGGCCGCGCTCATTGATTTTGCGCAGGTGGATCATTTGCAGGTCAGCGGCCAAATGCCCGCAGCCCAGGCGCTTGAAATAGCAATTTTAAAATATTTTTAAATGCCCTTAAGCTGCTTTAAAAGCGATTGCATCTGCTGCTGCTGCTCGGCGTTTAGCATTGGCGAAAGCATGCCCGCTATGCTGTCAAGCTTATTGTCGTCAAGGTTGCCCGCCGCGCGCTCGCGCAGGCCCATGCGCCGCACCTCATCAATCAGCTCTTTTTCATCCTTGCCGCGGAATTGTTCGGCCTTGCCCTCAAGCTCGCGCAGCAGGTTGGGGTCTATCGCGGCAGCCTCGCTTGCAGCATTGTTATTCGCCTGCGGTTTGTTTTTCATGCTTTTTAAGTCGATTTTCATGGCAATCACCCTCCTGTTTTCCTCCTCTATCCTATGCAATGAGGGCTCTTCGAGTGCACATTCTCCCCAAATGCGCATATGATGCAGTATGGAAAATACGGAGGTGGCATTATGCCCAGATTTGCGCCGCAATCGCTCCCCCAGCACGCAATGCGCACCAATAACGCAAACGCGCAGCAGCCCCCCGCACAAAACATACAAACCGCCGTGCCACGCGAGGGTTCGCCGGATGCTCAGCAGCAAAAGCGGCAAAATGAGCACCCTGCAATACTCCTTGGGCGCCACATCCGGCGCGAGCGGGGTATGCAGGGTGTGCGGGCGTATGTTGCCCAAATTCGTGAGCATTTGAGCGCCAATGAGTATCAGGCGCTTTGTGGCGCTATGGGTGTGCCCGAAAACATACAGCCGGAGGCAGCGGCATTTAGCAGCCCGCAGCCGGCCCCGCAGCAGCCGCAGGAAAGCAACCCCCAGCAAGGCGCAAACCAGATGCAGATGCTGCAAATGCTTTCGCAGCTTATGGGCTCAATGAACGCGGGCGGCGGCACAAACAACATGATGGGCGGATCAAACCCCGCGGGGCTTAACCCTGCCTTGCTCTCGCAGCTTATGGGCTCAATGAATGCAAGCAACAATAATGGAAGCAATGCAAATGGGATAAACCCCATGATGCTCATGCAGCTGCTCAACGGGCTGCAAAAATAGTTCTATTCGATTAGACAAACAAGCTCCCCACCTGGAAAATCAACAGCGAAACCACATACGCAACCACCATCTGGTAGGCGACCATAAAGGCAGTCCATTTGCCGCTGTTTAGCTCCTTTCGCATTGTTGTCACCGCCGCAAGGCATGGCACATAAAGCAGCACAAACACCAGAAAGCTATACGCAGAAAGCGGGGTGAATGTGCCCGCAAGCGCAGTGCGCAAAGCGGCATCCCCCGCGGTGGCCGAAATGCCGTAAAACAGGCTTAGCGAGGAGACGACCGCCTCCTTTGCAAACAAGCCCGCCAGCAGCGCCACGACCGCCTGCCATGTGCCAAACCCAAGCGGCGCAAACAAGGGCGCAGCAAGGCTGCCCAATGCGCCGAGTATGCTGTTTGCAGGATCGCTCACGGGCTCAAAGCGCAGGCTAAACGACTCGAGGAACCAAAGCACAACCGTCACCAATAAAATGATTGTCCCCGCGCGCTCCAAAAAGTGCAGCACGCGCTCGCCAACATGTGCAAGCGTGTTTTTTAATGTGGGGCGGCGGTAGGGCGGCATCTCCATCACAAATGGAGCCTCCTGCCCTTTAAACAGCGTTTTCCTGAAAAGCAGCCCTGTTATAATGCCGACTAAAATCCCCAGCACATAAAGGCTGAACACCACAAGCCCCCTGTGCGAAGCGAAAAACGCACCGGCAATCACGCCATACACCGGCAGCTTTGCCGAGCAGCTCATAAATGGCAGCAGCAAAATAGTCATGCGGCGATCCCGCTCGTTATCCATTGTGCGCGCGCCCATCGTTGCCGGAACCGTGCAGCCAAAGCCCATCAGCATAGGGATAAACGATTTGCCCGAAAGCCCAAAGCGCCGCAGCGCCCTATCCATAATAAAAGCTGTGCGCGAAAGATAGCCGCTATCCTCCAACAGCGACAGGCAGAAGAACAGCACTGCAATCTGCGGCAAAAATGTCAGCACGGCGCCCACGCCGGCAAGCACACCATCGCACACCAGGCTCACAAGCCAATCCGAAACAAGCGCGTTTTCAAGCGCCGAGCCTATAAGCGGCGAAAACCAGCCGTTTATAAACATATCCACCTGATCGGAAAGCCACGCGCCCACAGTGCCAAATGTCAGCCCGAATGTTACAAACATGATGAGCAAAAATATCGGTATCGCCAGAACAGGATGCGTGAGCACATTATCGATTTTATCCGAAAGTGTGCGCTCGCCTTCCGCCTTGCCCCGCTTGAGCGCAAGCTCAACCACGCTTGTGATAAAGCGATAGCGGCTATCCGCCACTCGCAAGGTGTTATCAAAGCGCTCATCCTCACCGGCGTAGCTTTTAATCAGCTCATCAAGCTGCCCCTGCTGGGCCTTGGTGAGCAAAAGCGCCTCGCGCACAATATGGTCACCCTCCAAAAGCTTCACCTGCGCCCAGTGCTCGGGCAGGCCCGCCATCTGCGGCGCATCGCCAATTATTTCGCCAATTTTATGGTGGATAGCATGAGTATAAGCATCGTAAACATGATCCGGCTCGATGCAAAAGCCCCGGTGCATTTGCTCATGCACAAGCGCAACAAGCAGCTCGCACTGGCGCACAAGCTCCTCAACCCCCGCGCCCGTGCGCGCGCTAATCGGCACAACCGGCACGCCAAGCTCCAATGAAATTTTGGATATGTCGATTTTGTCGCCCTGTTTTTCCACCTCATCCATCATGTTAATCGCAATTATAAGCGGGCGCTCAAGCTCCATAAGCTGCAATGTGAGGTAGAGATTACGTTCAAGATTTGTGCCGTCGATTATGTTTATGATCGCATCAGGCTTTTCCTGAATTATGAAATTTCGCGCAATCACTTCCTCCATCGAATAGGGCGAAAGTGAATATATGCCGGGCAGATCAACAATCGTCATCTCATGGCCATGCGCTTTAATGTGACCCTCTTTTTTTTCAACGGTGACGCCCGGCCAGTTGCCCACATATTCGCGTGCGCCCGTCAGCGCATTAAAAAGCGTCGTTTTTCCGCTGTTGGGGTTGCCCACCAATGCAAGCTTAACAGGCTGATCGTCAGGAAAACGCACAACAAAATCCTCTGTTGGCGGGGCCTTTTGCTTTTGGTGCCCGGCGCAGCGCTTACAATCCCCCCCACAATCGGGTATTGGGAATTGAATGTGATCCGAACTCGATGCCACAACCCAATCCGTTAACCTTGCGGCGCGCTCATGCGCGGCCTTATCATCTTCATTGGAATCCCTATATGCGTTTAGCGTTTCATCCGCGCTTTTTTCGCGTGAGCTTCGAAAAATCCTCTCCTTTTCAATCGCCTCAAGCGCCAGCTCATCATTCTCAAAAAGCTCAATCTCAAGCGCATCCTGCCTGCGTATGGAAAGATCGTACCCTCTAAGGTGGATTTCGATCGGGTCGCCCATCGGCGCGACCTTACGCACAAACACCTGCGTTAGCGGTGTGATGCCCATATCCATAAGCCTGTGCTTAACCTTGATATTTTCCCCGCCGACAGCGCAAATATAGCCCTGCCCGCCGGGCTTTAGCTCACCTAAAGTTCTTGCCATGTATATCTCCTTACGCGCGAACACAATGCCCGCGAAAATTCTTCTGAGCTATTATACCGCGGTATTTAGGCAAAAACTATAGGTCGGGCTATTTGAATTAGTTATGACTAACTCAATATTTATTGCCGGTTTTTATTCCAGGCGCACTACCACCACGCTCATGTCGTCCGCATCGCTGCGTTCCCTCGCGGCCTGCAAAAGAAGCTTTGCCGCCTCCTCACAGCTGTTTGTGCTGCCTACGCAGCGCAAAATTTCACGCGCCGTCTCCTCGGCAAGTGCGTCGAGCGCACCATCGGTCATCAGCACAACAGCATCGTTTCTTTTTAGTGTGGCTGTGTGTATGGCAGGCGCCGCCTCATCGAGTATGCCTGCGGGTAAAGCCTCAGCGTAAATCGTGTGCACCTGCCCTTCACGAAGCACAAAGCTTGGGATCGCGCCATATTTAATAAACTCGGCGCTCGCCTCATTCAGGTCGATGTATAAAGCGTCAAGCGTTGCATACATATCGGTTTTTCCCTTTGACATCAAAAACCGGTTAACACACTCCAGCGCGTTTTCTCTTTTATAACCCATTTTGTAAAGCCGAATGAGCATTTCAACAGCCATCCGACTTTGCTCACGCGCAGCTATGCCGCTGCCCATACCATCGCTCAAAACATAAAGCGCACGGCCGCCGGGCAGATTTTGCTGACCAAAACTATCCCCGCTCACAGCGCTTTGAGGTTTTGGGCAGGAAGCGCTGCCAAATGATGCGCGAAGATTTCGCACAGATTCGAATTCCAGCACAATTTCATGCGCAAGCGCCTTTTTTTGAAGCAGGCGCATGGGTCGCTCCATCGCACGCGACAGGCTCTCCTCCACCTGGGGTAAAATATTTTCCATGTGGCGCTCCAGCCTCAGCTCCGTGTTGCACAAGCGTTTGTTTTGCTGCACCACCACGGATTTAACCGCGATGCCCGCATTGGAAAGCCGCTTTTCGATTATGCGTGCGTAGTCCTCATCCGGCCAGCCGGTTGTTTGCGCACCCATTTGGCGCATTAACCCGCTCACACCCCTTAGCTGCCGGTTTGCAAACGCATGCTGGGCCGTTGCATAATAAAACTGCGTGCATTTCTCGCGGTAAGCATCCCGCGCCTGCACAGCCGCCGCTGCGATTGAACAGGCAAGCGTACAATCCCCACGCATAGGCGGGGCCGGGCGGGGTCGCATACCCTTTGCATAGGCGGGCAGCATTGTTTCAAGAGCATCCAAAAATTCCTCCTGCTCCCGCCAGCATGCAGCGCGCGATGTGCAGCCAGCACAAATGTGCTTAACGGCCCGCGCCATATCCTCCCGCTCGCGCGAGGGATTATGCTCCCACAAAGCTTCGTTTGGGAAAAGCTCCGCAACCTGCTCAACTGTGCGTGCGGCCTCCTCCATTTCGTTTGAAAAGCGTGCTTGCAGGCGTGTGAGCATAGATCTTGCAGTGCGTTCCTCCCTCGCAGCATCATCCACCGCCGCACGCATGCGCAGCAGCACGTTTTTAGGCAGCACCACAAGCAGCGCTGCCGCGGGCAGCGCGTTAATAAAACCTATGCGCTGGCCCATCACCGCAAAATATTCTTGTGTAATCCATGCGCAAAGGCAAAAAGCGGCTGCAACGCCCCAGTTTTTAAGCCGCCTGCATGCGGCGGCCGCCAGCGTGCACAGCGCGATATCCGCAAGCAGCAGCGGCTGCGCCTTGCCGCCTAAAAGCAGCATGCCCCCAACCATCACAGCCGCTGCAACAGCCGTTAGCCCCTTTGCATAGGCCGCAAACATAGCTAAAAACACCGCAAGCATCACACCAAGCGAAAAACCATAAAACGAAATATCCGCAACCGCAAGCGCCACGGCGCCCATAAGCAGGCAAATTGCCAGCTGCTCCTCATCGTGCAGGCGCTGCTTATGGTTCATTCCAAAAAGTGCGCGCAGCCCGTTTTGGAAGCATACGCACAAAAGCAACACAAAAGCGAGCCCACTCAGGCCGAGCAAAAAATCCTGCCACGAATTAAGATAGAATATTGGCAGCGCCACAATAAGCGCGGCGGAAGCAATGATTAGCTTATCAAGCCGGTTTAGCCGCCCCTTCCAAATTGGGAAAAGTATCCGCGCGCCAAGATAAAGCGCAAGCTGGCACAGCACAGGATAGCACACCGGCCCGCATAGCAGCCCGCCAATCGCCGCGCCGATTGCGGGAAAATAAACATTGCGCGAATTTATATCCAGCGCCACAACCAGCGCCACACCAAACGGGAGCAGCGCGCCAAGCACCTGCACTCGCCCCATCATAAGCGCAATTGCAAGCGTGCAGGCATCCATTATGAGCGTGCGGTTCTTAAGAACATTTTGCCTGCCCATTTGGAATATTGTGGCGATACGCGGACTTTCCATAGTGCACTCCCCCTTTTTTTGATGTACAGCAAATCATAACAGGCGTTGCATGGAAAAATTGTCGCACGCGCACGAGCTTTGCGCCCAAAACTTGCGACGCAAATAGCCTAAGGTTAACAGCTTTCGCGGTTTTGTGCTCAAAAGCGCATTGCTTCACCCTTTTTTCGGCTGCGAAAAAGCACACAAAACCTCAGCAGAAACAAAATATATCAAGCCCTGTTTTTAAACTCTTATGCTGCATGATAATAAAACTGCTTTTTTGCTCAATTAACGCGAATGTGCTATACTATTAAATTGAATAATCCTATCCAATATTTAGAAGGGGAATTGCCATGTTATATTGTGGAAATTGTGGAGCTAAAATGCCGGATGGCACACAGATCTGCATCGTGTGCGGCACGCTTGCCGAACCGGATCCGGAGCAAAGCAGCGTTGCGGCACCATCCACCACACCACCCGCGCCGCCTGCAAGCTCGGCGCGATCATTCCGCATATCGCAGCGCCCCGACTATGTTCGTTATATGCAATCAAAGGGGCTGGAAACCAGCTATCAGGAAAAGCAACCCTTGCCCGCGCCAAGCGATTTTTTGGGCAAGGATTTTGGCATCGAAAATGAGGTGGAGAACTCACCCTTTCAACCTGAGCCTCAGCAGGATCAGGCAGAGCCTGCTGCCAACCAAACACGCTTTGGTTACACACCGCTACCTGATGCTCCGGCTAAGCCTGAGCCAACTAAACCGGCGGCAGTTAAGCAGGCGCCAAGCATAAAAATGCAGGCGGAAGAGCAAGTGGATGATTCTGAGCTTCCGCTCCTGCTTTTGGAAGATGAGGACATTCAAACAGCAAAAAAAGAATTTAACCCTCAGATCAGTTCGTTTGGTTACTTCGGCATATTTTTGCTGCTCAGCGTGCCGGGCTTAAACCTGCTGCTCCTGCTCATCTGGGCGCTGGGCGGCTGCAAAAAGCCAAGCAAGCGCTTTTTGGCGCGCGGCATGCTTTTATACATTGCGGTTTTGCTTATTTTACTGTTTGCGGGTATTATTTGGTTCACGCAATCACCATTTTACGCACAGTTTATGGCCATGCTGGATATGTTCACATCCACAATCGGCTAGCGTAAAACAGCTTCTTTTGCGCAAAACATCAGTTTCTTGAAACTTAATCAGGCCTTATTCAAATCGCGCTGCCAATTTAAAAATAAAGCAGTATAAAACATCCAGCAAAAGAGGATACTAGCTTTGCAACCAAAATTGTAGGGCTTACAGGAGGTTACTCGATTTGAAAGCGACAGGCATTGTGAGAAGAATTGATGAATTGGGGCGCGTTGTTATCCCAAAGGAGATACGGCGCACGCTTCGTATACGCGAAGGGGACCCGCTCGAAATTTTTACCGACCGTGAAGGCGAGATCATACTCAAAAAATATTCGCCGATTGGCGAGCTTAACGACTTTTCGCGCGAATATGCGGCGGCCATCACACAAAACACCGGCCATATCACCGCCATTTGCGACAAGGATGTTGTGATTACCGTTGCAGGCGGTAGTAAGCGCGAGCTTATCGATAAGGCCATACATGAGGATATTGAGCAGATAATGCAAAGCCGCACGCATGTGCTAAGAAACGCTGCCAACGGCGAGGAATTGCTGCACATAACATCGGATGAAGAGAAGGAGAGCCCATACCAGGCGCAGGTGATCTCCCCAATACTTTCCGATGGGGACGCGATTGGCGCAGTTATTTTGTTATCGCGTGATGGTGGCATACAAATGGGCGCAACGGAGCTCAAGCTGGCGCAAACCGCCGCAAGCTTCATTGGCAAGCAAATGGAACAATAAGATTTTATACAAAGAGATGTGCGGCTTTGCCGCACATCTCTTTGTATATTCGTTTCTATTTGTATGTTCGTTTAGTCAGGAAGCGTCGCCTGAGTTAAGGCGTTTTTCGCTTTTCATTGCAAGCAGGGGCGGCTGTGTTTTTTCAATCGCCTCTTTTGTGATTGTGCAGCTTTCGATATCCGAGCGGGATGGGATTTCGAACATAATATCCAGCATCGCATCCTCAAGAATCGTTCGAAGGCCACGCGCACCTGTTTTACGGTCTATCGCTTTTTTTGCAATCGCCTTAAGCGCAAACTCATCAAAATGCAGCTCCACACCATCCATTTCAAACAGGCGGCGGTATTGTTTTGTGAGCGCGTTTCGCGGCTCAGTCAGTATCGACAAAAGCGCCGCTTCATCAAGCTGATGTAAGGTGACGATCACCGGCATGCGCCCCACAAACTCCGGAATGAGGCCATATTTAAGCAGATCCTCCGGCAAAATATCCTGCAATATTGTGCCGATATCCTTTTCGGTGACGGATTGCACATCCGCGCCAAAGCCCATTGTCTTTTCGCCGGTGCGCTTTTTAATGATATCATCGATGCCCGCAAATGCGCCGCCACAAATAAAGAGTATGTTTGTGGTATCGATCTGTATAAATTCCTGATGCGGGTGCTTGCGGCCGCCCTGCGGCGGGACGCTCGCAACAGTACCTTCAAGAATTTTTAAGAGTGCCTGCTGGACGCCCTCGCCCGAAACATCCCTGGTTATGGAGGGGTTTTCGCTCTTTCTGGCAATCTTATCGATTTCATCGATGTATATGATGCCCTTTTCGGCGCGCTCAACATCATAGTCCGCAGACTGAATAAGCTTTAAAAGTATGTTTTCAACATCCTCGCCGACATAACCAGCCTCTGTCAAGGATGTTGCGTCGGCCATCGCAAAAGGTACGTTTAGTATTTTTGCCAATGTCTGCGCGAGCATCGTTTTACCGCAGCCCGTTGGCCCAAGCATTATGATGTTGCTCTTTTGCAGCTCAACATCATCGCGCGATGCACCCGCGCCTATGCGCTTATAGTGATTGTATACTGCAACAGCAAGCGCCTTTTTTGCAGGGTGCTGGCCGATCACATATTCATTCAGGGTGTCGAGAATTTCTTTTGGTTTGGGAATATCGGAAAGATCCACCGGCAAGCTGGCGTTATCCTCCTCGATAATCTCACGGCAAAGCTCCACGCATTCATTACAAATGTATACGCCGGGTCCCGCAATTACGCGATGCACCTCATCCTGGTTTTTACCGCAGAACGTGCACTTTACCTGACCCTTATCTTCATATTTTGACATCTATTCACCTCATTCCTTAGGTGGGATTATTTCGTCGATCAGCCCATAATCGAGCGCTTGCTGGGCCGTCATAAAATTGTCGCGCTCAGTGTCCAGCTCAATCCGTTCGATCGGCTGGCCTGTGAGCTGCGCTAATATCTGGTTGAGTTTTTTCTTTGTTGCCAGTATATGCTCGGCGTGGATTTGAATGTCCGTCGCCTGCCCGCGCGCACCGCCGCTGGGCTGGTGAATCATCACCTCAGCATTGGGCAGCACCTTGCGTTTGCCCTTCTTGCCCGCAGCCAGCAAAAACGCGCCCATCGAGGCCGCCATGCCTATGCAGATTGTTGACACATCCGACTTGATGTACTGCATAGTGTCATATATTGCCATGCCTGCGGTTACCGAACCGCCGGGGCTGTTTATGTAGAGCATAATGTCCTTATCAGGATCTTCCGCCTCCAAAAAGAGCATTTGCGCCACAACAAGATTAGCCTCGTCATCCGTCACTTCGCCGCCCAGAAATATAATGCGATCCTTAAGCAGCCTTGAATAAATATCGTAGGAGCGTTCGCCCCGGTTGGTCTGTTCTACCACCATCGGTATGAGTGCCATACGTTGTTCCTCCTTTCATACACGCCAGTAGTTTATTCTTTTTCCTCCGCCAGTTCCTCTTTTTCGTTTGCCTCATCGGCGGCTTCTTCCTTGGTTTCCTCAGCCGGTGCATCCACCAGCACCGCACTTTCAAACAGCAGAGTGATTGTTTTGCCGTTAACGATACGATCCTTAAAGTAATCCATATCCTCATCGCGGAGTGTCTTTTTAATCTCTTCGACATCCTGGCCAACACGCTCAGCATAATCGGAGATTTCCTTTTCGACTTCATCCTCCGTCGCCTCTATGCTCTCGGCCTTTTGGATCGCCTCAAGCACTAGCGAAATGCGCGCGCGCTGCTCGGCTTCCTCGCGGTATGATTCGCGCAGCTGGCGCGAATCCATGCCCATGTACTGGCAGTATTGATCGAGCGAAAGCCCTGAGGTTGATAGACGATACGCGATATCCTGGAGCATATAGTCCATCTGCCGCTCGGTTATTGCACGTGGCATATCAAATGTTGCGTTGGCTGTTGCCTTGCGGACAGCTTCATCCTCCATTTCGGATTGCGCACGTTCGCTATTGCGCTTTTCAAGCTGCGCGCGCTTGTCCGCGCGAAGCTCATCGAGCGTGTCGAACTCGGAAATTTCCTGCGCAAACTCATCGTCAAGCTCGGGCAGCTCTTCCTTTTGAATGGCCTTGATTTTGACCGCAAACACCGCTTCTTTACCCTTGAGCTCCTCAGCGTGATATTCTTCGGGGAAAGTTACGGTAATATCCTTCTCCTCGTCCTTTTTCAGGCCGATTAGCTGTTCTTCAAAGCCCGGAATAAATGTGCCGGAGCCAATTTCAAGGTTTTGATCCTCGGCGGTGCCGCCATCGAACTTCACACCATCAACAGAGCCGGAATAATCGAGCACGACACGGTGGCCGTTTTCAACGGCGCCATCGACTTCAACTATTCTCGCGACCTTCTGGCGTTCCTGCGCGATTACGTTATCGACCTCGGTTTCTTCAACAGTATACTCCCTCTTTACAACTTCTATACCCTTATAGTCGCCAAGCACTACCTCAGGTTTAACATCAACCTCGGCTGTGAAAATGAGTGTTTCCCCAAGCCCGATCTGCTCGATTGAAAGCTCAGGGCGATCCACAGGTTCCAAATTGTGTTCTTCAACTGCTGCATTGTATGCGTCGTTATAAACCAAATCAAAAGCGTCCTCATAAAAAACGCCTTCGCCATACATGCTCTCAATCATCTTGCGCGGCGCCTTACCCTTACGAAAGCCCGGCACATTAAATCTGTTTTTCGTTTTAATGTAAGCATTTGAGAGCGCTTCGTCGAATATGGAACTATCAACTTCTATGGTCAGTTTAACCCTGTTTTTCTCGAGTTTCTCGTAGGTTGCCATCTTTTCCTCCACAATCTATACATAAGTATCCAGTATCCGAATAATAGTAGCATATACCCACAGAGATTGCAAGCTAAGTTCAGTAATGATACAATGAAAACAAACTGTGTCCATAATCGCTGTATACCCTGTATTCAGGGTGCTTTTTACCAAATCCGAGCCCAACCCAGGAGGTTCGTTATGACGCTTTACGACCTTATTCGATCCCGGATTGTGCTTTTCGATGGCTCGCTTAAAACGTTGCTTGAGCACAGGGGCGCAACCAAACCCGGCGAGTGCATGGAGCTGATGAGCATCACACGCCCGCTCGATATTTTTGACGCGCACGTAAGCCACCTTAACGCGGGCGCAGATATAGTGTGCGCCAACACCCGCGGCGCAAACGAGCTGCGCCTATCGCACTTTGGCCTTGATAATCGCACCGATGAGCTGATAACAAGCGCTATCGCCCTATCCCGCGAGGCCGTTGAGCAAAGTGGCAAATCCGCCTTTGTTGCGGCCCCAATAGGCCCAACGGGCGAGCTTTTTTTAGATGACCGGCGCACACCACGGCTTATGTACGATTCGTTTTGCAGGCAAATAAGCGCGGCAGCCGCAGCAGGCGCCGATCTGTTGCTGATCGATTCGATGAACGATCTATCTGAAGCACGCCTTGCGCTGCTTGCCGCCCGGGCCAGCTGCAAGCTGCCAATATTGTGCAGCTTTACGCTTGAGCCGGATGCTCATACATATGCGGGAAATCCGCCCGAGGTGCTTGCCCTTGTGGCCCAAAAGCTTGGGGCAACAATGCTTGGCGCAAACTGCGGGCTTGGCCCGGCCGAGCTTTTCCCCGCATTTTCGCTGCTTAACGGCCAAAGCGCGCCGCCCGTTTTTGTTTTGCCCAATGCTGAAGGCTCAAGCCCCAACAGCCAACTATCGCCCGAAGCATTTGCTTTGGAAATGCTGCCCTATGTGCACGATGGTGCGGCCGCCATCGGCGGCTGCTGCCACGCAACACCCGAACACACAAGAGAGCTTCGTAAGCTTTTGGATCAGCACCACGGCCACGCAAGGCAGCAAACCGAGCAGGATGAATACATCTGCTCCGCCACAAAACGGCTGCCGTTAAGCGCACTGGACGAAAACGCGCCCATAATCGCCTTGGACAAACGCACAGCTGAGCAAACACAGCAGGAGATTGCCGCCTTAGCAGCCACACAGGATATTGTTCACATAGATCTTGTTGACTGGAATGGCGAGGAAATACGCTGCTTTATGCAGGATCTGTTGCCACAGATAGGCGGCACCCCACTTGCATTCCACATAAACGCCGCCCATCAGGCAAACGCCGCGCTTTTTGCCTACCCCGGCATCGCCGCTGTTTATGCGCAAGGCGAAGCTTACCGCGTGCTTAAAGCCGCAGCAAGGTATGGTGCCGAGGTCGTTTCATAAAAAGTTTAAATCGAATGCTTACACAAAACCCCCACCGGCGTTGCCGGTGGGGGTTTGAAGTTTTAACTTAGAATAATGGGAACAGCACGTCGTTAAACCAGGTGTAGCCAAGATCCCATTGCGGGAGAACCTCCAGCGAGCCCAGCAGCCCAACCAGCACCCAAATAAGCGAGCAGGCCATCATCGAAAGGCCGATTACCGAACCCAAACCTCTGTATGGGCGTTCTTCCTCATCGGATAACGGGGCGCTTGCCGCCATGCGGCGATCCACCTTGGTTTCGATCTCGCGAGCCTCAGCGGGGCTATATTCACGCTGGTTCCGGCCATAATAGTAGGCATCGGGTTTGATGCGGCGCATCTGAATGTGCTTTGCCGTGAGACTATCCAGCCAGGCATAAAAGTCGCCCATGTATGGGCCATTCATGCGGATGAGCTGATAAATCTCGCGGAAAACCTCTTTAACAACCTCTACCGCAAGCGCTTCATCGCCCAGCTCATACATTGCCATACGGAAGACCGTTTTATTATAGCGTGAGTACAGCGCTGCAAACGCCTGCTTGTCTCCCGCGTGTATGTGCGACATAATTGTCAGTTGGTCTTCCATTGATCTTACCCCTTTCGCGCCTGCTCTTTGCGGAGCGCGTTTTTTCTTGTTTCGATCTTTTTTTGATCTTACAATTCTTATTTAAACCAAAATCACCCGTTTGTAACACAAATAACTGTTTTTTTGCAAATAATTATTATTTTCGAAAATGGTTGCAAAAATGGTACGCAAACAGCCGCGCAATTACGCATACTCTCCTATCTTTTATTGTATTCTAATCTTTTGCTTATATCAACCCAAAAACCGAGGAAAATCGAGGAAAAAGTCGTTTTTTTTCTATTTTTCGCGTTAATTGTTTGTGTT
>JAJDHH010000037.1 GCA_030266105.1 Eubacteriales bacterium OttesenSCG-928-K08
CCCATTTGTTTAGGAAGTCAAGCGAGCGCCTATCAAGGAAGGGGTATGTCTGGGGAAACGTAGTTTCCCCGACTATAAATAAAATAAAATCCCGTCGGTTCCGCAGGAACCGATACCCTGAAACCTCCCCGCAACTAAAAAACAGCGATGGCCATAACACACGCCGGGCGAACACTGTTCGCCCCTACGGCACCCCCAGCGCATTTAACATATATTCCGCCGTGCTTTTACCCCCCGGCCGGTTAAACCGGCCAAGATTATAAAGGCACTTCGGGTCGCGGGTGATCGTATTCAAACGCTCATAGCTTGTGAGCGTAACCAAAAAACCCAGCTCCTTCAAAACCTCATGGCTCTCCTCATCGCGCCTGCCAAACGGGTAGGCAAACGCCACCGGCTCAAAACCGCAATGGGTGCTAAAAGCCGCCTGCAGGCCACCCACATCCGCAAAAAGCGCCTCGCGGTGCGCCCCAAGACTTTCGCCCGAAACGCGATTAACGCCACAGCGCCCCTTCGACTGGGTGTGCAAATGATATGTGTGGTTGCCAATTTCGATAATCCCCGTTGCCCTAAGCTCGTTTATCTGCTCCCAGTTCAGGTAGGAATAGCTTGGCGTGAGATCCTCCACCAGGCTAAACTGCTCGGCAGGCGCGCCGATTATGGAGATTATCGCCTTCATATCGTAGCTTTCTAAAATCGGCAAAGCATAAAGATAGTTGTTGTAATAACCATCGTCAAATGTGATGAGCACGGGCTTTTGGGGCAAATCACCCTGACAGGATGCGTAGGCGATAAGATCCGAACTCAGCACGGCCTCATAACCATGCTCCTTGAGGTAGCGCATGTCGGACTCAAACAGCTCAGGCGTGAGGCTATATTTATTTGCGTTCGATGTGCCGGGCAATATGCTGTGATACAAAAGCACGGGCAGCTCAATGCCCTCCTGTGCCGCGGCAGCAACAGGGCTTGTGGCGAGCTGATGCCTTGACGCTTGCAGGATTATGAAAACAGCGGCGAAAAAAATGGCCAGCCCCGCCAGCTTGGTTAGGATTTTTCTTTTAACATAAGTCATATGGTTTCCCCCCACAGTATAAAAACTTATGACATTAAACAAAAAAACAGACCTGCGCCATTTACCTCAAAAAAGTGCTTGCACCTTTTTGAAACTTAAAAAAAGAAGAAACCCAATATGGGTTCCTTCTTTTCGCGATGCTACAATCTAAAACGCGGTGTAAGTAAAGTTATTAAATGCGGCTAATCCGCAGGGATAATCCCTGCCTTTTATGCCTTATGGCACCGCCGTATCAAGCAATGTTTTAAGCTCGATTGTGGTTTCGCCGCCGTTTGCAAAGCCTGCCGATTGAATGGCCGCGCCTTCGACATATATCTCAAGCCCTTTTATGAGCTGAGCTATGGCCGGTGTTGCCGGGTCATTATCATGGTCGTATGCGGCGCTGCCGTTAAGCCAGGCGTATTGCTCGTTGGTTATGCTGCGCTTAAACGTTACAACATCGAATATGGGTGCGGTTGAAACGTTTGGCTGCAAAATAGCGTCATAGTAAAAATACTGCACGGGCGTTGTTGTCGAACCCTCAAAAGCGATCCAAAGCGGGTTATAACCATCCTGCAAAGCATTGTTACCATCATAGTACTGGATGTCGATGAGGGTCAAAAGCACATCCATCTGGGCTTGGTTTAGGGTGGTGCCAAAGCCATCCCTAAATGTTAGCTTCATGCCGACATACTCATCGATTTGGCATTCGTTTTTAATTTGCGGATCTTTAGGTATGCTTGTATCCGGCTGAATTTTCAGGCCCTTATCCGGATCCCAATTGGGCTCATAAAGCTCTGCATCAATGTCTGTTGTGTAAACAAACATGTTGGTGGCTTCAGCTATGTCCGTAAAGTAGGCATAGGTGCCGCCAACCGCAAGCAAAGCGATTGTTAACATTACCAGCACGACCTTGATCCGTTTGCTTTTCACTTTCTATTTCCCCCCTATCTATCTGGGCTTACATTATAGAAGCTGTTGGCGGAGGCTGCGTTGCAGCCCCCGCCTGACCTAAATTTAACTGCTGTATTTTACGGGAAGTAAGGTGCAGATCTAAGCAGATCTTCAAGATCGCTCATCAGGCCGTTTGTGTCGTAGTTGTTGGGGAAGTCGGTTATGTCATCGATGAAACCTTCCGGGAAAGCGCTCGCCTGTACGGCCGCACCTTCGATGTAGATTTCAAGGCCTTCCCTGAGTCCGGGAATATCTTTGCCACCGAGTTCAAGTGTGCCAAGGCCGGAGAGCCAGTTCATCTCATCGTTATCGATGCCGATATCGAATGTAACTTCTGTGAACAGCTCATGTGTCTTAAGGCCGGGCTGGAGCGTTCCGGGCTGAAGGCCATTGGCTGTGCCGGTGGGTGTTCCACGGTACATGTAGTAGAATATAGGGCTGTTTTCTCCGCCTTTATACAGGAACCAGTTCGTGCTGTCGATATCGAGGGACATCATTTGATTGAGCAGTTCCATTTGATCTTCGGTCAGCTCAAACCCATCCTTAGCATGGCGGAATGTGACCTTCATTGCCACAAACTCATCCACATTACATGTGTTGATGATGTATGGGTTCTTGGGCAGCACTGCGCCGGGCAGGATATCGTCGGCCTTGTTTTTGCCGAGGTCGGGATTATCAGCGGGGGTGGTCTGTCCGTTTTCATCCTCGCCATCCCACTCTGGCTCGTAAAGCTCAGCGGTAAGCCCGGAAGAGAATGTGAACACGTTCTTTTTCTTTTGCGTTACGTCGGACAGATATGCCCATGTTGCGCCAACGATCAGCACTGCCACGAGGGAGATTGCAAGCGCTATTCTAAGTTTCTTCTTATTCATCTTATACTATCCTCCAGATTATAGATGTTATTATCGTAGCTGTGCGAAGGTCACCAGCGCAATCCCCCGACATGCTTACATTTGAGTTACCCCTTCCCTGTAATGGGGCTATGCCGTTTAAGGCAGATGCAATTCGTTCTTTACGAACATTCATTTAATCTTTAGATGATCTTATTATAATACATAAGTTCTTCTTGTGTACACCCCCAATACAAAGAAAACCGAACAATTTTTGTCGTGCCGCATGGGACTTTTTTATTTCACGGCCATTTGTCAGGCCGGAGAGACCGTTGTGCCAACAACCTTAACGCGCCAAACGGCCGGAGCATCGCTTTCTGCCTGAATGATATCGGCGAGAACCTCAACGTGCACGTTTTTGTTTGCGTACTTTTCGTAGGCTGAAGTGTTGGTTAAGGAGACCTTGTTGAGCAGCCATGCCGTCGAAACACCGGGGTTAAGCACTTTATTATAGTAGAAGTAGCCATCCATGTAGAACCAGTGTAAGCGCCAATCTTCATCAAGCTCGAGCGTTAAATCCCCCAGTATGACCTTGTTGCCCACGCCGGGGTCGCTCAGCGGCCCAAAGTCCGCCGCCTGGCCGTTGCCGCTATCATCCGTAAGCACGGGGACTATCATTACTCTTACGACACCTGGCACGCTATTTTCATGCAAAACGTTTGTGACGCGAACCTTTTTGAGCGTCCAGCTCTTAAAATCTTCATCTATATATATGTCCGTGTCGCCAAATGTAAATGGGTTGGTTTTTTTGTTTGTTATTGCGTACATAACCGCCAGCGTGGTGCCTATTAGCAGCAATGAAGCCACAAAGGCCAGCAGGATTATGCGAATTTTTTTCGCGCTTAACCCCGCAAGCAGTGAGGGCTTTTGAGCCCTTGGCTTGTGTCGCGTATAGCGGTTATTGTTGTTTTTGATACCATATTCCATAATAGCCTCTGGCGATTATCTCTCGCCGATCTTTTCTTGCACTTACTTGTGGTTAATTGATACCACCACATGGAGCAAATGAAACCAAAATTTCTAATTTTTATTAAGAAAAAATGGACATTTGGGTCAAAAAGAGAAAAATTAAGGATTTTCGTGGCACGATTAAGTGCATCCAGCCAATTTTAGCGGCTGCCTGCGCGCGGAAATATTGCCGCACGCAGGTCATAGCCGCCTCTAACTCACTTGTCAGCACCCGTGCAAAAGCACAGGCATCATTTATAAACGCACTAAAGTAGCTTTAGGTTGCTTAATAACGTTGGAACTTGCCGGATTCTGCAAGGCGCGTAATTACGGCCGCGCTGTTTTGCGGGCGATCCGCCGGGCCTTTCATCGGCAGGCTCGCAGCGGAAAGGGCGGTTTGCAGGTGCTCGCTAAGCTGGCGCACGCTTTCCATGGCCTCCTGGCGCTGCTGCTCGATGACATCGTACGCAGCCTGGTAGCGTATTTGCTCCTGCGCCATTGCCTGCGCGGCGCGCTGGCGTTCATATTCAAGCTGCTGGTCGATATTCGCGCGCTCGTTTTCCAAAGCGCGGCGCTCCATCTCCAGCTCGTTTGCTTCAAGCTGTGCTTTTTCGCGGATTTCGTTTGCTTCGGTCTTTGCGTGCTCAAGCAGCATTTGCTTTTCCTGCTGAAGATCGCTCACGAGCCTTGCGAGCGTTTCCGCCTGCTCCTGCATGGCTTTTTCGCTTGTTGCAAGGCGCTCACGCGCTTCACGTTCGCAGTTTGCAACCACCTCATTGGCCTCAAGCTCAATTTGTTGGGCGCGGTTGAGGGCGTTTTCCTCAAGCTGCTTAATGCGGGCGAGGGTTTCATCCTCAAGCTGCTGGGCGCGGGCCGCTGCTTCATCTTCCATCAAGCGTATGCGCTCACGCGCTTCGTTTTCCATTTCAGCCACACGCTGCTCGGCATTTTGCTCCATGGCGAGCGCACGGTTTTGCGCTTCGTATTCCATTTGGCGCAGGCGCTCAAGCTGCTGGTTATCCATCATGTTATTGTGCTGCGCAGCCATGGGCGCAACAGGCGCAGCGGGCGCAGGCGCGCCGCCTTGCTGCTGGAGCTGGCGAAGCATATCGTTTGCGCGGATTGCGGAATTTTGCGCGGCGCTAACATCCTCTTTAAGGCGGGCGATAACCTGATCGCGCTGGGTGAGCTGATAAACAAGCTGCGCCTCATGCTGCTTTTGCGCGTTTAGCTGTTCATACATCGCATCCTTATACATAGCGTCCAAATCCTGCATGCAGGCTTGAACATCCTTAACATCGGCGCCAAGCGGCACTTTTTTGAAGGTCAGCCCCTCCAAAAATTGTGCGATCTGCTCAAGCCGTGGTGAATTGTTTTCCATATGTGTTGCTCCTTTCGTCACGAAAAAGGGAGTTATTATCTACAAAACTCAGTCGTTCTAAGGTCAGGTATTATTGTATATAAACCGCAAATGATACGTTCAATCCTCAGTTCAACAAATTTTGCTGATTTTTCAGCCCTTTTTTGTGTATTTTTTAGTCTTTTTTAGGAAATTTGCAGTTTTATAACAACCTCCTTATATGAAACTGTCAAAAAACGCCACTTAGGGGATTATCAAGGGTCTGCCGCACTTTTTTGAAACTTCATTGAAACACTGTTATATATATGTATGTTCATCAGAAAAAGAATGATTTTTAGCGCGCCGGGAAATTGAGGCAGGATGTGCGGCGAAGCCGCAGCACTTTTTTGACGGTCAGGCATTTTACCGTATTTTTTGTTATCCTGCCGAATAGAATTAACCTGCAGGTGCCGGTTTGACGATAGCCGCCAAAACTGGTACAATCGGCATGTGGCCACGCTTTTGCGGCCGCTGGAGGAGACCAGATGAAGCCTCGGTTTAGGAGCTTTCTTTATTATGCAGCCACGGCGGTTATTGTGGCGTGCTTGAGCGTGGCGTTAACGGTTGTTGTTATCAACCGCCGCCAGCAGGACAGAGTGGTGCTGGCCACGGAGGAGTTCCAGCGCATTAACGAAGCTGCCCCGCTGCTTGAGCTGATGGATCTCGTTGAAGATAAATTCTATGGTTCAAGCATCACCCGCGAGCAAATGCTAAAAGGCGCGCTTTCGGGTGCGCTTAGCGTGGCGAAGGACCCATACGCCCGCTATTACACCGAGCAGGAATATCTCGATTTTTTGCAGCAGCTTGATGGAAGCTATCACGGCATAGGCGCGCTTATTGGCCAGCCCAATGAAAGTGGCGTGCCGGTGTTAAAGGTTTATTCAAAAAGCCCGGCGGAGGAAGCGGGGCTTTTGGTGGGCGACATAATCACCTCTGTGGATGGAACATCCGTTTTGAGCATCACCATGGAGGAGATCGATGTCCTTTTTACTGGGGAGGATGGTTCGATAATCACGCTTGAGGTTTTGCGCGGGGGCGACCGCCTTTCGTTTACGGCTGAAAGAGGCGCCGGTTCGCAAAGTCAGGTTAACCATAAGCTCTTTTTGCAATACACAGGTTATATAAGAATAGATAAATTCACCGGCACCGCGCAGGATGAGTTTGGCGAAGCGCTTGCTGATCTTACGGATCGTGGCATGCGAAGCCTCGTGATCGATCTTAGGAACAACCCCGGCGGCGAGCTTGTGCAGGTGCTGGCAATCGCAAACAGGCTGCTTTCAAACGCCACAATAGTTACCGTTAAGGATGCTGAGGGCGAGCCCGAGGTTCACAAGGCGGATGCTAAAAGCGTGAATGTGCCGCTTGCCATTCTTGTGAACGAAAACTCCGCCTCCGCAAGCGAGATACTCGCCTCCGCAATTCAGGAAAACGGGCGCGGCATAATCGTTGGCATGCCGACATATGGCAAGGGTGTTGTGCAAACAACACATCAGCTCAAGACAAACAGCGGATGGATTAAAATGACAACCGCCGCATATTACACACCCGGCGGCAACAATGTGGATGGCATTGGCGTTATCCCCGACATTGAAATTGACCTTGCAGATGATGTGAAGGCGCTGCCTGTTGATAAGATCGACCAGAATGACGATGCGCAGCTCTGGGCCGCGCTCGATGAAATCCGCGCGCAGGCGGATGCGCTTGACGAGCAGGCGGGCTAATACCCTATCAACCAAATCAACTCAAAAGAAAAAGGAGAAAAACACATGAGCTATGATGAAAAATTGCTGGCCCTTGCTAGCAGGCAGCTTTTTGAGGGCGGCGCGTTTTTGATGAGCGGGCTTGAGGAGCAAAACCCCATGACGATTGGCTGGGCACAGTTTGGCCGGGTGTGGGGCCTGCCCATGTGCACGGTTTTTGTGCGGCACAGCCGCCATTCGTTTAAGCTGATGGAAAAGGATGATGTTTTTACAGTCTCCTTCCCGTTGGATGGGGCGATGAAAAAGGAGCTTGGCTTTTGCGGCACAAACTCCGGCAGGGATACCGACAAAAAAGCGCAGATCGGCGCGGGTGTTGTGCCTGCGCGCGCGGGCGCCGTGGCGGGCCTTGCAGGCTGCAAGCTGCATGTTGAATGCCGCTTGCGCTACAAGCTTGATATGGTGGGGCATATGGAGCCGCTTTATGAGGGCATACGCGATGAGTATTATAAGCCCGGCGAGCGCCAAAGCGACAATGGCGACCCGCACATGCTCTATTTTGGCGAGATATTGGATGTGTATGAGGTATAGGGGTTTCAAAAAAGTGCGGCGGCTACGCCGCACCTCACTTTTTTGAGGATCACCACATTTTTATTGCAGCTGCGCTGCGGCCATAAAAATGCTCTGCGGTGTGGGCTGCGCACGCGCATGTCGCGCTTGCCCACATATTAAAAATCAAGGGGACTGCTTCCACAGTTCGCAGTGGGCGCTGCGCTTCCTGCTCACTGGGCCTGCGCCTCGCTGCTTCTGCCACAGGCAGCGCTCAGCTCCGGCCCCCTTGATAATCCCCCATCAGGGGGTGCGGGGGGCGAAGCCCGCCCGCTATTAAATAAAATAAATTTTCGTCGGCGCTGCAAAGCGCCCCTACTTTTTAGATCATAATAATATGTAGGGGCGATCATGGATCGCCCGCCGCACTTTTTTGAAAACGCGTAGCGTTCAGCCCCTTATCTGCAAAAAAACATTATACACATTGAGCCTGCCATAGCCCCACTGCTCATTGGGGTAGGATATGCCCGCGTCCCGCTCGCATCCGCGAATAAAATACGCCCGCGCAAGGTAGGAGCTTAGCGAGGGCTCGTTATTTTCCACAACCCCCCATTGCAGCAGCTGCGCGCTTGCGCCCGTGGCGATTGCCGCAGCAACGCTTGTGCCGCTCATGCTGCCATAACCACCGGGGAAAACACCCTGCACATTTACGCCGGGGGCAGTTATGTCGGGCGACAAAAGCGGCAGGCGCGTGGGCCCCCATGAGGAGCTGCCGTATAAGCTACGTGTATCCGTAGCGTATGCGCCAACGGTGATTATGCCAAGCGATGTTGCGGGCACGGTTATCGTCACATCAGGCGAGGGGGATAAAAAGGCGATTTGCGGGTCAACAAGCCCCGTGATTGGCAGCCACGCGTGGTATGTGCCGTTGAGCACGCTATCCCCGTGGAGAGTGATCGTCCACAGCCCCGGCGTGGGATTATAAATTGTGATGTTCGTTAGCTGATCGCCGCTGCCAAACAGCGGGAACCAATAGCTCACCGACACACGGGATTGCTCAAGCGCAAGCCCGCTTTCAACGCGCACGCCCGTTTTTGCGGGGATGCGGCCAACCGTTTCGCCCGCGGGCGATGTTACGGCAGCCGAGAAAAGATCGGCCTGCCCCGTCCAAATCTGCACATTTATGTCGCTGCCATTGTTGGCGGCGCGGATTTCGATGTTTTTTGTGTCGCCGCTTTTTTCCACCTGCCCCTGTGTGTGGTGCCGCGCGAGCACCTCATTGCCCGCCGCCACGCAAATAACGCAGCCCGCAAGGTTGGCAAGCCCTGAAAGATACTCCTCAAGCACGGAAAAACCATCATGCCCGCCGAAGTTTGTGCCAAGCCCGATGCAGATTGCAACGGGGCGGTCGAGCCTGTTTGCGCGATCGAGTATGTATTCAATGCCTACCATCAGGTCGGCGCTGGAAAATGCGCTTTCAACATCGGGTGGTGTGTGCGCGGCACTCAGGTGATATTGGTTTGCTTTTCTAAGCTTAACGATTATCATGTCCGCATCGGGCGCAGCGCCAATGTATTCCCCCGGCCCGCGCCCACCGGCCACGGAGGCTAAAAATGTGCCGTGCCCAACAGTATCGCGCGAGGGAACTATGCTGTAGGGATTATCCGAAACGATCGCCTCGTTGAGCTGCTCGTTAGTGTATTGCGAGCCAAAGTAATAACCCTCGGGCGCATTGCCGGGGATGCTTTGATCCCACAGATATTGTATTTTGCTGCGTTTATCCTCATATTGAAAAGCGGCGTTCATGTAATCTATGCCGGTGTCAACAAAACCCAGCAGCACGCCACGGCCACGAAGATCGAGGTATGGCTGGTTTTGCGCCTGCAGTATGCCCGCCTCGTAAAGATCAGCCTGCCCAAGCGGCGCAAGCACAAGCGGGCGCACATCTATCGAGCGCGTGCCAAGGCTGCTCAAAACATCATCAATGTGGTTTTTATCGACATACATGCTCGAAAACCCGCCTATAAGCACACGCCCCGGCCGGACATAGGGCAGCTCCTGGAGGGTTTCCTCGTTAATTTCGCTATAGGCGGCGATAAGATCCACCGTGTTGGGATCATCAAAAAAAGTATCGTAGGCGGGCGGGTTGTTAATCGGGTTTTCCAATTCATTTCACCTCAGTTAATGTTTCCAAATTGCAGCACATCGATAAGCCTTTTTATATCCACCGAACCATAACCCCAAATGTTGTTGGGGTAGCTTATCGTCTGTGTACGTAAGGCGCTTTTTCTGATATACGCCTTTACCTTTTCGCCATAAAGGAAAGTATCGTTGCCCTGAACTATGCCCCATTGCATCAAAAGCGCCGCCGCGCCGCTAACATAAGGCGCGGCAAAGCTCGTGCCTAAAAACAAAGCGTAACCCCCGCCCACATTTGTGGAGGGAATGTTGACGCTGGGGGCAACAACATCGGGCTTTTCATAAACATCGTTGCGGGTGTAGCCCCTGCCCGAAAACGAGGCGGCGCTGTTGTTAAGCTGGTTATAACCTCCCGCCGAAAGCGCAAAAAACGAGGTTGAGGGTATCGTGAGCGTTGTGGATGTTGCGGGGGTTAAAAAGGCAGTCGCTTCGGAGACCTCCTCTGTTGTGGGCATCCATATGCTCAAGCGCCCGTCAACGATATAATCCGCGTGTATGTCAAGGTGCCAAATGCCGCTTGGCACAAAACCGTTTGGCTGGTGCAGCTGGAAAAACGCCTCCTGATCGATGTTGTAATGATTAGGAGTGCCAAAGTGCACATAAACCGAAACATCGCCAAGGTAGAGCACATTGTTTTCATCGCGCCCCATAAGCAGGCCGCTTTTTGCGCCCGAAGGGCTAGTCAGCTCGAGCGAAAGCGTATCCACAAAGTTTTTCCACATCGTAAGGTAAAGCGAGGGGATACGCTCGGAAACCGAAAAGGAGGCGCGGATTGTTTCGCTCTGGTTGAGCTTTGTTGCAAAATGGTGGCCCGCAGCGCCCTCATTGCCCGTGGCCACAACGATGACTGTGCGCCATGCCTGCGCCATTTCGTCAATATAGGTTTCAAAAAGCGAGTTGCCGTTGTGCGCGCCATTGTTTGTGCCATAGCTTATGTTGATGACAAGCGGCATGTTCGCGGCGATTGCGGCATCCATCGCGTATTTAATTCCGCGCATCAGGTCGGTTGTGCGGGTTATGCCAATCCGGTTGTTTTGCCTTAGCGCCACAACAAGGAGCGAGGCCTCCGGCGCAACCCCGCTTTGCCCGCCCGCGCGGCCATTGCCCGCGGCAACGCCCGCAACAGCCGTGCCATGCCCGAGCTTATCCGTTAAGGGGAGGAGTAAGAGCGGGTCGGCCGATTTTAGCGCGGCGTTGATTTCATCGGCAGAATATTGCGCGCCCTCAATAAAGCCCGGCGGCGGTGTGCCTGAGGCGGATTGATCCCATAACGAAACAATGCGCGTTGTGCCATCCTCATTGCAAAAATCCGGGTGCCGGTAGTCAACGCCCGAGTCGATGATTGCTATTAACACGCCCTCACCGTTAAACTCGCCCGCGCCGCTATTTTGCGTTGCGCCGACATAGCCGCGATAGTCCTCGCTCACACCGTATTCCATGTAGGAAAGCGACTTGGGCAGCTCGGCGTATTCTATTTGCGGATAGCTTAATATTTTGGGGACATCCTGCCAGCCAAGCGTTACGATTGCGTAATGGGAGCTCAAAAACTCCGCCTTTGCGTTAAGCTCATTTGTGATGGGCGTTAAATCCCCATTGTATTTGACTATTAACTCAAAGTTTTCATCCTCAATGCTGGCGCCGGTGTCAAGCTCCGTGCCCAAAAATGATTGATATAGCTTGCGGTCGAGTGCGCTTGGCGGGGCCATGCTTACCTCCTGCGTTTTGTTTTGCAATTTTCGCGTGCGGGGTTTTGTTAAATCAGTGGAATGCGCGTATCATACGCCAGCGCACCTTTGTTGGCTGCCATTGGCCATCAATCCAGGCGTGGCCGTGCAGGTAAATATCATCGAGCTCATTTGGCACAAGCCAGCCCTCCTGCCCTTCAACCGTTTGAAGGTAAATGTAGGTGTTCAGGTAAGGCACAAGCAAAAAGGGCATTGCGCCCGGCACGGGCGCAATATTATCAGGCTTGCTGTTTGGCGGCGGGGATGATGGAAGCTTCGGCATAAAAATACTCCTTTTCAAAATGTATATTCGCCTTGGCGGCGCGTATATTCCTTCTTGCTAAAGCGCGACATGAAAAAACCCGCCCACTCATACAAATAGAGTGATAAGGGGGTTATTGATATGGAAAACAACATTAACCGAATGGTGGATCGCGGCAGCTTATCGGTGGGGGTGTTCACGCCCAATAAGGTTTTGCCTGTGGATGGCGCGCGCATTTTAATCCGGCAGGGCGGGCAGGCGGAAATTGTGGAGGAGCTAATAACAAACAGCTCCGGCCAAACGGATACTGTTTTGCTAAAAGCGCCGCCCGTTGATTATTCGCTGCTGCCCGAAAGCGAGAGCATGCCTTATGCCGAGTATGATCTTGAGATCGAGGCGGAAGGTTTTGAGCCATGCACAATTTCAGGCGCGCAGGTGCTTGCCGATGCCGCGGCCCTTCAAAGCGTTGAGCTTGTGCCGCGCAAGGAGCTTAACGGGCAGCAGCAGGAGATCATCGTGCCGCCAAACACGCTCTGGGGCACATTCCCGCCCAAAATTCCGGAGGATGAGGTTAAGCCGCTGCCGCCAAGCAAGGGTTTTGTCGTGCTGCCCGAGCCGGTGATACCGGAATTTATGATCGTGCACGATGGCAGGCCCAACGACGCAACGGCAAAAAACTACTGGGTGCCGTTTAAGGAATACATTAAAAATGTCGCGAGCTGCGAAATTTACGCAACATGGCCGGAGGCCACGCTTGAGGCGAACATTCTGGCAATACTTTCGTTTACGCTCAACAGGGTGTATACCGAATGGTATCGCGGCAAGGGTTATGATTTTACGATCACAAGCTCCACAGCATACGATCATAAGTTTTCCTATGGGCGGAACATTTTTTCAGAGATATCCGCCGTTGTGGATAGGATTTTTACATCCTTTATAACAAGGCCCAACATCCGCCAGCCGCTTTTTACGCAATATTGTGATGGCAAGCAGGTGCAATGCCCTAATTGGATGACTCAGTGGGGCTCCAAAACGCTGGGCGATCAAGGTTATGCCTCAATGGATATACTCAAGCACTTTTATGGTTATGATGTGTTTTTGATGCAGGCAGGCTCTGTTGAGGGCGTGCCGTCGTCCTTCCCGGGGCAAAGCCTGCAGGCGGGCTCAACGGGGGCATCCGTGCGGGTTATTCAGGAGCAGCTTAACCGCATTGCCGATAATTACCCGGCAATACCCAAGGTGGCGGTGGATGGGATTTATGGCGAGCAGACGGTGCGCGCAGTCACCCAATTTCAGCAGATATTTAAGCTCAACCCAACCGGCGTTGTGGATAGGGGAACCTGGTACAGCATATCGAATATTTATGTTGCGGTTACCCGCATGGCGGAGCTGGGGTAGTTTTTAGCGGGCGATTTGCCGCCAAAAACCCTTGTGCATGTGGAAAAAACGAACAGAAAAGCTATCGAAGTATGTCGAAATGTGCTACAATAGCAACAATTAAACTGGAGTGGCATGTGCACTATGGAAAAACGCAAACGGAAGGTTAAAAACAAGCGCAAAACTATCATGCGTTTGTCTTTGGTGATTATCGGGCTCCTCGCGCTTGTGGCGCTTGGTGTGCTGGGGGCACTCACGATAATCAAAAACCGTTCCGTTGCGCAGGCAACGCTTGTGGAGCAAAGCTTTAACTCCTCCGATCAATATGTTTACACGGGCACTGGTTTTTTCTATCTCCAGGGCGATACATTGACCTATGAGGATAAGGCAAACTCCCGCAACAACTATAAAGGGCAGATCACCACGCAGGCCGTCAGCCTTTTGGGCAGCGCGGATATGCTTGTGATTTATAACGATATTTCAATCAAGGTGATCGGCGAGGAGTTCCCTGTTGAATTTTCGGGCGCGCTGCGCTCGGTCACCTGCGGCAATGGTTACATCGCTGCGCTCAGGGCGGATACAAACGGCAACGAAACAATACTGGTGATCGACAGCACCGGCGCAAAATACGATGAAATCCCCGTGCAGAACCAGTATATCGTAAGCTATGGTTTTTTCAGCGCCGATGGCGAGTATCTTTATGTGCTGGGCCTCACGCTTGATAGCAGCACGCCGCTTTCCACAATCACCGTTTATAACATTTCGCGCAAAACGACCAGCGGGATGATGAGCGTGCAATCGCAGCTTGTTGAATCAATGCGCTTTTCAAAAAGCAGCATATATGCCGTTGGCACGAACAGCATAATCCGCTTTTCGCTGGCCGACAATAACGAAAGCTACCGCGCCACGGTTTATGGCTGGCGCGAGCTTGATTATGATAGCTCCACAGCCAACCCCTCCTTCCTTTTGTGCCCGCGAAGCAGCAGCGCGCTTAACACCGTGAAGATTTTGCAGCTATCCGACACAAAGGTCGCCACCAGCACGGAAAAAATGCTCCAGCTGCCATCGGGCACAAAGGAGGCGTTTTTGATGAACGGCAGGCTTGTTGCAGTAAGTGAGCTTGGCTACACGGTTTACGATTATGCGGGCAAAAAGCTTTCATATGTGGAGTTTCCATCGATGATCGATAGCGTGGAGAAGCTCGACGGCACGCAGCTTTTGATTACCGCGGGCAATCATGTTTACACAACGAAGGTTTGATGGCAAATTGCCATATTATCCCATACAAATTTGCATAAACGGTTCGACAATTTTTTCGCTTTTGCATACAAAAATATTAGGTAATTAGTATCGGCTCCTACGGAACCGACGGGATTTTATT
>JAJDHH010000038.1 GCA_030266105.1 Eubacteriales bacterium OttesenSCG-928-K08
TTTTTTGACACCCTATTACGCCTGCCTTTTTACCCCAGATGATTGTATTTCGAAGCGTTTCGCATTACAATGAATATTTAGGAAGAAAATATCCGCCTGAATGTTTAATTTTTTCACAATAAGGGAGAAACCATTGGAAACGGTCTATAAAAAACCCACTCTGTTAACAACGCTTCTGGTCGGCCTTGCAGGCGCTGCGGGCGCGTTTGCGCCCATTGCCACGCTCGCCAGCCCCGCGCTTTTAGCATACCTTTTATTGGGCGGTGGTTTTGCCCAGTTTGCGCTTGCGGCGGCTTTGGCCGGTGCGGGCTCGTTTTTGCTGGTGGGCACTGTGGGCCTGCAAGCTTTTGTGCGCCTGATGCTCATTACGCTGTGCCTTTATTTGATGCTGCGCAAAAAAAGAAGCTATTTTGACACTGCGATGTTTACATCCGCGCTTGTGACCGTTTTGCTTTATGTTGTTGTTAGCCTGCAGGATTATATCGATGGAACGCCGGCGTTTTACAACGCGCAGCTCCTGTTTAGCGAGGTTTGGGAGAGTACAACCCAGCAGATGCGTATGCTTTTGGAGCAACCCGGGCAAAGCTTTTATGGTATGCCCGCGCTGACAGAGGCGCAGCTCAACGAATTTGAGCGTATGGGCCGCATGATTGTGGCGCAAACACCCACATATATGCCCATGGTGCTTTGTTTTATGGGCGCTGCAACGGGCCTGAGCAACACGCTTTTGTGCGTGCGCTTTTGCAAAAACACAAAGGCGCAGCTTCGCCCAACGCATCCGTTTGCTTTTTGGCGGCTGCCAAAGAGCTTTATGCAGGGTTTGTTAGTGATGGGCGGCGGGCTTATCCTTGCGGCGATAATCGGCATATCCTCTTTGGATGCGGTGCTGTTTGCAGTGCTTGTTGTTGCGCTTGTGCCGCTTAGCCTTCAGGGGGTCGCCACATACTGGCTTTTGATGGGCGCAAGAAGATCAGCAAGCGCCATGCGCACAATCATGCTTGTGCTGCTTGTGCTCACACTTCCATTTAGTGTGGTTATGATGGCGATTGTCGGCATAATCGAGCAGTTTATGCACCTTAGGCGCCGCGCGCTTAACCCGCCAGGCGATGGCGACAACGATGATTAAGGCTAAACTAAGTTAACACATTCCATGCAAAAATCCGCCGCATAAAACAAGGCGCTTGTGGCGGATAAACGGCGGAGGGAAAATGAAAAAGTCGCCCCAAGGCATATTTGTTCCCATAGCGATTTTATGCGCGGCGCTTTGCGCCGGTTTGTTGTATTACTCCAAGCTATCCGCGGCGCTTGGCGCGGGCCTTTCGCTTATCATAATTTTGCTGTGCGCACTTGTGCTCAGGCGCCACATTCGTGAGCAGGATAAACAAATGAACGCCGCTGTGATCGACAACGCCTCCGCGGCGGGGCGGCTGATTGCGGCCGTTGGTGTGCCCTGCATGATTTTTCATACGGATGGGCGCATAATCTGGCGCAACAACGCAATGAAAAAGCTATACGACAGCCCAACCATCAAAAACCTGCCAGCCGCCTGCCAGCCAAAAAGCGCGCATCAATCCATGATGATGGAGTACTCCGGCGGCGCATACCAGGTGGTGGTCATCCCCGTTGAGCGCGAGCGCGACGCGGGCCGCCCGCTATTGTTTCAATACTGGCTGGACAGAACGGAAGCCGAGCATTACAGCCGCCTATATGAAGAACACATGCCCTATGTGGCGCTGGTGTATGTGGACAATTATGAAGAGCTTAAGAGCGACCTTCAATATCAACGCAACACCGTGCTTGGCGAGGTTGAGCGGCTGATTGCCGAAACGGTTTCGCAGATCGACGGCATTTACCGCCGTTATGATAACGGCCGGTTCCTGCTCGTGTTTGAAGCGCAGCACCTGGCGCGGCTGGAAAAGGAGCGCTTTAGCCTGCTTGAGCGCGTGCACAAAATCGAAACCGGCTCGGAGCAGACAGTGACGCTTTCAATAGCGATAGGCGCGGCATCGCGCATAGCGCAGGCCGACACCGACGCCAGGAACGCAATGGAGCTTGCGCTTGGGCGCGGCGGGGATCAGGCGGTTGTTAAAAACGGCACCAACTATTCTTTCTATGGCGGGCGCAAGCAGCTTGATGCAAGCCAATCCCGCGTGCGCACACGCCTTTTTGCAAAGGCGTTGCGCCAGCTCATTGAAAACTCCACCGAGGTTTTTGTAATGGGGCACAAGCAGCCGGATATGGACTGTATCGGCGCGGCAATGGGGCTTGTGCGCTGCTCGATGCAGGCGAACCGCAAGCCGCACATAGTGCTCGATCAGGTTAACCCCACAATCCAAAAGGCGATCGATGAAATTCGCGCCAACCAAACTTACGCGGGCATTCTGCTTTCACCGGAGAGCGTTAAAAGCATGATAAGGCCATCCTCCGTGCTCATCGTTGTGGATACTCAGCGCGCTTCAACGGTTATCGCGCCGGAGCTTTTAAAAAGCGCGGGCAAGCTTGTGCTGATAGATCACCACCGCCGAAGCGCGGATTATATCGATAACGCAACGCTAAACTATCTTGAATCCCGCGCATCCTCATCCTGCGAAATGGTAACTGAAATCATGCAGTATTTTCAGGAGGGTTTGCGCCCAACCGCGTTTGAATGCTCAACGCTTTTAGCGGGCATCACGGTGGACACAAAGCATTTTTCGTTTAACGTGGGCGCGCGCACATTCGAGGCTGCGGCATATTTGCGGCAGCATGGCGCGGACATAAGTATGGTTAAGCTCATGTTTCAGGATGACAGGCAGACATATGCCGACCGCGTGGATACCGTGCGCAGCGCAACAATGCTCACAAAGGGCATAGCGATTTCATATTGCGCGCCGGGCGTGCAAAACGCGGCGCTTATCGCCGCGCAGGCGGCGGACGCGCTCATAAGCATCCGCGGAATTCAGGCGGCGTTTGTTCTTGCGGCCACGGATAGCGGCATAAGCATAAGCGGGCGCTCGCTTGGCAGCGTTAACACGCAGATGATTTTAGAAAGCCTCGGCGGCGGCGGCCACCTTACTATGGCAGGCGCACAGCTCAAGGATATTTCAATGGATGAGGCGCTCGCAATTACCAAAGAAGCTGTGCTAAACTATATGAACGACTATAACGAAAACACCAGGGGTGCAGAATAACCGGCCTTTAGCCCGGAAGCAGGAGGATACTATCATGAAAGTATTGTTGGAGCAGGATGTAAAGGGAACAGGCAAGCAGGGGCAAATCGTTGAGGTGAGCGATGGTTATGCGCGCAACTTTTTGCTGCCGCGCAAGCTCGCCACCCCTGCGGATAAGGCAAGCATCAACGCAGCAAACATTCGCAAATCCGCCGCGCAGCATAAAAAATATCAGGCAGGAGTTTCCGCACGCGAGAACGCACAGCAGCTAAAGGGCAAGCTCGTTAAGGTTTACGCGCGCGTGGGCGAAAACGGCAAGCTGTTTGGCGCAATCACAGCCAAGGAAATTTCGGCGGCGCTTAAGGAGCAGCACGGCATAGATGTTGACCGCAAGAAGATAATGCTAAAAGAGCCCCTGCGCACAGTCGGTACGCAGGAGGTCACAGCCCGCCTTTTTGAAAATACGGATGCGGCCTTTGTTGTGGAAGTTGTCGCTCAGGAAGGTTAAGCGCAATTCATGGAAAACAACTCCGGCATAACCCCGCAGGACGCTCAGGCAACGCAGCAAGCGCAGATCCCGCAGCCGCCTCCGCACAGCCGCCCCTCGGAAATTTCCGTGCTGGGCAGCATGCTGCAGGACGATGCGGCGCTCGACATGGCGCTGGAGCTTTTGGATGCCAGCGATTTTTACGCGCCCGAAAATCAGGATATTTTCAGGTGTATGCGTTCGCTTGCCGCAGGCGGCGCGCCTGTGGATACGGTTACACTTGTAACTGAGCTTGATAAGATCGGCAAGCTCAGGCAGGTGGGCGATGTTGCCTACATAACCGACCTTATCATGCAAACGCCCTCCACTGCCAACATCGAGCATTACATAAAGGTTGTATCCGAGCGCTCAACACGAAGGCGGCTTATACGCGCGGGCAATTTAACCGCGCGCGAGGCGCAGGACAGCAGCGGCAGCGTTGAAAAAATGCTCGATGACGCGGAGCGCCGCATATATGACATCACCCTCAAAAACGCAAGCGACTCCATGAAGCCCGTTTCAGAAACGGCGGGCGAGGTTTTTGCGGATTTGGGCGATTCAAAGTATAAGCGCGGCGACATATTGGGCCTGCCCACGGGCTTTATCGACCTTGACCGCAAAATCTCCGGCCTGAAAAAGGCCGATCTTATCATCGTTGCGGGCCGCCCGGCAATGGGCAAAACAAGCTTTGCAGTCAACATAGCGCAGCATGTGGCGCTGCACGCGGGCTACACGGTTGCGATTTTTTCGCTTGAAATGTCGCGCGAGCAGTTAATCATGCGCATGTTCTCCACCGAATCGGAAATCAACATGCACAACATTTTGAACCGCGATTTGCAGGCCGAGCAGCTCATGCACATCGGCGAAAGGGCGCTTTTGCCTATGCAGGAGAGCAAGCTTTACATCGACGATTCAGCGGGCGCAACCGTGCCGGAAATCCGCAGCAAATGCCGCAGGCTCAAAACCCGCGCGGGGCTTGACCTTGTTGTGATCGATTACCTGCAGCTGATGAGCTCACATAAAAGAACCGACAACCGGCAGCAGGAAATTTCCGACATCACACGCTCGCTTAAAATTCTCGCGCGTGAGCTTGATGTGCCGGTTGTGCTCCTATCCCAGCTATCGCGCGCGCCCGAAAGCCGCAAGGATAATAAGGACGGCCACAGGCCGATGCTATCCGACCTTCGCGAGAGCGGCGCGATTGAGCAGGATGCGGATATTGTAATGCTGCTTTACCGCGACCAGGTTTATAATGATGAGGCCGACAATGTTGCGGAGGTTATTGTCGCCAAGCACCGCAACGGCCCGACGGGAACCGTGCAGCTTTGCTGGCTTGGGGAATATACTAAGTTTAAGAACCTCGCAAGATAACACGATTGTACCTTTCTTTCCATGAAAGAAAGGTACCCAAAGAAAGCGTTATCGTGCAGGATTAGTATAATCCTGCACGGAGGAGTATTTTAGATTTTCTTTAAGGGAGGGAATTTATGGGCAGACTTTTTGGAACAGACGGCGTTCGCGGCATTGCAAACGAAAGCCTCACCTGCGAGCTTGCGATGAAAATTGGCGCGGCGGGCGCGCATGTGCTAGCGAGCGAAATTCACACCCCGCGAATACTAATCGGCACGGATACCCGAAAATCGGGCGATATGCTCACCTGCGCGCTGGCCGCGGGCATATGCGCAGTCGGCGGGGATGTTGTGCAATGCGGCGTTGTGCCCACACCCGCTTTAAGCTACCTCGTGCAGCTTTATGGCGCGGATGCTGGCGTTATGGTTTCGGCCTCCCACAACTCGATGGAGTATAACGGCATCAAATGGTTCAACGGGCAGGGCCTTAAGCTTAGCGATGAGCTGGAGGATAAGATCGAAGCCGTCATCAACGATAACCGCCCCCTGCCGCGCCCTGTCGGGGGGGAGATTGGCCGCGTCACAAACGTGCGCCGCGCAAAAGATGAATACCGAGAGTTTTTGCAGCGCGCCGCCGATGTGCGCTACGAGGGCCTGCTCATCGCGCTCGATTGCGCAAACGGCGCGGCCTCGGCAATCGCGCGGGATGTTTTTGTGGGCCTGGGCGCTGAGGTGATGAGCTTTTCGGACGCGCCGGATGGTTACAACATAAACGACCAGTGCGGCTCGACCCACCCTGAGCATTTGCAGCAGATCGTTTATGAAATGGGCGCGGATGTCGGCCTTGCCTTTGATGGCGATGCCGACCGCCTCATCGCGGTTGACGAGCGTGGTCGCATTGTGGATGGCGACCGCATCATGGGCATTTGCGCGCTGGATATGCTTGCGCGCGGCGTATTAAAAAACGACACGCTGGCGATTACCGTCATGAGCAACCTTGGCCTTAAGCGCAGGATGGAGCAGGCGGGCATCCGCATTGAGGAAACCAGCGTGGGCGACCGCTATGTGCTTGAGCGTATGCTCGAAAAGGGCCTCAACCTGGGCGGCGAACAATCCGGCCACCTTATTTTTACGGATTACCACACCACAGGGGATGGTATGCTCTCGGCAATCCAGCTGCTTAACGTGCTAAAAAGAAGCGGCAAGCGCATGAGCACGCTGGCGCGTGAGATCCCGATCTACCCGCAGGTGCTCGTTAACGTTAAGCTCAGCGAGGATAAAAAAACACCCGCGCTTGAAGATGAGCAGATGGCTCAGCGAATTAAAGAAGCGGAAAAGGCGCTTGGCGAAACCGGCCGCGTGCTCGTGCGCGCTTCCGGCACGGAGCCGCTCATACGCATCATGCTTGAAGGGCAGGATGAAAATGAAATCCGCAGCCATGCAACGGCAATTGCCAAGGTGCTCGAAAAAAACCACAGCGGCAAAATAAGGATGTAGTCTGGTTAAAAATTATTAAAATCAAAAAAGTGCCGCGATGCGGCACTTTTTTTGATAATCGTTTGTTGGTGGCAATGGGCCTTAGCCCTTTTGCTGCTGCGCTTTTTCAAGCTTATTCTGCTTTTCCTTGCGCACAAGGCTGACAGAATAAAGCACAAGCCCCGCCCAGATGAACGCAAAGCTGATTGCCTGCATCCATGTAAAAGGCTCGCCATTAGCAATGCCCACAATGAGCATAAGCGTGGGGCTGATATATTGCATAAAGCCCATCACCGCAAAGGGCAAATCGTTAACGCCCTGCGAGTATAGTATCATCGGCACGGCAGTTACAACACCCGTGCAAACGCACAGCACTGCAAGGCCGGGGGTCATCGCGGCAAAGGAGGCCGCACCCTGCGGCGAAAAGATGATAAACAGCAGCGCGAAAGGCGCAAATATTATGGTTTCAACAGCTACGCTCGCCATGCTATCCGCATGGGCGAATTTTTTGAATGTGCCGTATGCCGCAAACGAAATTGCGAGTATCAGCGCAACAAACGGGAACTTGCCAAGCTGAATTGTTGAAAAAATTACGCCAGCGGCCGCAAGCAGCAGCGCAAAAAGCTCAAGCTTTGTGCATTTTTCCTTAAACACAAGCATTCCGCAAAGCGCAACGGCAAGCGGGTTCATATAATAACCAAGGCTTGCATCCATCACATGGCCGATGCTGACGGACCAGATATAAACCCCCCAGTTGCAGGTGATGACTATTGCGGCGGGTATTAAAAATTTCATCACTCGCTTATCCTTAAACGTTTGTTTAAGCAGCGGCAGCTTTTTTGTGACTGCAAGCAGCGCGGTTGTGAACAACGCCGACCATAAAAGCCGGTTGGCGAGCACAAAAATCGAATCGAGCGGGGACAATAGCGCCCAGAACAAAGGCAAAATGCCCCACATTGCATAACCGGAGATTACCTTTAGCAGGCTTTTTTTATTCATCGCGAATACCCTTGCCGGAAATTTATTTCCGGCGCCCCTTTTATGAAATTTGCCGTGCCATGCCGCCATGGCCCCGGCGCGGCCGGATACACCCAGCCAGAACATTCTACCACAAAAGAACATGTTTGTATTTAGGTATTGTGTGGTATAGTTATATTATATCTATAATAAATGACGGAAAATTGTATGAATATTAAGTGGGTTCTCCTTGTTTTGGCGGCATTGGTTGTTTTTGGTGGGTTGACGCTATACCTTTTTAACCAGAACCAAAATTTCCATGTCACCGTTATATATTACGATGTGATCAAAATTGAGGCTTGGTCCCAACAACCGGGGCAAAAGTCTCATTATAGTACGCTGAGCGATCAGCAAAGGTCGGATTTGTTAAATGCGTTTTTTATGGCAAAGTCGATTTCGAACAAGCCCGGCTCCGTTGAAGACTCGACATATGGCGTGACGATATTTTTGAAGGACGGCACAACGATACAGCTAAACAACCACCTTGAGGTGCGGCGCACGCTGCACAACCGCCCCGTTGCCTACGTGCTTGAGGGCGAAGAGCTTGATAAAGTGCTCAAAAGCGTCTGCGCAATTAAATAGTGGCATGAATTATGCTTGCACGGGGTAAGCTTTCGTTGTAAAATGTAGTTTGATATTCAGTTTGCCGCGCTAGATGGGGAGTTAGCGGTGCCCTGTACCTGCAATCCGCTACAGCAGGGTTGAATTCCATCCCCCGGCCAGGGCCTGTGGGGTCTGGTGCCGGTAAGGAGCGTTGAGAGCCGGGTCCCATGCAATCGGAGCCTGTGAACCATGTCAGATCCTGACGGAAGCAGCATTAAGCAGGAAAACCGGTGTGCCGTGGGTTCGCCTGGAAGGAGCCGCCTGCCGGTGGGCCGCCCGGAGGCTTTTGGTCAAAGGATGGTGCGCGGCATATTTTATTCAAAAAAGTGGCTTAGCCACTTTTTTGATTTTCTGCTCATTACTTGTTGCCCTTGCCTCACGGCCAACAAAAGCGCGCATGGGTTTTCAAGGGTATCGCCGCTTACAGCGCCGACGATATCCTTTTTGTTTTATGCTGGGGAAACTTCGTTTCCTAAAGCTCCCCTTCCTTTAAAAGGAGAGCAGACTTAACCTCCCCCCCTTTTAAGCTGCAACAAATAAAGAATAACTGCCTGGGGGTGGGGCGGCCAGCCCCCACTATTACATAAAATAAATTCTCGTCGGCTCCGCAGGAGCCGATACTTATTAACCTTAAATAACTTTTTTGACTCCCCCTTGTATGGTATACTTTGTTTACCCGACTGGAGGAAAACGCCTTGAAAGCTTCAACCATAATAAAACGCCTGGCTCTCGTTTTTCTTGTTTTTGCCCTTTTGCTGCTTTTAGGCTGCGCCAACGCCCAGCCTGAGGAGCTTATCCGTGTTTTTCTTGGCCACATCAATGCGGGCGACTATGGCTTTGCCTACGAGCTTTTGCACTCAAGCCGCCGCTATGATGAAGCACACGCCCAGAAGGATCTCGAAAACAACACTGCGCAATCGGCCACGCGCATCTCAAAGGAGCAATTTGAGCAGCGCTACGCCAACATATTCGAAGCGCTTGATATAAGCGGCTTCACCTACACAGTAACAAACAGCGTGCAGGGCGAGGTCATCTGCGTTTATGACTATACAATTCAATACAACAGCCCGCTTATTGGCGAGCAAAGCTTCGACATTCGCATGAGCGTGCTGCGCGAGGATTTGCAGTGGACAGTTGAGTGGAGCCCCGCGCTGATTTTCCCCGAAATGGATTGGGGGGATACCGTGCGCGTTGGAAACGTTGCCGCAACGCGCGGTGAAATACTCGCTGAGGGTGTGCTCTACGCGCAAACGGCCTCGGCAATATCCGTGCTGGCGTATCCCGAAAAAATCACCGACCCCGACCACTTCGCGCGCCAGGTGGCGGTGCTGCTTGACATGACTGTGGAAAGCGTTAAAAAACGCATCGATTCCGAGCATACTTTTGTGATAATTAAACAGCTTTATCCCGATGAATACAGCGAGTCGCTCGAAGCGCAGCTTTTGGATATCGAGGGCATTTCCGTAGATAGCCGCAACTTTGGCACGCTGCGCGACAACCCGCAGGGGAATTCGCTTGCGCACATAGTCGGCTACACAGGCATGGCAAACGAAAACGACCTTGAGCGCCTAACCGGCAGCAAAGAGGGCAATGAAATTTACAACACGGACTCGCGCGTCGGCAAAACAGGGCTCGAGCAGCGCTACGAAACCGAGCTTCGCGGCGAGGATGGTTACTATATTTACATTGCCGACAGCACAGGCGCAAGCAAGCAGACATTATACCGCAAGGAGGTTAAAAACGGGCTCGATATTCAGCTAACCATTGACCCCAAGCTGCAGGCCACAACGGAGGCCTTATTAAAATATTCGCTCTATGGCGAGGATACTGCAGGCGCAGTTATTGTGCTCGACCCAACAACAGGCCGCATCGACGCAATGGCCTCCTACCCGGATTACGACCTTAATTTATTCACGCGCGGAATTTCGCAGGCCGATTACGCTGAGCTTGAGGCCATGGAAAACAAGCCCTTTTTTAACAGGCTCACTCAGGGGCGCTACCCGCCCGGCTCGATATTTAAGCCTTTTACTGCTGCGGCCGCGCTCGAGTATGGCTCGATGACCACATCCACAACATTCCCCGAAAACAGGGGGGAAACGATCGAGGAGGATACAAACGGCAACGATGTGCGCTGGCGCCCTTCCGACACGGGCGAGTTTGGGCCGTGGAAGTGGGCATACATCACCCGCGTGAGCCTTAGAAGCAGGCACAGGCCGCTCAACATGCACAACGGCATGATAGACTCCGACAATATTTATTTTGCTTATGCCGCGCTTAGAACGGGTACTGCCGATTTTCGCGAGTATATGGACATGCTGGGCTTTAACAGCCCAATACCGTTTGATCTTTCCGTTGCGGCTGCGCAAATGGCCTCCGCCGATGCGGAATGGAACCCCATGCTGCTTGCTGAAAGCGCATTTGGCCAGGGCGAGGTGCTCATGACACCCTTGCAGGCTGCGGCCGCTTTTGGCGCATTCGCAAATGGCGGCACAATCATGCAGCCCTACATTGTGGAAGGTTTATATCGCACGCAGGGCACGGATTATATTGCCGAATATGAGCATGAAAATAGCGCATGGAAACAAAGTGCGGTTTCCTCAAGCATTGTGCGCACAATCGAACCTATGCTTCAGGATGTTATCGACACAGGCACGGGCCACACGCTGCAGCAGGAGTTTTTTGATACTGCAACGGGCAAATACCGCAGGCTCAAGGATATTGCGGGCAAAACCGGTACGGCGCAGATTGGCAACGACCGCTCCCGCGAAATCAACTGGTTTGTTGGCTACAGGTTAAACACAAATGAGCCGCGGCTTGTGCTTGTTATGCTGGAGCTTCCGGCAAACTCGGCTGAGTTTTCGAATGTTAAGTTTGATATTGCAAGGGAATTGCTAAAATAAAAAGGCACTGCGGCTTACCATAGGGCAAAATATTTACGGGCGCACACTGTGCGCCCCTACTTTTGGGTCAATGTAAAACTCTCACGCTAATATGTAGGGGCGATCAAGGATCGCCCGCTTTGCAACAGCAGCACCATCAAACAGTACAAATAAAAAAGTGGCATAGCCACTTTTTTATTTCTTGAAGTATTTCCTTTGTTTTAATTCGTGTTTGCATTAGCGCGCCCCTTTTTAAGGGCGCACTTTTTTTCGGTGGAGCGCACCGCCCATAAAAGAAGCGGTTTATTGTATTGCGCACCGCGCTTTCATCAGCCCAGGCGCCCCTTTGCGGCCGCTTTTTAAGCGAGTTGCCCTCAAGAAGCTGCGCCGTACCTTCAACGCTAAGCCTGCGCCTCAGGTAAACCGCCGAAGCTATCCCTGCAAGACCCATCAAAACAAGCAACAGCCCAAGGTCATTCATCGCCTCGCCAGTTTTGGGCGGGGCAACACGCGGACTCGTACCCTTTGGCGCAAGCACCGCAAATGGGGATAGGTTATTAAACTCGCCGCTCACAAAACCATTTGATGCTATTGAGCCGACACTTTCAAGCTCGCCACCGTTACAATGCAGTATCGTCAGCTCCTGCCCTTCATAAGCGTTACCCACAGGAATTGAAACATCCAGCTTGCCCATTTTTCCGCCGGAAAGCGAAATGTCATAAAGTGCGATCACCTCGCCCTTTTCAATATGCTGGCGAATTTTATCGCATGCGGCACAGGCGCCTTCATCATGCAGCCCGCCATTGATTACCTCAAGCGCCGCATTTTTCGCAAGCGCACCAGCGACCGTTATGCCCTCTTTTTCATCGCTGAGCATTCTCGCGTTGCCTGAGGATAGCGGTATGTTACTGCTCCAACCGTAATAATTCGAGCCCTTTCCCGGATTGCTGGGTTCCTCGGGATCCTTCGGGTCTTCCGGGTCCTTAGGATCCTCCGGATCCTTCGGGTCTTCCGGATCCTTAGGGTCTTCCGGATCCTTTGGGTCTTCCGGATCCTTTGGGTCTTCCGGATCCTTCGGGTCTTCCGGATCCTTCGGATCTTCCGGATCCTTAGGATCTTCCGGATCCTTCGGGTCTTCCGGGTCCTTAGGCTTTGGGGTTACTTTAATTTCAACTGTGTTGGAATATGCCGTACCCGCAGCGTTAACGGCATAATAGCGGAGCGATTGCCCATCATGCGCAATTGCCATTACGGTTGCGGGGTCAAACTCCACCCAATCCGCACCCTCATTCGCGCGAATTTGCCAGCCCTGCTTGGTTATGGCGCTACCCTTATCATCCACAGTGGGTTTGGCTAATATAAGCTTTTCACCCTCAACAACCGCAGCGGGCGCATTTATTTCAACAATCGTGGGCAAAACGACAGGTGCGGGCCCCTCACCGGGCGTGACAGTTACTGTGTAGGTGAGGCTAGCGGCGGCCAAAGTGGAGCCTGTAACGGTTACGGTAACTGTGGTTTCACCGGCGCTCACGCCTGTAACGACAAGCTTATCGTTCTTAACCGCTATGGTAGCGATGCCTTCGTTTTTGCTTGAGGGGGTCAAATCCGCAGCGGCAACGGAGAATTTTTTCGGATCGCCATTGTCGGCCGATGCGCACAGGCCCATAAATGCCTCAAGGTTAATGCTTTTTCCGGCCTCAACCTCAAGCTTGCCTGCAGTTGCGCTCGAAAGGATAACATCGTTTGCGTCGATCGGCAGCTGTGTGGTGACCTGCTTTGTTCCGCTTGTGTTTGTGGCCTGCGCTGCTCCATTCCCAAACAGTTGCACCCAATGATTCTGGCCGTTTAACACAAAACAACCAACGCCAATGCTGGCATATTCAGCCTTGAGCAGATTTTTCCTGTGCCCCTCCGAATTCATCCAGGAGGTCATAACGGCGGCGGGGGTTTTTTGCCCCATCGCGATGTTTTCAGCACGCGCGTTGTGTATACCCGAGTTAACCAGCGTTGACCAGGAAGCCCCGTTTGGCCTTGTGTGGCTAAAACGAACAACAATCTCAGCGGCGCGCTGCATCGCCGCCTGCTGCAAGGAGGAATCCATTGTGAGCGGCCCAGCGCCCACTTTTTCGCGTTCCTCATTGACTATTGTCAGCACATCTTTGGCAAAATCGTAGTTTTCTGTGCCTGAAACCGATGTTGTGATTGTTCCACCCGCTGCAAGCGAGAGGCTTGCGGGCACAATGGCCGTGGCAACCAGTGCAAAAATCAGGAAAAATGCTTGGAAACGCTTCTTCATTGAAAGAGTCCTCCTTAATTAAACGAATGTATGCTATTTGACATGTTAATTTTTGATTTATTAAGCTGAAATTTGGCTTCATCCGTATAATACCATATTTGTATATATTAATCCAATACAAAACAGCGCCCAAATGGGTGCTGGCGTTTTCACAAGAGGCTTTCGGCTGCCTTTATCCTCCACTGGAGGCGCACTTTCACAAGGAGCGGCAAACTACCTGCACGCTGCGCATGCCCGGCAGTTTGCTACTCACAGTTCAACATAGTCGCAATTCGTTGCGGCAAAGCCGCTGCCTCTTGCTCCCTGTCTCACTGCGCCTGCGCTTCGCTGCATTCGCGACGCCCCGCAGGGCTAGTGGCGAGGCCGTCCCCCGGCCGAGACCCACTGGCAGCGCTCAGCTCCGGCGCT
>JAJDHH010000039.1 GCA_030266105.1 Eubacteriales bacterium OttesenSCG-928-K08
AGCTCCGCAAGCGGGTTTGTCTGATCCATAAACTGCGAAAGCTGCGATGAGCCAAAGAACTCCTTTATCGCCGCTGTCACAGGGCGGATGTTTATAAGGTTTGAGGGCATGGCCACATCCATATCCTGCAGGCTCATGCGCTCACGAACCACGCGCTCAAGGCGTGTTAGGCCAACGCGCAGCTGGTTTTGCAAAAGCTCGCCAACCGAGCGGATGCGGCGGTTGCCAAGGTGATCGATATCGTCCACAATGCCGACATCGTAGTTAAGACCGATCAAATAGCTGACGGAGGCGACCATATCATCAGGAATGATGTGGCGGGGGATAAGCTCGTTAACATGCTCCTTATAGAATGCAACCTGCTCGTCCGGCGCCATGCCTTCGGTTTCCTTTTGCAGCTTGATAAGCGTGGGGAAGTGGATGTTCTCATTTATGCCCGCCGCCTTGGGGTCAAACGGGAAATATGGCGCGGGGTCCACAAACTGATTGCCCAGCACCTTGAGCGATTTTCCATCAAGCCTGAGCCACACGGCCAGCACGCCCGAGTTTTGCACCTTTTGCGCTTCATCGTGATCGAGCGTATGTCCGGCTTCAAAAAGGATTTCGCCCGTAATGGGGTCAACCACGTTTTGGTCGAGCGTGTGGCCCACAATGCGGCGCGCGAGCGAAAGCTTTTTGTTGAACTTGTAGCGGCCAACGCGCGCAAGATCATAACGCTTATCAAAGAAAAGCGAGTTTAAAAGCGAGCGTGCGCTTTCCTCCGTGGGCGGCTCGCCCGGGCGCTGACGCTTATAAATTTCGATAAGCCCCTCCTCAACGGAGTGGGTCGCGTCCTTTTGCAGCGTTGCCGTGAGGCGCTCATCAGTGCCCAGCAAATCCTCAATCTGCGCGTTTGTGCCATAACCAAGCGCACGAAGCAGCGCCGTGATGTGCACCTTGCGCTGCCTGTCGATTTTAACCCAGAGCACTTCGTTGCTGTCGGTTTCATACTCAAGCCATGCGCCGCGGTTGGGGATGACCTGAGTTGAGAACAGGTTTTTACCGACCTTGTCGATCGTTTTTGAATAATACACGCCGGGCGAGCGCACAAGCTGGCTGACGATAACACGCTCAGCGCCGTTGATTATGAATGTGCCCTGCTCGGTCATCAGCGGAAAATCCCCCATAAAGACTTCCTGCTGCTTAACCTCGCCCGTTTCCTTATTTATAAGGCGCACAACAACCTTGAGGGGCGCGGAGTAGTTCACATCGCGCTCCTTACATTCTTCAACGGAGTATTTAGGGTTGCTCCTGTCAATATAATAATCTATAAATTCCAGAACCAGCTTTTCGGTATAGTCCGTAATGGGCGATATGTCGTTGAGCACCTCCCGCAGGTCGTGCTGCAAAAATCTTTCGAACGATTTTTTTTGCACCTCGATCAGGTCGGGCATATCCAAAACCTCTTCGATTCGAGAGAAGCTCATTCGTGTGCGCTTCCCCATCTTCACCTCATGCACCATCGCGTTCACTCCTAACCGATGCAGCTGCATCAAATTCATTCCTATAAGCCATACTTTTATTGTAAGCATCGCGGCCGCTCATGAGCATTTCCATAAAGCACCGCAGCTAAAACTTCCATTACAAGGAAGAAAAAACCCAAGCAATCACTAAAGTATTGCCCAGCTAATGCAAAGGCATACTTATGGCGCAAAACAAAAGACACACAGACCTCTCCATCATGTGCAGCTTCTAATAATATCATTGGCGCGCGCAAGAGTCAACCGCGTTTTCTCGCACAAAAAAGTTTTTTGAGCAGGAAAAAGCGATCGACCTTTTTCTGTGACCTTGTCAGTGATAAGGCCTGCTTCTATTTGACACGCGCAAATATCATCCTCCCCGCCGAAGTTTGCAAAACGCTTGTTACAACAGCCTCAACCTGCTCGCCAATAAGCCTTTTGCCGCCTTCGATTACGATCATTGTGCCATCCTCAAGATAGCCCACGCCCTGGTTTGCCTCCTTGCCCTCTTTTACAACAAGAACCGGCATTTCCTCACCGGGGATGAGCACGGGCTTAATTGCGTTTGCAAGCTCGTTAATGTTAAAAACGGGCACATTTTGCACGGCGGCGACCTTATTTAAGTTATAGTCATTTGTAACAACAACGCCGTTTAAGTCCTGCGCAAGGCGCAGCAGCTTAAGGTCAACCTCCGCGATATCCTGATAATCCTTCTCCTCGACCTTTACGGGGATGCTGAGCTCCTTTTGCATTTTCTGCAAAATATCAAGCCCGCGCCTGCCGCGGCCGCGCTTTAGCGCATCCGCATTGTCGGCAATGTGCCTAAGCTCCTGCAGCACAAAGTTTGGCACAACAAGCGTGCCTTCAACAACACCTGTCTGGCAGATGTCCAGTATTCGTCCATCAATAATTACGGAAGTATCTAGTATTTTAGGGCGGGCGATGTGCGCGTCACGCGCTGCCTTTGCGCTGATGAGGTTTGTATCCCTAAATTCACGCCTTCTTAGCGCCGTGACAATGCCAAGGTAACCAAACAGCAGGTATATCACCACACTGATTGGTGTAACCAGCCACGGCCAGGGCACATTACTTAAAAGGGATGTTACAAACAGCGCAAGAAGCAGGCCTACGACCAATCCCACTACTGCAAAAACAATATCCATCAGCGGCATGGTGGAAAGTTTTTCCTCCGTGCGCCGCAGGAAGGTTGCTGTTGTATCTATAATTTTGGGCGAAATAAGATAAAAAATAATTCCGAATAATAACGCGCCCGCTATATAGACCAGCACCAGTGCCCATGTCAGCAGTGAAATGTGAAGACCCGCTCCGCCAAGTGCGACGATTATCGCATCAATCAGCGCGACTACGCCCATGCCCAGCGCAATTCCGATTGCGCAAAGCGCATAGCGCAAAACATTTTTTGCCAAAAACGGTTCACCTCTTTTGTATATTCAGTTTTATTCTCCCATCATAACAGCGAATGCCTCCTCCCCCTTTCCGCTTGCGGCCACCAGCTCCGCCAGCAGCACCTGCTTTGCCGTGAGGTACATTTTGCGCTCTCCCGCGGAGAGGCCTTTATCCTTATCGCGGCGGATAAGACATTTTACCACATCCGCAACGCCATATATTTCACCCTGCTTAAGTTTTTCGAGATTTTCGCGATAACGTTGGTTCCAGTTATCGCTCTCGGCGACAGTATCTTCATACATATATTTTTCCACGCGGTTGCATTCATCCTGAGATATCACCGGCCTTAGGCCAACAACCTGCGCTGAATCGACGGGCACCATTGCCGTCATTTTCCCCAGCACAAAACGCAGCTTATAGTAACGCTTGGTAACACCAAGCACTTCCTGATCTGAAATTTGCTCCACCACCCCAACGCCATGCATGGGATAGCACACCTGATCGCCTACCTGAAACATTTAAATCATTCCTCCCGAATTCCTGAACAGCCGGACAAGTTCATTTCAACCGCATAAAGACCTACGCTATATGATACAGGAAGAAAGATAAAATGTCAATAACAACGTATTTTATCACCGTATAAACGTTTTGTCAATGCCCGGTTTTATAATCATAAAACTTTCCTGCTCAGCTATATCATTTCCATATTTTTTCCTTTTAGTCAAACGGCTAGGCAGCCTGCATTGTAAGCTAAAACGAATGTTTAGCGCCATCTTCGTTGCGCGGCAGGATAAACTAGGCTATACTGTTTGCGAGGCGCAGGCGTTTTTAACCGGGAACGAATAGCTGCGCCCACAAAGCAAGCGGAGAAGAAAACATGAAGCTAAGCGATGCCGTATTGGCCCTGCACGATGAATGCATACATGTGCGCCGCGACCTGCACAGAATACCCGAAATCGCATTCGAGGAGAAAAAAACGCAGGCCTACATATTAAACTACCTAAGGCCGCTTGAGCCCGATCTTCTCGAAGAAATGGCGGGCACAGGCGTTCGCGCGGTTTTTTATGCGCATGAGGGCAAAGAGAAAAAGCAAACGATCGCTTTCCGTGCGGATATCGACGCTTTGCCCGTGACTGAACGCACAGGGCTCGAGTTCGCCTCCGTGCATGAAGGTTTTATGCACGCCTGCGGGCACGATGGGCACATGACAATCGTTTTGCTCTTGGGCAAGCTAATTCACGAGCACCGCGATGAGCTTCACTGCAATGTTGTGCTTTTATTCCAGCCCGCGGAAGAGGGCGGAAGCGGCGCGCGGCGCATGATTGATGAAGGGGCGCTGCACCAGCCGCGGGTAGATCGAATATATGGCCTGCACCTTTTTCCGGAGCTTCGCCACGGCCAGCTTGGGGTTAAGAGGGGCACGTTTATGGCGCAATCCTGCGGGTTCGATCTTACCGTGCTTGGCAAAAGCGCGCATGGCGCAAACCCGGAAAAGGGGATAGATGCTGTTGTTGCGGCTGCGGAGATAATTTCCGTGCTGCAAACGGTTGTGTCCCGCTTCACAAGTCCTGACGAACCCGTCGTGCTCACGATCGGCAAAATTCATGGCGGCGAGGCGCGCAACATAATTTGCGATAAAATTGTTATGAGCGGCACTATTCGAACATTTTCCAGCGAAACGCGCATTGAGGTGATGGATCGTATCCGCCGCATACTCTCCGGCATCGAGGTTGCAACAGGCTGCACCGCCGAATTTAAAGAGGTTCAGCTCTATTATAGCGTTGAAAACCCCGTGGATATGACTGAGGAATTCCAGCTGCTTTTGCGTGAGGACCTTAAGCCCATGCCGCATTTGATGATCGGCGAGGATTTTTCATTCTATCAGCAGGAAATCCCCGGATTGTTCTTTTTTGTGGGCGTGGGGGAATACAGCGGCTTCCCGCCGCTGCACAGCCCGTATTTTAACTTTGATGAAAAAGCGCTGCTTTATGGGCTTGAGGCATATTGCAGGATGCTTTCAATACATTGATTTCAAAAAAGTAACATAGTTACTTTTTTGAATTTTCCACGTTTTGCTTGTTCGGCTACGCCTCACGGTCAGCAAAACGCGAGAGGTGTGGGCTTGCGGGCGTGCACGCCGCCCTTGCCCACAGATTAAACATCAAGGGGTTGCGACCCCTTGATAATCCCCAAAGAAGAGTTTTTTGATAGTCATACGGCCCCGGTAAAACCGGGGCCGTATGTGTTATTCAAGTTTTATGAAGCTGATCCTGTGTAGATATCCAACTCCGGCTTGCGCCTGCCATTTTTGTTGAAGCGCCGCTTTTGAATTAGCACAATCGTCGCGACAACAACAAGTCCCACAACATCAGATAATAAGCCCGGAATAATCATGCCCAATCCACCGCCAATAAGCAGCAGGTTTTCATACCAATGGCAATCATCCTGCACAAAACCCGTTAGCCCGCCCGAAAGTGCGTACATTCCAAGCAGCGCCGTTCCCACGTTAAGTATCGCGGTTAGAATATCCACATCAATGAGCAGCATTGCGGGGTTAAGCACAAATATGTATGGCACTATAAACGCACCTATGGCAAGGCGCGTTGCCATTACCCCCGTTTTAAACGGATCCCCCTTGGCGATAGCCGAGCCCGCCATTGCCGCAAGCGCAACGGGCGGGGTAATATCCGCAATAATACCAAAGTAGAACACAAACAGGTGCGCGCTCATCACCATTGATAATGTGGCCTCCGAAACGCCATCGCGTGCGACGAGCATTGTGATGATTGCGGGCGCACAAATCGCTGAGGTGATAAGATAGTTTGCGGTTGTTGGCACGCCCATGCCTAAAACAAGCGAGGCGAGCATTGTGAAGAACATCATCAGGAATATGTTGTTGCCAGCAAGCTTTGCAAGGCCTGTTGCAAACTTAAGGCCAAGGCCGGTGAGCGTAACGGAGCCCACAATCATGCCCGCCATCGCGCAGGCAACGGCAACGGCAAGCACATTCCTTGAGCCGCTCTGGAGCGAATCGACAATATCCTTTGTGCCTTCCTTGATTGATGCCTTCATCGCTTGCTTATCCCTTTTGCGCAACAGATTAATAAAATCAATCACAAGCCAAATTATGATGGCCACAACAGCACATTGCTGGAATGTGAAGCTCATCAGCAGCCCAACTATAATTACGCCCGCGGGAATAAACGACCAGCCGCGAATGCGGTGCGCCATGAGCGAAATCAAAATCGCGCCAAGCGCCGCAAATGTGGGCGTTAGGCCGGATGCAAGAATATAAATCATAAACGCCAGCGGCAGCAAAAGGTGCCCGCGCTCAGTAATCAAATCCTTAAACTTGGGCATTTCATCATCCGGCAGGCCACGAAGGCCGCGCTTGCGCGCCTCGTGGTGAACGCTTATGAGTATTCCGCTAAAGTAGAGTATTGCCGGTATAATCGCCGAAAGCACAACGCGGCCGTATGTAAAGCCGGTCATCTCCGCCATCAAAAACGCGGCGGCGCCCATAATCGGCGGCATAAGCTGGCCGCCCGTGGATGCGGCCGCTTCAACAGCGCCCGCAAACTCGTTGCTGTAGCCAAGCTTTTTCATCGCTGGTATAGTAAATGAGCCGGTGCCCACAGTGTTTGCAACGGAGCTTCCCGAAACCGTTCCCTGAAGTGCCGAGGCAACAACAGCCACCTTTGCGGGGCCGCCAACGCTCTTGCCGGCAATGGCATTTGCAAGGTCTATAAAAAGCCTGCCAACGCCCGTTTTTTCCAGGAACGCGCCAAATAGAATAAACAGGAATATAAACGTTGCGCTTACTCCCAGCGGTGTGCCAAACACGCCATAAAGCGTAAAGAACATGTGCGTTGAAATCTGCGAAATGCTATAACCCCTGTGCCCAAAGGAGCCTGGCACAATGTTGCCAAACATGGTGTAGAGCAAAAATATGCTGACGATTATTAAAATTGGCAGGCCAACAACACGGCGGCAGGCTTCCATCAGCAAAAGTATGCCGATCACACCAACAACGATAACCTCGTTGGTGTAGTTGCCCATGCTTTTTACGATATACTCATAGTTGGCCGGTATATACAGCACGGCAGCAAGCGCCGCAATAGCAAGCAGCCAATCATACCACGGGATTTTATCCTTGCGCATATCCTTTTTTGCCGGGTAAAGCAAAAAGGTTAAAAACAACACAAACGCAAGGTGGTATGAGCGCAAAAGCTGCGTTGGTATTGTAAAAATGCTCGTGTAAATTTGAAAAATGGAGAACCCAACCAGCACCACGCCAATCAGCACATTAAGGCCCTTGCTCAGGCGGTTACGGTAGGCGGATTCCCTATCGTATTTTCGCAGCACGGCCTCGGCCTCAAGTGTGGCTATCTCCTCTTCCGACAAGCCGGTGGTATCAATATCCAGCTCAACGCTGTTGATCCTGCCGTCCTCGTCTTTTTTATCCCTCTTTTTAAATAAACCCATGGACAATTCCCCCGTCTCTTTTCATTTGGTCGGGCGGCTAAAGCGCCTAACCATCCAGCCGCAAACATGTCAGCAAGGAAACTTTTTTTACCTCAAATTTTAGTAGTGTTCCCGCACCGCCAAGCGCCAACAGGCTGATTTCACGGCCACGGTATATCAAATGATGATTGGGAACATCCTCGCTCATCAGCAAAAAGCTTTCCTGCTCTTTATTGATGTTTGTTAGAATGTACCCATTGTTTACTTTTATAAGCTCTTCCCCAATTCCATCCGCCGGAATGGGTATGCCCGCGCCAAATGTTTTGAACCAACTTTCGCGGACTGTTAAAGACTCACCCGTCCACTCAATCGTATCCTTCACGGGCGATAGGTTAATTGAGTGCAGATAGGCTATCTGAAAGCTTTCGCCCTTATTGACGGGCAATGTAAGAAGCTTAGTTTCTTCCCGATAATTGCTAATAGTAAGCCGCCCCCATAAGGGGAGCAAAAAAAACGCGGCAAACGCCAGAATTGCTAATAAAACAAGAAGCGGGGGAACAAGCCTGTTGCTCCCCCGCCTTTTTACGAAAATGTTCATTTTCGAACCCTATTGGGCAAGCGGGATTAACCCACTTATTGCAGGACGCCAACTTCCTTAAAGTATTTTTCCGCGCCGGGGTGGAAGGGGATTGAAAGCCCCTGCACAGCCGCTTCAGGCGAAAGCAGCTTTGCTTTATCGTGGTTAATTTTATCCTTGCTTTCGAAGAGGGTCTTTGTGATCTGATACACGATCTCCTCGTCAAGCTCCTTGTTGCAGGCAAGCGTTGCAAGGATTGCAACGGTTTCCACACCGGCAAGGCCTGCCTTGCCTTCATAGGCATCGGCATCCACATTGTACTTTGCGTAGAAAGGATATTTTGCGATCAGCGCATCGGCCTCTGCGCCGTTAACCGGCACAAGGTGCACCGCAACGGTTGTGTTAAGCTCCATGATAGCAGGGTTGGGCACGCCTGCCGTAACAAAGGCCGCATCAATTGTCATCTGCTGAATGGCGGTTGAGCTATCGCCAAAGCCAAGGTATTCCACCTTGCCAAGGTCATCGTAGCTCATGCCGTAGATATCGAGTATCTGGCGGGCGTTCGCTTCCACGCCGGAGCCAAGGTCGCCAACCGAAACGCGCTTGCCTGCAAGATCCGCAACGCTTGTGATGCCCGAAGCGTCTGTCGCTACGATTTGGATAACCTCGGGGTAAAGCGTGCCGATTGCGGCGACATTTTGCAGCTTGCCATCATCCACAAAGCCCTCGATGCCATTGTAGGCATAATCGAGCACGTCGTTTTGCAGCAACGCGAGGTCAGCATCCTTTTTGTTGATTGAACGCGCATTTGCCGCCGAGGCGCCGGATGTTGAGGCTGTGATTGCCACATTGCCAAGCGCTTCGCTGATTACGCTTGCGATCATCCCGCCATAGGCGTAATATGTGCCGCTCTCACCACCTGTAACCATTGAAAGCTGGGTTTGTGTTGTCCCCGTGCTGCCACCGCCGCCACCGCCGCAGGCAACCGCACCAAACGCCAGCGCAAGAACCATCAAAAGCGCTACTGTTTTCTTCATGTATGCACCCTCCCTAAATTTTGTGCTTATGCACATCTATACAGAATAGAATACATACTTTTCCGCCATTTTGCAAGCGCATTTTGTATATAAGTATACCGGTATACACGTTGTTTATTACCCCTGCACTTAAAAACAGGAAACCGAGCCGTGCAGATTTTCGTGTCGCGCAAAGAGGAAAAGCGCAGGAATAGCAGCGCTATTTCAAGCTTTGATGAATACTATCATAGCGCTATGCCGCGCATTGGCACATGCACATTAAGCAGCAGATCAAACAGCGCCTTCATGCGCTCATAATCGCCGCTGGTCATAAAAGTGGTGGACGAAACGCCCGTTTCGCTTTGTAATCCTTTGCTGTTAAGGGTGTTTTTTAGCTCCTCAACGGCAAACATGCCGCCATCAAAAAACAAGGGATCGCCTTGAAAATTCTCCTTTGCGTAGCGGAAAACTTCCTCCTGAATAAAAGGATAATGTGTGCAGCCCAGAACGATCGCATCCACGGCCTTTGCGGCATATGGCGCAAACAGCTCATGAAAAAGATCGTCATAGTCCCCGCGCTCAAACATACCCCGCTCAACACGCGCCACCATCTCGCCCGGGCAGGGGATTGGCACTGCGCGCTCGGGCCACAAACGCCCTTCGCTTTTTGCGCGCTCCAGCAGCAGGCGTGTTGTGGTTTGCGTTGCCATAACAAGCACCAAACCTTCGCCCGGTGTTTTTGAGGCAAACTCAACAGGCGGCTTTATGCCCACAATGGGCACATCAAACGCCTCGCGAAGTTCATCTCCAACGGCAACAACCGTTGTGTTGCAGGCGATAAGCAACGCCTTTGCGCCATTATCCACCAGCTTTGCGCAGGCGGCGTGTGTGAGCACACGAAGCTCGGCCTCGCTTTTGCCGCCATATGGCGCGTTTATGCAATCGCCATAATATAAGAAGCTTTCGTTTGGCAGCGCTTTAATTGCCTGGCGTAAGGTGGATATGCCACCCAGCCCGCTATCAAACACACCAATCGGTCTGTTATCCATTATATTTCTTCCTTAATTATTTTCTGTTCTTTTATACTATGCTAAGCCGGGCATCCATTAAAACCGAAATCTCTTTTCTCAGGCCTTGAGCTTATCCCGGCCAAACCTCAGCCGCCTAAGCGCTTCATCCCGCCCTAAAAGCACGGCGATTTCCACTGCGCCGCCGGGGGTTACCATCTGCCCCGCGAGCGCAATGCGCACCGGCCACAAAACCGTGCCGTTTTTAAGCCCAAGCTCCGCCGCCATTCCAATGAGCAGGCCGTGGATGGCCTCCTCCTCCCACTCAGGCAGCGCTTCGAGCGCAGGTATGACACGATTTAGCATATCCAAGCAGACTTCCGGGTTGGTTTTGGATTTTTTGTTTGTAAAAAGATCGATTTCGTAATCGTTCAGCTTTGCAAGAAAGCTCACCATTTCAGGAATTTGAGCAAAAACCTCCACACGCGGCTGGAGTATTTTGGCGAGCACCGAGGTATCCATGCCCGCTATGCCTGCCTGCTCATAATAGGGCATTGCATAGCCGGTGAACTCATCAGGCGAAAGCGCGCGGATATACTCGGCGTTTAACCATGTGAGCTTGTTTGGATCAAATATCGCCGGGGATTTGCTCATGCCCGCAATGTCGAAAGCTTCAATAAGCTCCGCAAGCGTAAACTTCTCGCGGTCATCCCCCGGGCTCCAGCCCAAAAGCGCGATGTAGTTGAGCACGGCCTCTTTAAGATAGCCCTTTGCAATTAAATCCTCAAATGAGGCATCGCCCGTGCGCTTGGAAAGCTTATGCCTTGAGTCCTTCATGATAGGCGGCATATGAATATATTCCGGAATTTCCCAGTCAAACGCATTATAAAGCAAATCATACTTGGGCGCGGAGGAAAGATACTCCATGCCCCTCATCACATGTGTGATTTTCATGAGATGATCGTCCACCACATTGGCAAAATTGTATGTGGGCATACCATCCGCTTTTATCAGCACATTATCGTCAAGCTCGCTGTTTTCGACTGTTATCTCGCCAAAAAGCAAATCGCGGAATGTCGTTTGCCCCTGCGCGGGGATGTTCTGGCGCACCACATAGGGCAGCCCCGCATCAAGCTTTGCCTGCTGTTCTGTTTCGCTCAGGTGCAGGCAATGCTTATCGTAACGGAATGTCTCTCCACGCTGCGTCGCTGCTTCACGGCGGGCTTCAAGCTCCTCTTTTGTGCAAAAGCAGCGGTACGCATGGCCCGAATTTATAAGCTCCTGCGCATAAGGCGCATAGAGCGCCTTGCGCTCGCTTTGCACATAAGGCCCGAATTGCCCGCCAACATCAGGGCCTTCATCCCAATCCATACCCACGCTTTTAAGCGTGCTGTATATTTTATCCTCCGCGCCATCAACAAGGCGCTCCTGATCGGTATCCTCAATGCGCAAAAGAAAAACCCCATTTTGCTTGCGCGCAAATAAATATGCGTAAAGCGCGGAGCGTAAATTTCCAATGTGCATGTAGCCCGTGGGGCTGGGCGCAAAACGTGTGCGGACTTGCATAAATCCAATCTCCTTTAAAATATCTGCTAAATAGTTCTTTGGTTTTTACACCAGCTTTGTTATCCACAAAATAAGCATTATGATGCCTAAAATCGCATTGCCCGTCACAAGCGAGCGCGGCAGCCGCTTTTTCTTTTTGTTTCGTGCGGCCCTATACTCCAGGCCCGCAATCAGCAGGCCCGCAAGCGCGATTGCCGCGCCTGCAAATTGCGGCAGCGCAAGCTGCCACTTAAAATAAAAACGATCGAGCAACAAAACCACATTTGCCGCAAGGCAGCAAAACGATAAAAACAGCGGCAACGCATGCTCCTCCTAAACCATGTTGGCCACAAAAGCCGACACTGCTATAAAGCATAATACAGTATTTCTCTCAATCTATCAAAACAAATCATAACATATCAAGAAAAACTGCTGGTAAGCGGCACTTTGGGAATGCTATACTATAGGTTGGAAAAATAAAAGGATCATCAGCACCCTGCGTTGCTTAAATTTTTAGGCTCGCGCAGGATGCTCATATACAAAGGAGGCTATTAACATGCAATACTCCCGCGAAGTGGAGGAAATGGTCTGCGTCGCCAAAGGCGCAAAGCATGGCCCCGCGCCCATTCCCGAAGAGGGCAAATGGGTTAAGGCAAAAGAGGTTAGCGATATCAGCGGCTTTACACATGGCGTTGGCTGGTGCGCCCCGCAGCAGGGTGCGTGCAAGCTTACGCTTAACGTCAAAAACGGCATAATCGAAGAGGCGCTCATCGAAACGCTTGGCTGCTCTGGCATGACCCACTCGGCGGCAATGGCAAGCGAAATTTTGCCCGGCAAAACATTGCTTGAGGCAATGAACACCGACCTTGTTTGCGATGCGATCAACACCGCAATGCGCGAGCTTTTCCTGCAGATCGTATATGGTCGCACGCAGAGCGCGTTTTCAGAGGGCGGCCTTTCCATCGGCGCTGGCCTGGAGGATCTTGGCAAGGGCTTGAGAAGCCAGATCGGCACGATGTACGGCACAAAAGCAAAGGGCGCACGCTACCTTGAAATGGCGGAGGGTTATGTCATCGCGATAGGGCTGGATGCGGATAATGAAATTATAGGCTACAAATTCGTATCCCTTGGCAAGATGATGGATGCCATCAAAAAAGGCGTTGACCCCAAGGAAGCTTATGAAAAGAACGTGGGCACATATGGCCGCTTTGCTGATGCAGCAAAGGTCATCGACCCACGCCACGAATAGGGAAGGAGGGCATAATAATGATTAGATTTGAAGGATACGAGAGAAGGATCGAAAAAATCAACGCCGCCCTCGCAGAATACGGCATAAACGGTCTTGAGGACGCAAAGGTCATTTGCGACAGTAAAGGCGTGAATGTGGATGAAATCGTGCGCGGCATTCAGCCCATCGCTTTTGATAATGCAGTTTGGGCATACATCGCAGGCGCTGCAATCGCCATCAAAAAAGGCTGCACGGCAGCGGCGGACGCAGCAGAGGCAATCGGCCTTGGTTTGCAGGCGTTCTGCATCCCCGGCTCAGTTGCCGATCAGCGCGATGTTGGCCTGGGCCACGGCAACCTTGCGGCGATGCTTTTGCGCGAGCAAACAAAGTGCTTTGCATTCCTTGCCGGGCACGAAAGCTTTGCGGCAGCCGAGGGCGCGATTGGTATCGCAAAAACAGCCAACAAGGTGCGTAAGCAGCCTTTGCAGGTTATACTCAACGGCCTTGGTAAGGACGCTGCGACGATCATCTCCCGCATCAACGGCTTTACGCTTGTTGAAACGGAATATGATTATATGACAGGCAAGCTCAATGTGCTTTTTGAAAAGGCATACTCCGAGGGCGATCGTGCAAACGTTCGCTGCTATGGCGCCGATGATGTGAACGAAGGTGTTGCGATAATGCGCCATGAGGGCGTGGATGTTTCAATCACGGGCAACTCCACCAACCCCACACGCTTCCAGCACCCGGTTGCGGGCACCTACAAAAAATGGTGCAACGAAAACGGCAAAAAATACTTTAGCGTTGCCTCCGGCGGCGGCACAGGCCGCACACTGCACCCGGATAATATGGCGGCGGGCCCTGCTTCCTACGGCATGACCGACACAATGGG
>JAJDHH010000004.1 GCA_030266105.1 Eubacteriales bacterium OttesenSCG-928-K08
ATGGGGCGCGACACAATAACGCTTAATAATAAACCTCGGCCATCATTTGGGCAGGCGCCAAAGCCGCCCGCTTGTGAGCTGGCTTGGCGGGAAGTTTTCGCCATTGAGCGTGTAAAACACCATGCTTTTAATTTCATCGTTAAAAAGCTTTGCAAAAAATATCGGATTATCGCCCGTCATATCAACATAAGCCTGATGCACTGCGGGAAAATCTTTTGGCAGCACCTCGATTGTTTGCTCCGGGTCATCCGGCATGGGGAAGTACGCCACCGCGTCGTATGCTAAAAGCAGCAGGCGCGGCTCGCCATAATGCATCGGCTCGTTGTTTAAAAAATTGCGCACATGGCCGCCCGCGCCCACAGGGTCAAGCTCGGGGGTTACATTATAAACAAGCGGCTGAACATATAGCGCCACCCTTGTCCAGCCCGAAACAACCTCCACCACCTGCAGCAGCATTTCGTGCTCCCCATTTGGCTTAGGCGTCGCAGTCGGTGTTGCGGTGGGTGTCGCAGTCGGCGTTGCAGTAGGAGTAGCGGTTGGCGTTGCGGTAGGCGTTGCAGTTGGGGTTGCGGTGGGTGTCGCAGTCGGTGTAGCGGTTGGTGTCGCAGTCGATGTTGCGTTTGGTGTCGCTGTCGGCGTTGCAGTAGGTGTCGCAGTTGGCGGCGCGGAAAGCCACGGCAATACATTATGAGTGCCAAGCGGTTTTACGACGATGAGCGAGGGCGGCTTTGGCGTAAAGCTAAGCGTGGGCGCGGGGGATAGCTCGGGGTAGGGCGTTGCATCTGCCCCGCCGGGATTTTTTCCGCAGGCGCAAAGCACAAGCGCCAAACACAAAAACACATATAATATCTTTAAAGCTTTGCTCATAATCCACCTCATGCAATACTTTCTGCAAACAGCAAAAAGAAAATAAAACTATAAAGAGAGTCTTTACGACTCTCTTTTGTTTTATGTATATTGTTGTTTTTTGTTATGTTGTTTTATTGCTTGCCTGCCTTAGCCGCATCTCCTTGTTGAGCACACGCTTGCGCATGCGCACGTTCTGGGGTGTGATTTCAACGAGCTCATCGTCTGCAATAAATTCAAGGCATTGCTCAAGCGAAAGCAAGGTGTGCGGCGTGAGGCGCAGCGCATCATCGCTGCCCGAAGCGCGAACGTTTGTGACATGCTTTTTTTTGCACACATTCACAACAATGTCGCCTGATTTTGCGCATTCGCCCACCACCTGGCCGGTGTATACCGGCACGCCCGGGCCGATAAAAAGCCTGCCGCGCTCCTGGGTGTTAAAAAGGCCGTAGGTTGTGGTTTCACCTGTTTCATGGGCAACGAGGCTGCCGTGCGTGCGCTCGGGAAGATCACCCTTGTAAGGCGCATAACCTTCAAATATGTGGCTCATCACGCCATTGCCGCGCGTGTCAGTTAAAAGCTCGCTGCGGTAGCCCATCAAACCACGTGCGGGTATTAAAAACTTCAGCCTTGTGTCGCCGGTGCCTGCGGTCATATCCACAAGCTCCGCCTTGCGTGAGCCAAGCTTTTCCATCACCGCGCCAACATATTCCTGAGGCACATCAACGGTGAGCTGCTCCATTGGCTCAAGGCGCGTGCCGTTTTCATCGGTGCGATAAATCACCCTTGGGCGGCTCACGGCAAATTCATAACCCTGCCTGCGCATGGTTTCGATGAGTATTGAAAGGTGCAGCTCGCCGCGGCCGCAAACCTCAAAAGCATCTGTCGAGCCGGTTTCGTTTACCCGCATTGAAACATTTGTCATCACCTCGCGAAAAAGGCGCTCGCGGATATTGCGGGAGGTGACATATTTTCCCTCGCGCCCGGCAAAGGGGCTGTCGTTCACCACAAAAAGCATCGAAACCGTGGGCTCGTCAATGTGCACAAATGGCAAGGGCTCAACACAATCAGGGTCGCATGCCGTTTCGCCGATTGAAAGATCATCTATGCCCGCCACCGCAACAATATCACCCGCAAACGCCTCTTCGGTTTCCACACGCTTGAGGCCCTGAAAATGATAGAGCTTTGCGAGCTTTGCTTCTGTCTGGCGCTCCGCGCCACAAACTGTGACCTGCATGGCGCGCCTTGCTGTGCCGCGCACAATGCGGCCTACGCCAATGCGCCCGACATATTCATCATAGTCGATTGTGGAAAATAGTATTTGCAGCGGGCCGTCCGCGTCGCATTCGGGCGCGGGGATCGCTTCGAGTATCGTATCAAAAAGCGGCTGCATATCTTGCGTCATCTCATCGGGCTCAAGGCCCGAAACGCCATCCCTTGAGGAAGCGTAAACAACAGGAAAATCGAGCTGCGCGGCCGATGCGCCAAGGTCGATAAACAACTCAAGCACTTCGCTTACAACCTCGGTGGGTCTTGCGCCCGGGCGATCCACCTTGTTTACAACAACGATGGGGGTTTTGCCAAGCTCCAGCGCCTTGCTTAAAACAAAGCGGGTTTGGGGCATGCAGCCTTCAAAAGCATCCACAAGCAGCAGTACCCCATCCACCAGCTGCAATATGCGCTCCACCTCGCCGCCAAAGTCGGCGTGGCCGGGGGTATCTACGATGTTGATGCGTGTGTTTTTGTAGGTAACGGCTGTGTTTTTGCTTAAGATTGTGATGCCGCGCTCGCGCTCGATGTCGTTGCTATCCATCACGCGCTCCTGAACCTGCTCGTGTGCGCGAAAAACGCCGCTTTGGCGCAGCATTTGATCCACCAGTGTGGTTTTGCCATGGTCTACGTGTGCGATAATCGCGATGTTGCGTATGTTTGTGCTTGTGTTCATATTCATCCTAACCATTCAATTTGCCGCGCTTTTTGCGCAACACACGATATTATATTCCCCTAAAGCGCGAATTGCAAGGCGTTGGGGGCATATTCAGGGGTTTTTTTGAATGTGTGGGGTGAACATAAGCTTAAACTGCTAAAAAGGATGGACGATTCTGTCACATATAATAGCGCGGGTTATACGGAATGCCGTCAATCAAAAGCTCCATGTGCAAATGCGGCTTTGCCTCCTCATCCACAGGTGCGCCAAGGGAGGCGATGTGCTGGCCCTTTTCCACAACATCGCCAACGTTAACAAGCGTATTTTCCAACGGAGCAAGCCTTGTTATAAAACCATCGCCATGGTCGATTTCCATCATCAGCCCGTAATTTCCACGCTTGCCAATGTAGCAAACTGTGCCTGCCTCGGGTGCAAGCACCTCGCCCTTTAGCTCAAGCGCATAATCGAGCCCGTGGTGCATTTCGTTTCGTCGCATGCCAAAGTTGGATGATATATCCGCCTTGCAGGGGTGCCCAAGGTCAAAGCCCTCAGGAGCGGCCTTGCCCTTTTCGCCCTCGGATCGCCCGGCTTCTTTGTCGGGCTGCGAGCTTTTGTAGGTTCCCACGGCGACCTGCTCATCGATCGGGCGTTGCGTTAATATTTCGCGCGCATCGGATTGACCTTTCAAAACGCCATTGCGGTAAGTGTATGTATATTCGGTAACAAGCTCGCCCGCGCGCCCGGAGGAAAGCACCAAACGCGAGCCTTCCAAAAGACGCTCATCCTCTACCTCTTTTGTTTCGTACGCCAGCTTGTCGGTTTCCGAGAGTTTGGTGGTTACAATAACGGGGCAAAGCTCCGGGTTTTCGCGAATGAGATTTTGAGCCTCCAGTGTGGATGTGGCGTTTTCGCCAAGCACAGCCTCTCGCACCGTCATTTTCATTTCAAAGGCGGCTCTGATCAAATTCTGCCCGGCGGGGATGTCCTTTCCCGCCTGCTCAAGCCGCCAGTTCAAAAGCGAAACCGCAAGCGGGCGGCTTGCAACAGTGCAAATGGGCTGCTCATTTGCCAATATGGTGTAGGAGCCTTCCACAAAACCCTCGAGCCAATTTTCAGGCGTGGGTGTGGGTTCGGGCGTGGGCAAGGGTGCGGCCGCAAAGTCCTCCGGAAGCGCAGGGATTTTAAAAATCAGCACGGCCGCCACGCAGGCCGCAACTATCAGCAGCACAAAAAGCACACGGCTAAACGTGCCTAAATTGCTTTCGCGGTTATCTTCTTCAGGTTGTTTTTGCGTATGGGGCATTTGATTCACTGCCAGTGACTCCTTTTGTGGTAATGCTTGTAGTATAACATGATTTGCTGGGTGGGAGAATGATTCATTTTTCTTCACAAAAGCGTCAAATTGTGCGCTTGAAGATTTTTGCGCGCCTGCTATACTATAATTAAAGGTCAAAGATAGTCAAACACGGCGTCTTGTCGTTTAGCCTTACTTTGGCCGGGGTTATGGTGTTGGCATGAGCATAGGGCATTCGTGTCAACACTATACAAGAGCGATTTATAAAATAGGAAAAGAGGCGTGAAAATAAATGTCGGTGCTGGCGGACAGCATAGCGCTGTTCATAAATGAAATGCTTGAGCTGGAGGATGTTGTGCTTTTGCGGCGCAACGAGCTTGCGCAGCATTTTTCCTGCGCACCCTCGCAGATCAACTATGTGCTTAGCACGCGTTTTACGCTCGACCAGGGTTATCAGGTTGAGTCGCGCCGGGGCGGCGGCGGATACATACAAATCGTGCGTGTGGATACAGGCAGCACCTTGCATGAATACGCCTGCAACCGCGTTGGCGAAAGCATTACGCTGCGCGATGCCGAGTGCATCATAGCAAGGCTTTGCGGCGAGGGTTTTATCAGTGAAAGAGAGGCCGGTGTTATGCAGGGCGCGGTGCGCGCCTGCATGCTGCCCACGCAGGAGCTTACGGATGCTTCGCGTGCAAAGGTGCTCAAGGGTATGCTCGCCATGCTGGTTTATATGGAAAAGGAGGATTAAACATATGATTTGTGAAAGCTGCAAAAAAAATCAGGCAAGCGTGCACACAATAAATGTGGTTAACGGCGTTAAACAGGAGCATTATCTTTGTGAGGAATGCGCAAGGCGGGTGCAGGGCGCAATCCCCTCGCTAATGGGGCTTCTCGCCGGTTTTTATAGTATGCCGCAGCAGGAAATGGAAACGGAAAGCTGCTCATGTGGTTACACGCTTGCGCATTTTCAAAAGACAGGACTTCTGGGCTGCCCGGAATGTTACGAAACCTATCGCGAGCAGCTTTTGCCATCAATCAAGCGCGTGCAGGGCGGCAGGCTCAAGCATGTCGGCAGGGCGCCGGATTTTGCGCAGGATCAGGCAACACAGGCGCCGGATGAGGCGGCAAAAAATGTGCAGCAGGCAGAACCCGTTGATGAACGTGTACACCTTAAGCAGGAGCTTGAGCTGGCAATTAAAGAGGAACGCTATGAGCGCGCGGCGGAGCTTAGGGATCGCCTGAAGGCGCTGGAAGGAGCGGACGCATGATTAAAAATGAAGATATCGCCTTGCGCTCCCGTGTGCGCCTGGCGCGTAATTTGAAGGGATTACCCTTCCCCCACATGATGGACGAAAAGCAGATGAAAACGCTCATCGCCGATGTTAACGCCGCGATCAACGGCAACGGAGATTTTCTGCTGCTTGAAATGGATAAGCTCCCCGCAAGGGAAAAGCGCCTGCTTATCGAGCGGCACCTTATTAGCCCTGAGCTTGCAAAGGCAGGCCGCGGCGCGGCGCTTATTAACAAGGAAGAAACGCTATCCATAATGATTGGCGAGGAGGATCATCTTCGCATTCAAAGCATGCAGGATGGTTTAAACCTGCAGGATGCCGATACGCTTTGCTCCGCTGTTGATCGCCTGCTTGAGCGCAAGCTTGCTTATGCCTTTGATAAGGAGCTGGGCTATTTGACCGCCTGCCCGACAAACCTTGGCTCAGGCATGCGCGCATCCGTAATGATGCACCTGCCCGCACTTTCCATGATGGGGGGCGCGGAGCCGCTTTTGAGCATGATCGGCAAGCTTGGTTATGCCGTGCGTGGTTATTATGGCGAAGGCTCAAAGGCGCCGGGGCATATTTATCAGATAAGCAATCAGATGACATTGGGCATTTTGGAGGAGGACATTTTAAGCAACCTTTCAGGCACTGTGCTGCGCATACTTGAGCGCGAGGCCGGTGTGCGCGAGCCTTTTTATGAGCAAAACAAGCTGGAGCTGGAGGATAGGCTTTACCGCTCGCTTGGGCTTTTAGGCTACGCCCGCAAGCTGACGGTGACTGAGGCGATGGAGGCCGTTTGCGACATAAAGCTTGCGTGCGGGTTGGGGCTGATGCCGGAGTTTACGCAGGGGTTTTTGAACAAACTGCTTGTGGATATTCAGCCCGGCGCGCTTGAGCAGCGGGCCGGTGAGGAAATGAATGCCGCGCAGCAGGAAATGGCGCGCGCGCAATATATACGAGAGCAATTAAAAACAATCAACAACGAGGTGAATAAAGATGAACGTATTTGACCGCTATACAGAAGGCGCGCGCCGCGCACTTGCGCTTGCGCAGGAAAGCGCAAAGCAGCTTGGGCATAACTATGTGGGCACAGAGCATTTGCTGCTGGGGCTTTTGCAAACGGAGGATAGCTCCGCCGTGCGTTTATTAAAGCAGCAGGGTGTGCTTTTTGATGAGGCCGCTTCGCAGACGGAGCGCCTTGTGGGCCGGGGCGACTATCAGTTTACCGATAGCTTTGGTTACACACCGCGCACAAAAAAGGTGATTGAGCTAAGCCTATATGAGGCAAAGGCGCTCAACCACAATTACATTGGCACGGAGCATTTGCTGCTTGCGCTTTTAAGGGAGCGCGAAAGTGTGGCGGCCCGCGTGCTGCAGGACCTGGGCGTGGATTTGGAGGAGCTTAGAAAGCAGCTTATAACCAGCGTTTCGACTGATGGCGGGAGCAAAGGCCAGGCGGGCCGGGGCGATATTTCGACCCCCACGCTGGATCAATACGGCAAGGATCTGACCAAGATGGCGCGCGATGGCGAGCTTGACCCTGTGATTGGCCGCGCTGAGGAAATCACACGCATAATCCAGATTTTAAGCCGACGCACAAAAAACAACCCTGTGCTTATCGGCGACCCGGGCGTGGGTAAATCCGCCATTATAGAAGGGCTTGCCCAGCGCATCGTAGCAGCCGATGTGCCGGAAACGCTTAAGGATAAGCGGGTTGTCACGCTGGATTTGGGCGGCATGCTTGCAGGCACCAAATACAGGGGCGAATTTGAGGAGCGCATTAAGTCCGCGATCGATGAGCTAAAGAGCAGCGGCAACACCGTGCTTTTTATAGATGAGCTGCACACGATTGTGGGCGCGGGGGCATCCGAGGGTTCTATCGATGCTTCCAACATATTAAAGCCCGCGCTCGCCAGGGGCGAAATTCAGGTAGTGGGCGCAACAACGCTTGATGAATACCGCCGCTATATCGAAAAGGATGCCGCGCTTGAGCGAAGATTCCAGCCGGTGACTGTGGGTGAACCCACGCAGGAGGAGGCCAAGCTCATTTTGTTCGGCCTGCGCGACAGATACGAAGCGCACCACAAGGCGCGCATCACCGATGAGGCGGTGAATGCCGCTGTGGAGCTTTCAAGCCGATATATTTCGGATCGTTTCCTTCCTGATAAAGCCATCGACCTTATGGATGAAGCCGCATCCAAGGTGAAGCTGCAGGCATATGTTTCACCACCCGATCTTAAGGAGCTTGAAGCGAAGATCGAGGCCGTGCGCAAGGAGAAGGAGGAGGCCGTCACCAACCAGAATTATGAGCGCGCCGCACAGGTGCGCGATGAGGAGCTTAACCTCGCCCGCGAAATGGAAAACAAACGCCGCGAGTGGGAGGAAAGCCGCAAGGCATCCGTCAGCGTGGTTGGCGAGGAGGATGTGGCGCAGGTTGTTGCCGCGTGGACTGGCGTCCCCGTCAAAAAACTCACTGAGGATGAAAGCGAGCGGCTTTTGCAGCTTGAACAAACGCTGCATAACCGTGTGATCGGGCAGGATGAAGCGGTCGGCGCGGTTTCACGCGCAATCCGAAGAGCGCGCGCGGGGTTAAAAGACCCAAAACGCCCGATAGGCTCATACATATTCCTCGGCCCCACGGGCGTTGGCAAAACTGAGCTTACAAAAGCGCTTGCAGAGGCCATGTTTGGCGATGAAAACGCGATGGTTCGGCTTGATATGTCCGAATATATGGAGCCGCACTCTGTTGCCAAGCTTGTTGGCTCCCCGCCGGGTTATGTCGGTTATGACGATGGTGGCCAGCTCACCGAAAAGGTGCGCAGAAAACCATATGCCGTTGTGCTTTTTGATGAGATTGAAAAGGCGCACCCGGATGTATTTAACGCGCTGCTGCAAATATTGGAGGATGGCCGCTTGACCGACAGCAAGGGGCGCGTGGTGGATTTTCGAAATACGATACTTATCATGACCTCCAACGTTGGCGCGGGCAAACTCAACGCGACAAAACGGCTGGGTTTTGGAACGGAGCAAAACGAATCCATCGCCAACTATGAGCGCATGAAGGAAACCATGATGGATGAGCTAAAGCGCACATTCCGGCCGGAGTTCCTAAACCGTGTGGATGAAATCATACTCTTCCACGCGCTTGAAAAGGAGCAAACGCGCGCTATTGTAAAGCTGATGCTAAACTCTGTAACAGAGCGGCTTAAGGAGCGGGGGATCGAGCTTGATATAACGGATGAGGTTGAAGAATTCCTTGCCGAATCCGGTTTTGATCCTATGTATGGCGCAAGGCCATTGCGCCGCGCAATTCAGCAGCAGGTGGAGGATAGCCTCAGCGAGGAAATTCTTTCCGGCCGAATACAGCTTGGCAACCGTGTTAAGGCAGTGTTAAACGACGGAAAGCTCGCCTGGGAAAAGGAATAGTATTTAAAAACAGTGATGTGCGGCAAAGCCGCACATCACTGTTTGAAACTTCGGAGCCTCAGCGAGGCTCTTTTTTGTGCCAAAAACAATGTATAAAATGTAAATTAACAAACGTTACTTATAAAAAAGTTCATTTTGAGGCCAATTTAAGTTTGAATTGAGACTAAAGTGTTGTATAATCCATATTACTGAACATATGTATACAAAAATGTAGGTGGGCGTTTGCGCGCCATGTTTTTGTTACTGAATAAATGTAATAACCCGAATAAAGTAAGGCTGGGCATCGTGTGCAATCTTAAAACGATCTTAGCTAAGCGGATAAATTCTGTAGTGGATGGATTTTGTGTTTTTAATAACACTTGAGCGCAGGAAAAAACATGACAAATAGGTTAATTAAAATTTGGATAGATTGGTTCGACATGACCAAAAGGGTTTATATAGTACTAGAAGGAATGTCATAGCGATATTTTAGTGACCCAATTGGTTGTTTTGGAATGAAAAACGCAAGAAAACGATAAAACGTAGCATTTAATAAGACGTTTACCGGAAGCGATACAGGGGTGTGCGCATGCCGGCAGGGAGGAAGAAAATATGAATAGCAGCAAGAAATCAATGTCAAGCTGGGGGAAAACAAAAAAAGGCAGGCAGTTTATCTGTCTGGCTCTTGCGTTGCTGCTCGCGGTGGGGGTAAGCATACCCACAATCGCAGAAATTGTAGGAAGCGAGGAGCCTGTCGAGCCGGTGGGTTCATATGCCGATGGTAGCGAAACGGAAAACCAAAGCTCGCCCGGCGGCACAGACCCAAGCAGCGAGGTTATAACTCCTGATCCTGACGAGGAAGAAGAAGAGATAACGGTAATCGTAAATCCGATTGAAAAAGGTGGGCAAACGCAGATTGTTGAAACCCCGCCGGTTTCGCTTGAGCCGGGTGAAGTTCCCGAAATCGGGGATATGGACGCTATCATGGCGTACACGGGTGCGATGTACCTTAACGATGTGGATCAGGGCCTTGTCGCGGAGTTTGTGAATGTCACAACAAACAACGTTGTTGGCGGCATCGGGCAGATGAGGTTATACACAAGCCTGTCGAGCACAAACAACAACGATTATGTAACGGTTAAAGTGGATATACCCGATATTCCGGGGATATCTTTTCCGCAATTTGCAACAAGCGATGTAATGCAGATCGCCACACACCAGGGGCGCAACATCGAAATCACGCTGGTGCGCGGGACAAACGGCAAACCACAGCATTTTGAATATAAGCTTCTTGTTGGCGATACATTCGTTTCGCTAATAAGGGTAATGGTTCCAAACGGCTACAGCACAAGCCCAACAGTGGTTACATTTAACGATCCATATATCGACCAAACACGCAGCAACTTCCCGCAGGGCGTGGTAAGTGTGCAGGGTGGTGAACTGACATTCACAGGCACGTTCGGCTGGAACAATGTAGCAAAGAGTGCAAGCCCCACAAGCGTGTCGGTTGCAGCAAGCAGCACGAGCAGCACGGGGTATGCGTTAAGCGGCGATATCAGCTACACATTAGGTGCGGCCAACCCGCTGTATGGTTCAACAACAAACACGATATTCACAAAAGAATACACAGCAACGGATGTGCTGACATTACCCACAGGGGTCAGCTTCCCGTCGGGCGCAAACGGTGCAACGCTTAATGGCGCCAAAACTGCGCTGACATATGCAGGAAAAACGCTCGCGACATTCTCCGCGCCTGTTGAAAGCGCGGTGATATCGGGCAAAAAACTGACGGTTGTCTACAAAAACGTAAACAGCACGCTGGATGCAAACGGAAATCAGGCCAGCGGCAAGGTTGCGGCCGATATTCAATCGATGAACCTGACGACAAAGCTGCATGGGGCAAACCTGGAGGTTTCCTCCAGTTACTCAGGCGTTGCCGGGCAGAAGATCACAAACCAGGTGAGCTTTAACGCAAAACCCTGCAAGGGTGATGCTGTTGAGCACAACAGCAGCGCTTCGGCTGAGGTTTCAATCACTGTGCCTCAGGCTACGTTTACGATCAATAAAACGAACAACCCCGGAAGCTCCACAAAAATCACAAGCACAAACACGGAAATCGAATACACAATAGAGGTCAAAAACACAGGCCTTGGCACGGAAACGATTACGGTAGCAGACACTGTGCCTACCGGCTCGGTGTATGTTATAGGCTCCGCATCAAGCAATCTGGTGACGCCAACATTCTTTAATTCGAACTTAGCCTGGAACAATGTGAGCATAAATGCAGGGCAGACGCTTACATTTAAGTTTAAGGTGCGCTTTGCTCAGGGCACAACAAATGGCACAACAATCAGGAACACGGCAAGGTTGATGGGTGGCAGCAAGACATACAACTCCAATACGGTCACAAACACATACGACACAAGCGACAATCTTTCGATTAATAAGGAACATGGCGTTCCGGGTTCGGTTGTGTATAAGGATAGCATAGTCCCCTACACGATTAAGGTAACAAACTTCAATGCGACCCCCTCGCTGCCCTACAGCGTTGTGGATACACTTCCTGAGGGCATACGCTTAAGCGCGGCGCAGCTGACGCAGCTTCGCGCGGATTATCCGGGCGTGACATATGATGAAACAACGGGCGTAATCACATTCCCGGCGGTTTCGTATGCGGCCAACTCATCCGTGACATATTCATTTAACGCCACGGTGGTAAGCTCCATGCCTGACGGCACGTATCTGACCAACTATGCGCGCATACCAGAGCTTAATCTTTCATCCAGCGCAAGCGTAGTATACCGCACGCGCAAGATTAATATGTCGGTCAACAAGGAAATCGTAAGCGGGCCAACTCGCGTATCGGAAACCAGCAACGAGGCGGTTTATGAAACGACCTTCCGCATAACTGTTAAAAACGGCAGCGTGCCGCTGGACTTCGATCTTGAAAATCCGCTCTATTTTGAGGATGTTATGAGCGCGGGCCTGCGGCCAAAGGGCGCTGGCAACGCAGCCTCCGGCACGCTTAGCGGAACGGATAACCGCGGCCAAACTGTCACCGGTACGTGGACCAGAATAAACGGCTCGGGCTCAGCCTATATCTACACCATAAGGTGGGATATTCCCACACGGCTCGCGGCCAACGAGGTGTATTGGATACAGTACGTCGGCGAGGTCATCGTGCCGCTCAGGGATGACGGGACATTTGACACCGTAAACGCGTTTAACTATGTAAACGTCAGGGGTGACGCAAACGTCACACCCGGCGGCGGTTCAGGCGGCACCGGCGGCTCGGGAACTGAAGTTGAGATCAAGCCCGACATGAGCGTGGAAAAAAAGATAATAAAGGTCAACAACACAACAGGCTCATGGAAAACATCCGAGCTGTACGCAGGCGATGTAATTACATACCGTCTGACGCTAACCAACACGCAAAACAGCGTCACAAAGGGATATTTGTACGATATTCTCCCATTCCCGACACCCGGCAGCGGTTTTGTGTGGGAGCTTGACACGAACGTATTTGTAACTGCAACGAACGTTACGCCTGTGCTGGCGAGCAACCAGATAATATGGCGCGATTTGGAGATCCCCGCAAATGGTTCTGTTAATGTGGATGTAACGGTTCATTTCCCGCGCGGTGAGTTATTCGACACAGCATTTATAGATGCAAACATGCTGGCAGTTAACAACATGCTGTTCCTGCCTGAAAAAACGACAAAGCGCCTTGAGAGTAATGTAACGCACACGATTAAGGAAGAAGAGCTTACATTTGGCAAGACGGCCAGCAGGATTTCCATAAACAACTCGGATGAGGCACAATACCAGACCTCTGTGTTTACGCTTACCTTCCCCACGATTGCGCATGGCGCAAACGGCGTGATTGTTACGGACGATTTGAGCGAGGTTATCGAAAAGTTTAACGTAACGGCAATCAACTACGGTGCGTTTGCCGTAACGGACACCAACGGCGCAGCGGCGGGTTATACGCTGGAGCTGACATATAAGGATGGAACGACCAGCACGTTTACTGTTGCGGCGGGCGCAAGCCCCTCGGTGGTTTACCCTGCGGGTAAGAGCATAACGGATATTGAGAAAATCCGCTGGATATTTGGGGATGTTAACACGCTGACTGCAACAACAGCCCCCACAATAAGCGTTGCGCTGCAAAACGGTGCGTCCGCAGGGACGGTCACCAACAACATGTATTTGCTGCACAACAACAAAAACGAGCTCCAAACTGTGGATATCAGGGTCAACAACTCTGCAATCCTCATGAAAACGCTTGTTGGCGAGGATGGCGTGCGCATTACAAACTGGAATGGGGATAACCCCGCCCAGGTTGGCGAATATGTGACCTACCACATCTCATATACGCACAGCAACACACCCACAAACTGGGATGAAACTGTGTCATCCAGGCCGCCGGTAGTGAATGGTGCCACCTGGACCGATCTGCAAATTGTGGACTATTTGCAGCACCCGGCATTCGGAAAGTACGGCGAAGACATCACAGTCTATGCGAATGTGTACGATGCACAGGGGAATCTGGACCCGGTCAGCCCGATCAGTTTTACGTTTGATCTCGACGATGCGGTGATTGATGGCGATAACCGCGTGCTGAATTTGTTCGAAGCGCTCATACAGAAAGTCTTGGGCAACGGCGGGGGAAGTGTGCGGCCCGGCTCCATTATTGGCGAACAAATTGCGATTCCCGAAGGCATAAAGGTTGAGTTTTCTTACACCTTGAGGGTTAGCGAGTCGTTTAAAAACTCGGTGCAGGGCTATAGCAACGCAGCCGAAAGAGAAAACGGAAGATACCGCCTGCTGAACAATGTTGAGGTGGGCTGGGGTGGCACTGATGACTGGCACGTTGCTTCAACCGGGCCTTATGGCCTTACGGACAAAAAGCTTTACATCCACACCCAGCTAAGCGTGGTGGGCACAACATACCAGAGCACAAATATAAGCAACTGGAGGAATACGCAGAATACCATAGAGGGCGCGCGCTTTTATGCTACGGGCACACCATACCCCGCTAGCTCATGGAATGGCGTTGGTAACAACAACTTCCAGTTTACAGGCATGCCCGCGGCGGATGAAACCGAGCAGAAAGTGGCCAACACACTTTATGCTTACTCAACGACCCGGCACATAATTTACGATTTTACGATCGCAAACTCATATAACTCAGGTCAGGTTATAATGTTTGTGGATCGTGAAGCGTTTGCCTCCATACATTTTTCAAAAGGCTCGCGTGTTACGGTGTCTAAGTTCCTCTGTAAATTGAGCGAGCTGCCTATTGTGGGAACTGAACCCACAGGAACACAGGATGGCAAGCATTACGTATATAACGGTGAAGAGGTTGGCCGGAGATATAATGATGATCCTATCAGCTTGGTGAGGTATGCCAGAAATACCGATCTTATTGACCATGCGGATGAAAATGGCGTTTTGTATGAGCACCGAAGGTATCTGGACAATTATCAGAGAATAGCGCAGGAGCATTGGAATAACAACCGCGACATGATTAACTTCTTTGGCATTGGCGATGCGACAACTAACGTGCTAAAGCCAGGGCAATCGCTCTCATTCATTATGTTCGTTACTCAGGAGTATTATAATCCCTTTAACGGCCATAGCGAGGGGAGTGAAGAACGTGAAATACCGTTTACAGATATGGAGGCGACGCTTAGGGTCTATCCCCGGAGCATCTATACCAAAGAGCTTTATAATCAGGGGCTATCAGAAAATTATTATTCGCTTGTGAGCAACCTTAACCCGGTTGAATGGGAGTTTATTGAGGAACCCTTAACTGTGGTGAATACCTTCTCGAACTCGACCGACCCGTCAGTTTCGAGCAACCCTGCAAACACCGGCAAAGGGGAATGGACAACGGTCCGTTATCCTTCGAGCCTTTCCTCATATCAACGGCCTAAGGGGCTGGTGACAAATGCGGATCTTATGACATGGGAGCAAAAGGTAACGGTCAAGCGCCCTGAGCAGGAAATCAGCCTGACAAAGCAGGCATCGGGCTTCTACACAAAGGCCTCGAATTATGGAACATATCAGGCGCTGGATGGATCAAAAACGCCGGATGTGGATGATGCCATCGAGTTTGAGGTGAAAATCACCAACAATGGCAACAACAACTTCACCAACTTCTATTTTTCGGAGCAGGTGCCGCTGCCATATGAGGTTCTGTGGATTGAGGCCGGGCTTTCGCGCGATAATAATACCACCACGAAGATGATTACCGATTTTAGAGATGCTGGCAGCGTAAACATTTATGCTAATAATCTTGATGCATACATTGCCAACACGAAACCATTAAAAGAATACGGAAAACTACCGTTGGATGGTTTGTCGGTAGAAGATGCGGATTTGTCAGATGTTGGTTACTACAACACCAATACATATAACGTAACCTACTCGCGTAACAAGGAACGTGCGGGTGCGGCAGAGCAAAACTCCTTCAGGGGCGATGTGAGTTCACTTGCAGGCAACACACCGCTTAACACAATTGGCCTGTTTGTGGGGCCAATGGGGCTGGGGGATAACTCTCTTAGCCATGATGCAAACCGTGTGGTTTCCGGCAACTATGTGCCGGGTGTTATCAAGCCGGGCGAAACGCTGACAATTAAGGTGGTTATGGGGCCTGCAAAAGCCGGCAACTTATATAAGCTGGGCGGCCATATACTGACTGTGAGCGATTATGCCGACCAGATTCCTGTAGACTATGCGACATATGACTCAACCTCGTATATCTACCAGCTGACGGATAATTTGATCATCCGCCGCGGCCAGCCTTTGCGTTACTCCGACTATGGCCACGGCAAGCTGCCCAGTGCGGATGGCCAGATAATCGGCGCGAAGGTAACAGCGCCTGTGACGATTGGCGGCATATTCGCTTCGGTTGCGCAAAAGTCAGTCACATCCTCGGATGGTGAGCGCACGGCAGTTGGTAACTCCGTGGATAACTCCTTGCAGCTCAAAAACGCAAGTGAGGAGTTCAGCTACGAGCTTAAGGTGACAAACCGTGGTGAGGTTGTCTTTAGCAACATGGTGCTTATAGACCGCCTGCCAATGATAAACGACGTGGGCGCGGTCAACGTGCAGTCCGATCGTGGATCAGACTTTGCGGTGTCGTTTGCGGAAAACCCGGATGTTAAGATCGAATGGTCCGCAAACGGCTCAAACGTTTGGAACGTTGTTCCAGGCGCAACAATACAATACAAAAACGTGGCTGCCGGGCAGGCCTTCAGCACTAATGATTGGTCAACCGTAGCGGGGATCGCCACGGGCTGGAGCGCAACACCCCAGGCAAACAGCAACGCGCTGCGTGTGGATACGAACGGATTTGCGCTGCCGATCAACGCAACATTGCGCATAACGTTTAACGCGAAGGTTGCAAACCCCTCCACGCTCAAAGCGGGGCAGATCGCGTGGAACTCATATGGCTACCGTTACCAGGTGCCGGATAGCTCGCAGCCCGGCGGCACGCGTATGATCGCGGCCGAGCCTGCAAAGGTTGGCGTGCAGCTTGCAAACGTAAAGCTCAAGATAGATAAAAAGGTGAATGAGCTTGGCAATCCGTTGCAGGGCGCAGTGTTTGGGATCTTCACGGATCTTGCCTGCAACAACGAGGTCGCAAGGATCACCACCGGCACAAATGGTATCGCAATAAGCTCCAATCTGCCGCTGCAGACCTACTATGTTAAGGAGGTCATCTCCGCGCCGGGTTACAAACCGTCGAACACGGTGTACACCGTGCCGGCTTCATCCATGACGCCTGAGGGAACCATCGTTGTAAACACGCAGGGCGACATAGTGAACAGCAAAAAGCCTGTTAAGCTAACGCTGACAAAGGCGATTGCGGATGGTACGCTCGCGCCCACAAGCAACATTACGATTTCCGTAACAGGTGTGTTTGACGGGCATGATGGCGTGATGACCCGCTCGCAGACATTTACGCCTGCACAATGTAATGGAAACTATACGTGGACTATAGAAGGCATTATCGTGGGCAACACGTATAAGATTACTGAAAGCGGCGGCGGGCGCGAATACAACTTCACCGCAGGCGGTGAGGATGTGGATGGCGGCGTTGTGACGGTGGATGCAAACGGCAACTTTACGCTTTCTAAGGACAGCACGATAGATATCGTTAACAAAACGCCTGAGGCAGGCAAGCTATATCTTAAGAAGGTCGTTAACGGTACGGATGGCGGCGAAACATTCACGATCACCGTAACGGGGGTGTTCAGCAACTCGAATGGGCAAAGCGTAACGAGGACGTTTACGTTTAACTCAAGCGAGCGCGACACACCTAAAGAAGTGCCAAACGTGCTGTATGGCCAGCTTTACACGATCACGGAAACCGTGGGCGGCGAAAACTATGATGTTAGCTACTCGCACACTGTGGTCAACATGAAGCAGCATGATGTGACAGTGACAGTCACCAACACGCCAAAAACACCGGGCAAGCTCATAATTAAAAAGACGGTGGACGGCTATGAATACTCTAGCGCAAGCTTCCCTGCAGCAAGCAAGCTCCATGCGTTTGTGGTGAGCGTAACGGGCATATTCGAAGGCCAGTCGGGCTCGACAACAAAGCAGATCACGCTTAACGCAGGCAATAACTTTGAGGCGGAGGTGCCGGGAGTAAAGCTGGGCGCTGTCTACCAGGTTGTTGAAACGGGCATACCATCGGGCTATAGCGGCACGCCGACCTACACGGGGCTCAACTCAACGGGCATGGTTAATGTTGGCGAAAACGATGTAACGGTGACTGTGAACAACATGAGCAAAAGCTCCGGTGTTGGGCTGGTCGTTAAAAAGACTGTGTTGGCTAACACCCTTAACATCGCCAAGACATTCCAGTTCGTGCTGTTGGATGCTAACGATAACGAGGTAGCAACGGGCAGCGTAACCACCGCAACCAACGGCACTGTTGAGTGGAATTACAATGGCGCACAGGTCACAACGCTGACGCTGCAGCCGGGCTATTACTTCATAAAGGAAATAATGGTCAATGAGCCGGACTATCAGTTTAACAGGTTTACTGATGACTGGAACAGGGGCACGATGTCCGGCGAGAACACATACAGCATACAGCTCAGGAGCACGGATGCTGCAACCACCGTTACAGTAACGGCGGAGAACAAGGTGCGCACCGGCAGTCTCGTGGTTGAGAAGGAAATGCTCACAAGCGCAGGCGCCAGGAATGAAGTGCCTGCGGGCCAGGATATCTACTTTGGACTTTACCAATCGGGCACAAGCACAATGGTAGGCACCCCGGTAAAGCTGGTGTGGAATGATGGAGCAAAGGCATACAATAACGTAACGTTTACCAATGTGCCATATGGCAAATATCAGGTTTACGAGCTGGTGCACAATGGTACGGACTATGTGAGGGCGAACCTTGCATCCTCGGGCTTCCAGTACGCAGTAAGCGGCGAGGGCCAGGTAATCGAGTTCAACTCGAACAGCCCGGATGGCCCGCTGACGAAGATAACCAACCGCGAGAAAAAGGCGGCGCTGGATATCGATGTGGAAAAGAAGTTCCAGTCGGATGATGATAAGGCGATCCTCGAAAACAAAACGTTTACCGTGCGCTTAAGGCGTGAGGATAACCAGATCATATCCGGTCAGAGCACGTATGTGGACTTTACGCTGACCAAGAACAACGGCTGGAAGGTCTCTTCAACGGGCGCGATAGAGCTCAAAGAAGGGAACTACATACTCTATGAGCTTGGCGAAGTGTCCGGCGGCTGGGAGAACCTGAGCATAACGGGCATAAACGGCGGCACGGTCATGGCAGCGGGAGTAACAGGCGTTACGAACCCCATAGCGGGCCTCGATAATGGCGTTAGGTATGTTAAGTTCACGGTTGGCTCAACGGAGCTTGGCAGCACGATAAGCTTATCTGTCACGGCGACAAACCGTGCAACGAGCAAAAAGCTCGCCACATTTAACGTTATAAAGAGCGTGGATGATATAAGCGGGCTTAATGAAACGCAAAGAACGTTTACATTCAACCTATACAAGGTTGGCAGCCCGGATACGCTGATTGCGACAGGCACGCTTGTTAAGAGCAACACAAGCAGCGAGTCGGTTGTAACGTGGAAGACCCCCGGCGGGGCGGCATGGAACAGCGCTGATTATCTATGGGATATAGGCGAGACATACCGTGTGGTGGAAGTTGCCAACAACAACTACACGCTGAAGAACGCGAGCGGCACAAACGCAACGCAGTACCGGCCAAACAACGAGTATCTCGCAGGTGTTGACTTTATAATCACCGAGAATACAAATGTTATTAGCCTGCTGTTTGAAAACGTGCGCAAGGTAGCAAGCGGGATGACGGTCAAAAAGGTTGTTGTGGACAAAAACGGCGTAACGGTGCCTGTGGCAAGCTGGCATGACGACAGCAAGTTTACATTTGGCATCTACGAGCTGCAGTCGGGCAACATGATAAGCCTTGGCACGCTTATGATAGACAACAGCACGCCGGACCAGACAGTCGCAATAACGGCCAACACGGAGCTTCGCCCCGGAAACGACTACTACATCCGCGAGTTGACGATTGAACCGCAGGCGGGATACGAGTTTGTAGAGTTTACGAGCCTGACAAAGGAAACCGTAAACGGCCAGGATTACTACAAGTTTAAGGCGGCCGACAACCTGCAGATAATCGCAAAGAACAAGCAGCTTGATGTTAAGGGCGACCTGGAGCTGATAATAACAAAGAAGCTGTTTGCATCCGATGGAACAACGCCCTATGTTGTCAAGGCAAACGCACAGGAAGGCAAGGGCCATGAAAAGTTTGTGTTTGAGATAACGGATAATACGACCGGGCGCGTTTTCCACCAGGTTGTAACGATCAATGCGGGCAGCAGCACAGGCACAGTAAAGGTAACGGGCCTGTATGAAGGCAGCTACACAGTAAAAGAGCTTGATACCAACTGGCGGTTCAAGCTGATGACGGAAAGATCCATAACGCTGACGGTGACGCAAACTGTAAAAACGTTTGAGTTCAAGAACAAGTATGTTAATGACCAATGGGTCGATGACAAAATGTCCGTCACCAACAAGCTCGATGGCGATGAGCTGCGGCCAATTCCCGGTAATGTGGCTTGATGCAAGCAACTAAATAAAAAAAGGTGCGTGAGCCTGGCTCACGCACCTTTTTGCATGGCGGCAACGGTCAGAATATTCATTGAACAGTTGAACATTTGTAGATATATTTTATAAAACATTTGCGTTTGGCCGTTTTGTGTTATATACTAAATTATACTGTTAGGAGGGTAGCTATGGAAAACGTTAATCACAAATGCAGCTGCGACGCCCACCGGGGTATTGTGGGCGAAATTAAGCAAGCCATGCCTGAAGCGCCCTTGCTTTATGATCTGGCCGATTTTTTTAAGGCGATTGGCGATAGCACGCGCATTCAAATCCTGTGGGCGCTTGAAAAATCGGAGCTTTGTGTGGGGGATCTTGCGGATCTTTTGAATATGACAACCTCGGCAGTATCACACCAGCTAAAAACATTGCGCACAGCAAAGCTTATTCGCTTTAGAAAGGAAGGCAAAAACGTGTACTATTCGCTGGATGATGCGCATGTGCACGAAATCCTCTCAACAGCGTTTGCGCATGTAAAAGAAAGATAAATATAGATAATCAAAAAAGTGGCCTGCGCCACTTTTTTTAACCTACGAATATTTTTCGCTCATTTGAGAAATTATTAAGGGGCCGCAGCCCCTTAATGTTGATTATTCTACAGCAAATATGAATATTTTTCCTGAACGGCCCAGAGTATCGCTTCGATGTCCTTGGGCAGCCCAATCTCGATATCGAGCAGGTTGATTTCACGCACCTCGCCATCGAGCCTTATGCGAATGTGGTTTTCATAATGCACGAGGAAGCCGGAGTTTTCGCTCGCATCCATATCCGCCTCGCTGTGGAAAAGCGTAAGCTTTGAGCGGTAGGGCGCATCGTCATATGGGCAGAAAACCGCACAGTTTCCGCATTCGTTGCACATGCGGTCAATATGGATGATTTGCCTTTGCCCTAAGCCTTCCACCTCAATGGCGATGTTTGCGCGGTTGGGGCAAACCTGCGCGCACACTTCGCAGGATATAGCGCAGTTAAGGCAGCGCGAGGCTTCGCGCCCGGCGTTTTCATAATCGCCCAGCGTGCCGACATTCTTGCGGCAGGCCTCCGGTTGCGGGTAAGCATTGGGCGGTATTGCAAAAGGCATACGCTCGCCGTTTATGCTGTCCGAAACCTTGCGCGCATCGGCAATCGCCTCAACAACTGTTGCGGGGCCTCTGTTTGCATCGCCCAGCACATATACTCCGGGAATGCCCGTTTCGAGCGTTTGCGGGTTAACGTTTACCTTGCCGTTTTTGCAGTCGATGCCGTTTTGCTCAAAGAAGGCGCAATCCACACGCTCGCCAACGGCGGCAATAAGCGTATCGCAATCGACAGTTATCTTTTCATCCGTTTCAACGGGGCGGCGGCGGCCGCTTTCATCGGGCGCGCCAAGCTCCATTTTGCAAAGCGTCAGCTGGCCATCCTTAAGCGATACGGGCGAAACAAGCTCCATAAAGCTCACGCCGTCATTTATCGCAAGCGCCAATTCTTCGGCGTCTGCAGGCATAAAACGTTTCGTGCGGCGGTATACGATGGATACGCTCTCCACCCCCGGCACGCGTTTAGCTGCGCGCGCGGCATCCATTGCGGTGTTGCCGCCGCCAACGATGCACACGTTTTTGCCAAGGCTTTCCTGTGTGCCGGCCTTGTAGCGCTCTAAAAACTCGAGCACGGGCATTGCGTTACCTTCCTCGAGGCGCAGCTGGCCGTGAGACCATGCGCCTGTTGCCAGCAGCACATAATCATAACCCTTTGCCTTTAGCTCGGCAACTGAAGGTGCGGGCGCGCCAAGCTTAAAGCGCACGCCCATGCGCTCAACAAGCTGCACATCGCGGTCAATCGCGTGGTCGCTTATCCTAAAGCGCGGAATAATGTGGCGCACTACGCCGCCAAGCTCCTCGCGCTGCTCATATAATGTCACCGGAATACCCTCGCGGCCTAAAAAGAATGCTGCCGCAAGTCCAGCCGGGCCGCCACCAACAACCGCCGCGCGCTTGCCTGATTTCATCACGGGGGTTTGGGTTTCACCCAGCAGCGCTTCCATGCCGCCGCGCACGGCGTCGGTTTTTGCGTTGCGGATGCGTATGGATTCCTCATAGTGATCGCGCATGCATTTATCCGCACAGTGGTGGGGGCAAATGCGCCCTGTTATTGAGGGCAGCGGGTTCTTTTCGGTAATCACGCGCATTGCGTCAAGGTGTTTTCCCTGGCCCACAAGCGCAACATACTCAGGAATATCCTGCCCGATGGGGCAGCCATCCTTACAGGGCGCCGTAAAGCAGTATGTGAGCGGGAGCTTTTTATCCATCTTGCGCGGGGGAATGGGCTTGATGGGTTTTATGTGGTGGACATCGGTGAGCGCCGATGTTGCCATGCTCTTTACCCGCCCTACGCCTACGCCCTCAAACGGGCCAAAATCGTAACCGCGAGTCTTTTCAGCAAGCTGATGGAAGCGGGCGTAACCGCCGGGCTTAAGCGCGGTTGTTGCAACGGTGATCGGCCAAATGCCCGCGCCAAAAAGATGCCTTGCGTTAAAAGCATCCACGCCGCCTGCGAAGGATATGCGCATGCGCCCATCAAAAGCGGTGGTGAAGCGGTTAGCCATTTCGATAGTCAGCGGGTAGAGCGAGCGGCCGCTCATGTACATTTCCTCGCTTGGGAGCTCGCTTGCCTTAACATCAACCGGGAATGTGTTGGAGAGCTTCAAGCCAAAATCAACATTGGTATCATTCGCAAGCTTCCAAAGCCTCTTGAACATGGGCAGCGCATCCTTAAACTGCAGGTCCTCATTAAAGTGGCGCTCATCAAAGGCGATGTAATCATAACCCATCTGGTCGAGTATGCTGCGCGCGCTTGTGTAGCCGAGTATTGTGGGGTTGCACTTAACATATGTGTGCAGCTTCTTTTCCTCAATGAGGTAGGAGGCGATCTTTTCGATTTCCTGCGGCGGGCAGCCGTGGAGTGTGGAAAGCGTTGCGCTTGAGCAGACATTGGGGCTGATGGATTCGATAAACTTTGCGTTAACAAACTCAAAAAGCCGCAGATTGTCGAGCGCCCACTGCTTGCACTCCTTAAATATGGGGGTGTTGGAGGCATCCTTCATGCCCTCGATAAAGGCATCCACCTTAGGCGAGGTTATGCCCGCGTAATCGTAACCAACGCTCATGTTGAAAACAAAACCATTCTCGCCGCCAAGCTTAAGCTCGCGCGATAATAGCTTGAGAATAAACCAGGCCTTGACATATTCGTCAAACGCCTGCTGAACGGTCAGCTCTGTGGACCATTCGCAGTTGTAGCCTTCATCGTCGGTTAGTATGCAGGGCTTGGGCACGCAGGCGGATAGCTCCTCGCCATCCATAATCTGCACGGTTTTAAGCTCAAAAAAGCGTGCGCCTGCGCAGTATGCCGCCACGATGTTCTGGGCAAGCTGCGTGTGCGGCCCCGCAGCGGGGCCAAATGGGGTTTCGATCTGCTCGTTAAATATCGGCAGAGCGCGCGCGGGGTCGGCGCAGTAAAAATGCTCAACGCCAAAAACGCTTCCGCTTTCCTGCTGCTCGGTGAGTATCCATTGCATCAGGTTTCCAAAGGGGATTGGTGTCATTTTATCAGACATTGCTTTGTCTCCTCCAAACGCAATTGTGTAGGGCGGCTACGCGCCGGTCAGGAATTGATATTTTTCCAGAACTTTGTTGTGACTTCGAGCGTTTTTGCGTTGATTTTTTCTTCATCGCAGCAAACAAGCTCACGATCCTTCATTAGTATTTTACCATTACAAACAGTGTTTGTGCACTGCTTGCCGCTTAAACCAAACAGAATATGCCCATCCGCATTTTGGTCGCTGAAGGGTGTGTAGGTTTTGTAATCGAACACGGCGATATCCGCCGCGGCGCCGGGGCGGATCACCCCAAGCTCAACGCCAAACTGGCGTGTGGCGATTTGGCTGTTGCCCTTAAAGAGCATGCTGGTGACTTCATTCCAGCCGACATTTGGCAGGCAGGCATTGTGCCGCTGAATGCAAAGCGCGACCTTGAGGCTCTCGAGCATATCATGCGTGTAGGCATCGGTGCCAAGGCCAAGCAAAATCCCCTTTGCGAACATTTGCAGCACGGGCGAGCAGCCAACGGCATTGCCCATGTTGCTTTCGGGATTGTTGACAACCATTGTGCCGGTTTGCTTCAAAAGCTCCATTTCAGCATCGTTTACATGGATGCAATGCCCGGCGATCGTGTCCTCGCCCAATATGCCCATGTCGTGCAGGCGGAAAACCGTGCGCTTGCCATAAGCCTTTAGCGCGTCGTAAACATCGGCCATGCCTTCTGCAATGTGGATGTGATAACCCACGCCCGGGTTTTCCTGCTGGCATAGCTCAAGGGTTTTGTTTGAGAGTGTAAATGAGGCGTGCAGGCCAAACATGGCTTTGACCATGCTGTCGTTTTGCTTTTGTGTGTGGCGGATAAAGTCGGCGTTTTCGCGGATCGCCTCGTTGCATTGCGCCTCGCCGTTGCGGTCGGAAACCTCATAACAAAGGCTTGTGCGGATCGAAAGCTCACGCGCCACTTCATCAATTGCAAAAAGGCTGCCGGGCGTTTGCCCATAGCTTGCGTGATGATCGAAAACCGTGGTTACGCCGTTTTTAATGCTGTCGATGTAGGTTTGGTAGGCGCTGTAGCGCGAGCCCTCCACATCAAGCTGCTTATCGATCTTCCACCACTGGCCATCGAGCACCTCAAGGAAGTTGCTTGGGTTAAAGCCGTTGATGGAAAGCCCGCGCGCAAACGCGCTATATATGTGGCTGTGCGCGTTTATCAGCCCCGGCATAATCAGGCCGCCCTTTGCGTCGATCCACTCAGCATCCTTATAGCGTTCCTTGAGCGAGGCCGTGCTGCCGACCTCTTTAACTGTTGAGCCCTCGCATAAAACTGCGCCATTTTCGATGAAAGGCGTTTTAGGGTCCCGTGTGAGCAGCTTGCCGTTGCCAATCAGAAGCATGTTAAAAATCCTCCCTTGTACATGTGGTGAATAGTAGTAGTATGTTCCGCTGAAAACTTTAATAAAGAAAAATGAGCATTCCCATCGGTTATGGTTCCGATTTGGGAAACACTCATCGCAAATCCTCTTTGGGAGAAGCTTGAGTGATAGTTACAGCCCGCGCGCATGGCACTTCCTTGCAGCTATCAGTCAATGAATTTGGTTGTTGAAAGCTCTTTTCGATGCTATTATAACATAGTGAGGGCCCATCCACAATAGCTTTGAGGGCAAAAACTAAAAAATTTTCATGGAGAAATAAATTATGTTTGCATCGGAATTTTCATTGGGGCCTGGCGGCGCAAAGGATGCGCTATATATACGCAGGCTTGTTTTTGTGGATGAGCTTGGCCTTGACGAGCAGTTTGTGTTTGACGATAAGGATGCGTTTTGCGCGCACCTGACTGTGAGGATGGATGGCGAGCCCATCGCTTCGGGCAGGATGGCCTCAAACGAGCGCGGCGTCAATATCGAATTTATTTGCGTGAAAAAAGACTTTCGCGGCCAGGGTTTTGGCGACATGTGCCTGAGGACGATGCTCAACAAGGCGCAAAGCATGGGCGCAACAAACGCATATGTCCATGTGCCTGAGCGTTACAAGGCCTATTACGAGGCGTTTGGCTTCCGTGAATTTGGGCGCGGGCAAAATGAATATGTGAATATGGTTGTGGAGACCGCGCATGTGGATTGGCACCCGAATTGCGGCGGGCACGGGGGATAATCTGCGTCATCACAAAAAGTTTAAGTTTTTAGCCGCCGCTGCGCCTACACGAAAAGCGCGGGGTATGGTATATTAGTCTTGTGAAACAATCAAAGCAGTTTTTAATATTTTGCCGCCCGCTTATTTGGGCGCTCATTCTTTTGCTTTTTGCGGCGGGTCTTTGCGGCTGCCTGCGGCAAAATGAAATTGTGCCTGAGCCAACTATAACACCGCAGCTAACGCCGGTGACGCCTGCGCCCACGCCTGAGCCCACCCCGTTAGCAAGGGTGATTAGCGAGGTGCCGATTTCTTTTTTAAGAACCTACCCCGTTAAGATTATGTTTCCGGGTTATGGTGTTGAGAGTGAGCTTTTGCCCATGGGGGTGGATTATGAAAACGCCATCGACACCCCGGACGATGCGCTTGTCGCGGGCTGGTTCTGCTATTTTTCAGCGCCCGATGAGGAGGGCAACTGCATAATGAACGGGCACGACCGCTGGAAGGGCGTGGATGGCCACTTTGCCGTGCTCAAAAAAATGGCCGTGGGCGATGAGGTGCAGGTGCTTTTAGAGGATGGGCGTTTGGTGCGCTACGAGGTGGAGGTTCTTGAAGAATACCGCGTGGATGATCACCCTGAGGAGCTTGTGGCGCGCGGCGGCGAAACGCGGCTCACGCTTATCACCTGCAAGGGTGATTATGATGTGCTGCTTGGCACATCAAGAACGCGGGTTGTGGCGGTGTGCAGGCGCACGGGCATAGATGAGGCGGCAAATGGCTGATGTGATTGTGTTTACGCTTTGCTAAAGCAGGTTAATAAAGTAAGAGAGGCCCAAAATATAGTTTAAGGAAAAGGAAATTGAGTCAGGTGCAAACGGCGGCAAAGCTGCCGGCGGAAAAAAAGCATAAAGGCAAAAATTGGTATAAACTGACCCGGGTGCTCTGGGTTGTTAACTATGCTTTGATGGTTGTGACGCTCGTTGTTGCATCCCTTATAATGGTGCGCCAGAACACCATCCCCAAGGATATTGAGTATGTCGCGCCGCCATCAAAAGTGCAGGCGCCAACGCTGCCCGGTGAGGATGGGGAGCCGCCAAACCCCTTCCTTGCGATGCTCCCGCCATTGGATAAAGAATACGATAAGGATAAACCCATTGGCACGCTACTGTTCATCGGCTCGCAGCAGGCGAGCGAGGTTTATCCTGTAGATATTAAACGCAACGGAACGATAGGAACAATGCCCTCAGCGACAAAATCCGCATGGTATGAAAAGAGCGCCTTCCCCGGGCAGGCGGGCAATTGCGTTATGAACGGGCATGTGAGCTACAAAAAGCAAAAGGGCATTTTCTCATACCTGAAGCAGATTGAGGTTGGCGAGGAAATTGTTTTCCACAGCCTTATTGAAGGTTACGACTATTATGTTTATTATGAGGTGGAGAGCGTTGAGGAGCACCCATACAACGACTATCCCGCACAGCTTATCGCGCTTGGCGGGGAGGACAGGCTCACGCTGATCACATGCCTGGGCGATTTTAACCGCAGGATCGGCACATCCGAAACCCGCGTTGTGGCGATTTGCAGGCCAATCGCCAGCTTTAACGCAAATGAGAGCGCGGATGCGGCTTTTGCTCAGGAGTCGGAAGCTTAACACATTAGAATAGTAACCAATCAGGAGGGCGGGCCAATGGTCAGTCAGGTGCAAAAAAAGAAAGGCACTTCGCTTAAGTGGGGCCTAATTGGGCTGATTTGCGCTTGTTGGATAATGCCTATAGTTTTGATACTGCTAATTTCCAGCGCCATGATAAGGAGCAACCTTGAGCGGCAGATTGCGGATGTCGTTTCAGCGAGCGCTCAAAACGCAATCGAGCTTTCGCAGCGGCGCATCGAAAGCATAATGGAGGCCTCCAAAAAAACCTCCTATGATACCACAATTCGTGATGCTTACAATAAATATCAAAAAGATGGCGATCATGTCATGCTTTATGATACCGTCACAAAATATCTTTTGAACCAATATCGTTATGAGGATCATTTTAAGGCATCCTGCCTGTTTTTTGTGGATCAGCCGGATGTGACTTATTATGTGCCGCAGCGCGCTTATGCAGGCGCTGTTAACATGTCCTATATTTATCGCGAGCAGGTGCAGCCCGTTGTGCTGGAGCTTTATAAAAGCATGGGCACGGAAATCCGCTTTTTTACCGTTGAGGACGATGTATATATGATCCGCAACATTGTGGACAGGAACTATAAAACATACGCCGTGTTTGTAAACGAGCTTAGCACGGATGCTATTTTCCAAAATCTGTCGAGCGTTGTGTGGCTTGAAACCGTTGCCGTTGGGCTTGATAATGTTGTGACCGGCCTTGCCGATTATGATCGCTCATTGTTTTACAACACCGAATATGAGCAATATGATAAGCAGACGGGGCGCTACACAATCAACACGGTTCGCCGTGTGGAGGGGCACACCGTTTGGTATTCGCTCGTTTCAAACGGCACGCAGCTTCTTGATGAAATGCCAGATTTTAGAAGGATAGCACTTTTGATTGTGCTTTTAAGCGTACCCTTGCTCATTTTGATGATCGGCATGTTCACCCGCCATGTGACCCGTCCTGTGGAAATGCTCATTGGCGCATCGCGCAGGGTGACCGAAGGTGAAATGGGCTACCAAATGGAAAAGCTGCCCTCAAGCCGCGAATTTCATTCGCTGACGGAGCAGTTTAACCTGATGTCCTCAAGGCTTAAGCAGCAGTTTGAGCGGATTTTTATGGAGCAGCGCGCTTTGCAGGATTCGCGGATTAAAGCGCTGCAATCCCAAATCAACCCGCACTTTTTGAACAATACGCTGGAAATTATAAATTGGGAAGCGCGCATGTGCGGCAACAAAAACATTTCGGATATGATCGAAGCGCTTTCCACAATGCTAAACGCCGCCATGGCAAGGGACGATCAGCCGACGGTGCCGCTTGAAGAAGAGCTTGCGTATGTGGATGCCTACCTTTACATAATAGCCATGCGTTATGGCAAGCGCCTTAAGGTGGAACGCGAGCTTGATGAAAGCTTGCTGGGCGCGATGGTGCCAAGGCTGATTATGCAGCCCATCGTGGAAAATGCGATTGAGCATGGTGTTGCCTCACACTCAAGCGGGGCGATCGTGCTGCGCGTTTATAGCGAGAACGGCCTTTTGTGCCTTGAGGTTGAAAACGACAGCCCGCTTGAAGCTGCCGATGAGCAGGCGATAAACGAGCTGCTTGACTGGAGCGGCGGGGCTTATTCGCAGGAGCAAAGCCCGGGCAGCATTGGCATACGCAATGTGAATGAGCGCATTAAGATATTATATGGGCCGGATTGTGGTTTGAGCGTTTCAAGCAGTGAAATGGGCACGCTTGCCAAGATTGTGTTGCCGGATCAATAAACAATTGAGGCATTTGCGATTTTTTCCTACAAAGGATGGGGGCGTCGGGGGAAACGTAGTTTCCCCGACTTAGAATAAAAAGATTCTTCGTCGATCCCGGAGGGATCGATACCCTGTTTAACCGCATCTATTTTTCAGCCATCAACCTTTTTTCAAAATAATCCTCCAGCTGTTTAAGGGCCTCGTTTATGCCGCCCGTCAGCTTTGCGCTTCCCTGCGCAAGCGCCTGCCTGCCGCCGCCGCGTGCATTTAGCGCAGCGTTAACGATCGGCGCAAATTCGCCCATATCATGCTTCAGGTTTTCTGAGCGGCAAAGCACATAATTAACATTTTCGCCCTCGCTTGCAAGCAGCAGCGAAAAAACAGAGGGCTGCTTGCAAAGCGCAAGCGCAAGCGGCCTAAGCTGGCTTGCCGCCGTATCAAGCTGCTTGACTATGAGCCTGACGCGGCCAGCCTGCCTTGCGTTTTCGCTAAGCTCCTCCATTATGTAAGCGTTAAGCTTTGCGTTTAGTATGCCGTTTTCGCGCTTTAGCGCGGCCATTTGCTGCTGCTGCTTTTGGATCGCGGCGATCAAATCCCCCGCCTGGCATGAATAAGACCTTGCAAGCTCGGATACGATGTTTTGAATGCTCCGGCTGTGGGCGTTGGCGCGTTTGCCGCAAACGAATGTGAGGCGCTCGCCGCCCTTGTAATGGTCGGCGGCGGTTATTAAAATGGAGCCTATCTCTCCCGTGTTTTTAACATGTGTGCCGCAGCATGTGCAGCTATCCCCGCCGGGCATGTAAACAATGCGGATTATGCCCTCAAGGCCCGCAGCGCGTTTTCGCAGCGGAATATCATCAAGTTCGTCAGGCTGCGCGTAGCGTATAAACACGGGCAGGTTTTCAAGTATCAGCTCATTTGTGCGCTCTTCGAGCGTTTTTACCTGTGAAGCATCCAGCGGAATGTCGATATCGATCGTGCAATATGTTGCCGCCATGTGAAAGCCCACATTTATTGCGCCAAAAAGCTCCTTTGCCGCAAACGAAAGCAGGTGTTCTCCCGCATGCTGGCGCATGTGGTCTAGCCTTCGTGGCCAATCGATCTTTGCTGTTACAATATCGCCAACGTTAAGGGGCTTTTGCGTAATGTGCAGCACGCGCTCGTTTTCCTCGCGCACATCAATCACGGGGATATCCCCTAAAAAACCCGTGTCGTGAGGCTGCCCGCCGCCCGTGGGGTAAAAAACTGTTTCGTTAAGCTCCACAGCGTAATTATCCTCAAAAGCAGCGCAAGCGGTTACAACCGCTTCGATTTGGGTCAGGTAGCTATCATCAAGATATAATTTTTTTGTCATATCAAAAACTCCTTCGAGGCGGTCGCGTGCGGGGTATGCCTACAAAAGGCCCAAAAAGCCAAGGCCGCTCAAAAACAAAAATATGGTGATTAAGGAAAACACCGATGTAAACACAACAATTTCGCTTGCAAGCTCTGCATCGGCGCCCACCGCCTGCGCCATGGGGAAGCTGCTCACAGCAGTGGGCGGTGCAAACGTGATGAGCACCGCAACAAGCATCGCCCCGCGAAAGCCCATGCCAACAGCTATGGATAAAAACACAACTGGAATAATAACAAGCTTTGTTAAAACACACCAAAGCAACACCTTGCGGTTGCTCGCCGCCGCACTGAATGAAAACGATGCGCCCAGAATAAAAAACGAGAGCGGGGTTGTGCAATCCGCCAGCGCCCAAGCCGCGCTTTTAACAAACCCGGGCAGGTTTATGTTCAAAAGATTAAATGCTATACCCAGCACGATGCTTATTAGCGGCGGGTTTGTGGCGATGTTTTTTAGTATTTTGCGCCATTGCGGTTTCCCATCACGGTGCATCTCCAGCACGATTACGCTTAGTATGTTGATTGTGGGTACGGCAAACGCCAGCGCCATAGCTACCGGCGTAATCGCGCTTTCTTCATAGAGCGCCAGCGCGATTGGGATGCCAAATATCGCCGTGTTGGCGCGATACGCGCCCTGTATGATTACGCCGCGCCGCTCCGGCTTTTTTTCCAGCCGGGGAACTATTATGCACAGCACCAAAAAGGATAATACTAACCCGCCACTTGAAAGCAGGCACATTTTCAACATATCCGGCGTAAACGCATAAGTAAAATCGCTCGAATACATGCTGCGAAAAAGCAACATCGGCAGCATTATGCGAAAAAGCATCTTGTTGGTGGTTTGAACCCAGCCTGAGCTTAGCTTGAGAATGTTGCGGCACAAATGCCCCAGCGTCATAATGGTGAAAAGTGGAAGTATTATACCCGCGGAAAGTAAAAGATTTTGCATAGTTTTTGTCCTTTAAGGCATTCCACTGAAGTATAGCACAGTTGCCCGGTTTTTCACAGAAATCTTTCACAAAAAAACCGATGCGCCGCTGAATTTTCCCCAAATACGCCCGCGTTTAGCCGGGCTATACTTTAATGGATAAATCAGGTATAATGCACTTAATCGTATCCCCCATTACATACTAAGGAGAATAAAATTGAAAAAGCTCACACTTGTGATACTCGCTGCAGGCATGAGCAGCCGCTATGGCAGCCTTAAACAGATTGTGCCGGTGGATGAATACGGCAACCTGCTTATCGACTATTCGATATTCGATGCACTAAGCGCAGGCTTTTCGCGTGTGCTTTTTATAATCAAGCATGAATTTGAGAAGGAGTTTCGCGAGCTAATTGGCGACCGCATCGCAAAACAAGCACAGGTTGATTACGCCTTTCAGGAGCTTTCGATGCTGCCTGAAGGTTTTAGCTTGCCGCAGGGCCGCACAAAACCCTGGGGCACAACGCATGCGCTTTTGTGCTGCAAGGGTCAGCTAAACGAGCCATTCGCCGTTATAAATGCCGATGATTATTATGGGCCCGATGCTTATGTGGAGCTTGCCAATTACCTTAACGCGCCTCGCGGCAAAAACGAGCACACGATGGTTGGCTACTCAGTCAAAAACACATTAAGCGGGCACGGTGCGCTTACACGCGGGCTTTGTGAGATTGATGAGCATGGCTATCTTTTGAGCATAGATGAGCTGCGCGGCGTTTCAAAGCTTGGGGATGGCGGAGTTTACGAGCGAAATGGCGAGCGCATCGTGCTGGAGCCCGATGCGCCCATATCCATGAACATTTGGGGTTTTCATCCGGATATTATGCCGCTTATTGAGGATGGTTTTCCCCGCTTTTTAGAGCGTGCGCTTGAAGAAAACCCGCTTACCTGCGAATACCTGCTGCCAACAACCATGTGCGGCTTTGTTGAAAGCGGGGCTGTGCGCGTGCGTGTGCTTCGCGCAAGCGAGCGTTGGTTTGGCATGACATTTAAAGAGGATCTGCCCGTTGTTCGCGCAGCGCTTCGCAAGCTCAAAGATGACGGCGCGTATAAAGAAAAACTATGGAACTAACAAGTTTCAAAAAAGTGCGGCGAAGCCGCCGCACTTTTTTGAAAATAAAAAAGGGCCTAGCCCTTTTTTATATTTTATATATCTATTCGTGGTTTATCCACTCCATCGTCAATAATCACCTGCGCGGGCGGCTCAAGCAGCTGCTCGGGGTTTGCAAGGAAGCGGCGCAGCAGTTTCATCGATGCCGCGTAATAATGCCCATCGCACACGCGCTCATCAGTCACAAACTTCAGGCCGATAAATCTTTTGACCTCCCGCTCGCCGGTGCCGCTAACGGTGTGGATGCGGGTTTTGTTGCCCATTGCAACAAACACGCTGCATGTGCCAAACTCATACAGGTGGTGATATATCGGGCCGATGCCAAGCGAACCAAGGTTTGTTAAAAACAGGCCGCAATGCCAGGGGCTCGCTTTGTTGATGGCCTTTGGCAGCAGGCCGACCTTATCCAGGTTGTGCATTAAAAAGGCCGCAAAACGCACAACAAACGAAGGCAGCATCCTGAAAATGCGCGATAGTTTGTCGGATGAGTTTTGTGTGCCCACGGGAATATTATCTTCTATTATTTTTGTCATGCGCTCCACAACATCATAGACTGTGTCGGTGGGCTCAAATTCGGGCTTTACGAGCGTTTCCTCGCCACGATCGCTTACGGTGCGCTTTATCACCAGCGACATTGAAATGCTGTTGCGCGCATAAATTTTGTTCCATACAACAAAGCGGTTGAGGTATGGCCTGTGCGCATACATGCGTATGAGCGCGGCGATTATAACATGCATAAATGTAAGATCGGGAATTTCGGATTTATATTTGCGCACAAATGCTTCTATGTTTTCAATGGGAATGTTTTCCTCGAAAAAGTTCTGTGAATCTATGCGGGTACGAAGTATGAAAGGTATGATGCCAAAAACAGCGTCCACATTACGCACACGCCAGCCATCGTATCTGTCGAATAACCCCTTTTTGAATGTATTCTGCAATCCCTCACCCTCCCCTATAGTCTATGACTGATGATAACATACATGCTATAAAAAACTCAAGGGAAAGCATTGGTAAGGCAATTAGTGGGGCGATGATGATTTCTTTGTGAATAAAAAAAGGGGGTGCAGGAGTCGAAGCTGAGCGCTGCCAGTGACAGAGGCAGCGAAGCGAAAGACCAGTGAGGCAAGGAGCGGCTTAGCGCGACTATGCCGAACTGGAAACGCCCCTGCTATTAAATAAAATAATCATTCGTCGACGCCGTAGGCGGCGATACAAATTATTCGCTTGTTGATCTTAACTCCCTTGGCGAAACCCCCATGTGCTTTTTGAAAAGGAAACGGAAATAGTTCGCATCCTGATAACCAACTGCAAACGCCACATCCGCCGAGCGTTTGTCCGTTTCAAGCAGCAGCTTTTTTGCCTGCTCCATACGCACACGCGTTAAAAAGCCAATGAAAGTTTCGCCTGTGTGCAGCGAAAACATTGAGCTGAAGTGGTTGGGGCTAAAACCGCAATAGGCGGCAACGGAGTTTAGTGAAAGGTCGCTCTCACCATAATGCTCGTATAGATATTCTTTTGCGCGCGCTATAACGCTGCCATAATGGTCGTCCTGCGCGCCGCCGCGAAAGGCGAGGAAACGCTCAAGCATATCACGCGCGATCGAAATGAGCGCCTGCTCGGAGCTTGAAGCGCGAAGCAATGCGCCCGCATCATCAAGCTCAGGAAAAACAGCGTGCGCATCCCCGCCAAGCTCCTCAACAACACGCGCTGCGGCCATTAAAAGATCCATCAGCCAATAGTAACCATAAAGCACACTGTTCAGGTGAACATCGGAAAACCTGCTGCGCAGATCCAGCAAAATATCGTCAACATCCTGCGGTGTCGCATGCCGTAGGCGCTGGCTCACCGGCGCGCTAAGCGGCACAAAGCTTGCCGCGCCGCTTTGAACATCCCCAAAGTTGATTACCGTGCCTGCGGGCAGGCCGCTCACACCACGCAAAAGGCCAAAAGCATTTTGGTAGGAGGAGGCGATTGCGCCCACACGCTCCACAACAGAACCAATCGCACTGACGATTGGCAGGTTGAGTGTGCGCTTTAACCGCTCCTGCAAAATTATCAAAAGCTCGTAGGTGATATCGTCAAGCTGCTCGTTTGTTTCGCCCTTTATGATTAGCGCCAGCCTGTCGCTCCCCCTAAGGCACCACAAAACATCGTTTCGCTCTGCAAGCGCCTCTTCAATTTCATCACGCAAACGTGCGGAAACGCCGGGTGCGCTGTCAATTTGCAGATCAACAGCCACAGCAAGGTATTTTTTTGCGGGCAGGTCAATTTCATAGCTTGCCGCAAGCTCCATCGCGTCCGCTGTGTCGTGCGCGCCTGTTAAAAGCGAGTCGAGGAACGCATCCTTTAGCACCTGCTCATCCCTGTGCTCGCGCAGCCGTGTTGTGTTTGCCTGCATGGTTTGCACACGCTCGGCTTCAATCTGCTCCTCGATTTTGCGCAATGTATCCAGCAGCATTTTAGCATCAAAAGGTTTAAGCAGGTATTCAGCAACGCCTATGGAAATGGCCTGCTTTGCAAAATCGAACTCATCATAACCGCTGATGATCAGTATTTTCACCCAAGGCAGTGCGCGGCGAACCGCACGCGAAAGCGAAAGCCCATCCATAAAAGGCATTTTGATGTCGGTCACCAAAATGTCCGGCTTAAGCTCAAGTATGGCTGAAAGCGCCATCTCGCCATCCTCCGCCTCTCCGCACAGGGAGAAGCTTTCTGAATTTTCAAGGCAGTTTCTTATGCCTTCGCGGACGATCATTTCATCCTCCGCCACAAATACCTGATAGGGGCTTGGCAAGTTGCACCCTCCTTGCTTTTGTTATTCTTCCTGCTGGCGGGCGGGCAGCCGGAAAGAGATTTTTGTGCCCTTCTTAAATTCGCTTTCGATTTTTAAGCCGCCCGTACCGTAATAAAGACGTATGCGCCTGTTAACATTGTAAAGCCCGTAACCGCTCGTTTCGGGCGGATCCTCTCGCAAGATGGAACGCTCAAGCTGCTCCACCTGCAATTCGCTCATGCCTATGCCATCATCCTCCACAGCAAAGAGCATGCCTTTAGGGGTATCTTCACCCGTGATGCGGATGAGCCCGCCGCCGCGTTTGTTTTTGAGGCCGTGGTAGAGCGCGTTTTCAACAAGCGGCTGCAGCAAAAGCTTAAGCATTGAGCGCTCGAGCAAACCTTCCTCAACATTTATCTCATAGCGCAGTATGTTTTGATAGCGTACGCTTTGAATAACAAGATAATCCTCAATATGCTTAACCTCTTCTGCAACGCGGATAAAATCGCGCCCGCTGGATAATGCCACGCGGTAAAAATGCGAAAAAGCCATCGTGACCTCAACAACCTTTTCGTTGTAGCCGCCCTCGGCCAGCCAAACGATTGTGTCGAGCGTGTTGTAAAGAAAATGCGGGGTGATTTGCGCCTGCAGCGTGCGGATTTCCGCCTTTTTGAGGTTCTGCTGCTCATATATGCGCTCATCAAGCAGCGTGCGTATGCGCCCGCCCATGAGGTTGATGCTTTCTGTCACGCGGTTTAGCTCCTCAAGCCCGGGTGGAGGCACCTGGGTTTCAAGATCCCCGCGCAAAATGCGCTCAGCCATTGCCGCAAGCTCCGTGGCGGGGCGATCCGCAGCGCGCTTGAGCGTGCCATATGCAAAAAGCACAAGCACAATTATGCCCGCGGATAATATTGCGATAAACGCAAGCATCCACTTTGTGGTGCTTTGCATTGCGTTGTTTGCGGCCGCTATTGATTTTGTCTGCAGATATATGAACTCCTGCAGCGCATCATATATGTTTGTCGCCACCTGGTTGATTTCATCCAGTGTGCGCTGCGCCGCAAAAACGGATTCCTGCGTGGCGGTCTGCTCGTGCAGCCTTTCAACATATTGGCGTAGTGTGCCGCTGCCCCTTAGCGCCGCCTCAATAAATTCCCAGCCCGCATCACCTGCCGCGCGAAGGTAAAGCACATTGAGCTCCGATTCGATGCTTTCGAGCACCTCCATGCTTTTGCTCTGCTCAAGCGTTACCCGGCCTGAAAGCAGCCGGAAGCTTTCCCTGCCGATTTCCTCCTTAGCGATCTGGCTCACATCGTTTGCGCGTTCGATATTGTTAATCTGCCTGTCATACTCGCTCGAAACGCTGTGCAGGTATAAAAGGCTCATGCCTGAAACGAGCGCAAAGCTAACAATTATGGTGGTGAACACCATTTTCATAAGGTAGCGTATGCTTCGGCTTTGGAAGCGCTCAAATGGTTTCATGGCTAGTACCCCTGGGGCGCAAGGGCGCTAAAATCGAGCGTATTATCGAATAGGCGGCTCTCGAGGTAAATATCCTGCGTCGCCTGGCCCGAAACGAGCTTCATAACACAATCCATAACGGCCGAACCTACATTGGGGTCGTTTTCGATTATGCAGTTGATTTTACCCTGCTCTAAAAGCTCGATTGCGTCCTGCTGGCCATCGTAGGATAAAATGAATATGTCATCACCCGGCGCGATGCCCGCCTCCTCCATCGCGGCGATTGCGCCAAGCGTCATGCTATCGCTATAGGATATTAAAATATCAGGCAGCCGCCCCGTAAGCAAATGCGCCGCCATGGCCTCGCGCGCGCGCGAATACATATAGTTGCAGCTCACTGTGTGATATATTTCATAACTGCCGCCGTAGGTAAAAATGCCGCGGATGCCGCGGCTGCGCTCCACGGTGTCGCTTGTTCCCACATTGCCGTGCAGCTCCATCACAAGTAGCTGTTCGGATTGGGGCGGCCTTTGCTCGCGCACATAAAATGCGGCCATGCGGCCCTGCTCAACATAATCTGCGCCGATGTAGGCGGCAACAACATCCTCAAGGTCGGTCTGCACATTGCGGTGCACCATCAAAACAGGCACGCCCGCCGCCTTGGCGTCGCGCAGCACATTATCCCAGCCGCGCAGCACAAGCGGGGAAACAACAATCGCATCCACCTGATAGGTGATAAGCGCGCGCATGGCCTGAATTTGCGCATCCAGCGTGCGATCCGTTTCGATTGTGATCAGTTGCACATCAAGCTCGTTTGCAGCCTCCACAATCGAGGCATGCACCCTGTCCCGCCAGGAGCTTTCGCTCAGGTGCTCAACAACACCAACAACAATTTGCCTGCTGGGGGGAGTTTGTTCGCTCACGGGCCTGCATGCGCAGCAAAGGAATAAAAGCAGCGTTAGCAAAACAGTCAGCGAAAATATTCTTTTTGCCATAGACCCACCCCTTACTTCAGGTGTTGATATGTCACCTTAAATTATAGTATACGCAAAACGCGGGGAATGCAAAGTTGATTTTTAATATGGTGGCGGAGTCTAATAAAATCGTTAAATGTAGAATTCTGTATAAAATGCAAACATTTCATTGGAAAAGCTGGCATTTAGAGGTATCATAGTATGCAGGCAAACAAGCCGCTTCATAACCGGCCGGAGGTAAGTTAGTGCAGCCGACCCAAAAGAGCAAAAGGCGCTTTGTGCCATATAAACTTATTTCGCCTGCGTTTTTAGTGGTTTTTACGCTAAGCGCGTATTGCCTGTTTTGGTTAATAAGCATCAGCATGAGCAGCTGGCGTTTTGGCGCGCCAATCGAAAGCGCCGCCTTTGTGGGCCTGGGAAATTACAAATGGCTGCTTTTTTCTAAAGATTCACTCTTTTGGGTTTCGCTCAAAACCACCACGATATACACCCTTGGCACGGTAACGGCGCAGCTTTTGCTGGGCTTGCTCATTGCGCTTTTGTTCAACCGCATCCGCTATGGCCGCGCGTTGTATACGGCGCTTTTGCTTATCCCAATGGTGCTCATGCCTTCAATGGTGGGGCTTGTTGCAAGGATGTATTTTTATGATAAGGGGCTCGTTAACTATTTTGTCGAGCTAATAGCGGGCATGCGGGTTAACTGGGCAAGCACAAACTATGCGCTTATTTCCGCAATGCTGGTGGATATTTGGGAATACACGCCTTTTTTTATTGTGATTTTATCCGCAGGAATGCAGGCTTTGCCGCAGGATGTTTATGAGGCCGCGAGGATGGATGGCTCGGGCGGCGCGCATCTTTTTTTTTGCATCACATTGCCGCTTTTGCGCCCGCTTATAATTACTGCGCTTGTGCTTAGGCTGATGGAGAGCCTGCGCATTTTTGACGTGATATACACGATGTATGCCGGTGGCCCGGGCACGGCAACAACCACATTGCCGCTTTTAATTTATCGGCAGACTATGGTTGCCCACAACGCGGGGACAGGCTCTGCGATAAGCATTTTGCTGATATTGATTATATTTGTGCTCTCGCTTGTGCTCATGTTCATGTTTGAGCGCGCGAGAAAAACACTAAGCGAAGGGGAAGGCCAATGAAGCGCAAGCCATTCAGGAAAAAAGCTGCACAGCTTATGCTGGAGCTGATTGCCTTTGTGGTGGTGGCTCTGTTTTTGTTCCCCTACCTTTATATGGTGGCCTCCGCATTTAAAACGAGGATGGATGCTTTTGCATACCCGCCAAAGTGGTTTTTTACGCCAACGCTCGAAAACTTCCGCATTGTGCTCAGGGATATCCGCATACTCGACTTTATGGAAAACAGCGCTGTTGTGGCAGTCTTTTCAGTTTTGCTGACATTGCTAATTGCAGTCCCCGCAACATATGCGCTTGCCCGTTATGAGTTTAAGGGCAAAACGTTTATCGCCTACAGTTTTTTGTTCATGCAGCTTTTGCCCGCGATATCGATCGTGTTTGCTTTGTTTTTTGTTGCGAGGCAGCTTAACCTTTATGATACGCACTTTTACTTAATCGTCTGCAATCTTTTGTGGAATGTGCCATATGCAATCTGGATGTTGCGCGGTTTTGTCGAAGGCGTGCCAAAGTCGCTTGAGGAGGCCGCGATTATGGATGGCTGCAGCCGCTTTGGCGCCTTTTTGCGGGTTACGCTGCCGTTGATTTCGGGCGGTGTGGCGGCAACGGCCATTTTGGTTTTTATATTCGTGTGGAATGAGTTCCCGCTTGCGTTTTTCCTGACATCGGTTAACGCAAAAACATTACCCACAACAATCGGCTTTTTTATGACGCACTCGGGCGTGCAGTGGGGGCCGATGTTTGCTGCGGCAACGCTTGGCACGCTGCCATCGGTTGTGTTTGTGCTGCTTGTTCGCAAATATTTTGTGTCGGCGCTAACATTGGGCGCAGTTAAAGAATGATTGGGGGGAGCATTATGGCAACGGAAAAACAAAAGAAGCTGCTGCATAGCTACATCGATAAAAACAAGGACTATCTGCTCGATATGCTTAGGCGCTTTGTGCGCCTGCCATCGCTTGAGGGCGATGAAGCCCCCATGCAGCAGGCCGTTGTGGACGAGCTGAATAAAATGGGCGCTTCGCTCACGCTGGATGTTTTTGAGCCGGATATTACCTTGCTCAAGGCCCACCCGGCCTATGTGCCGGTTGAGCTTGATTATGCGGGCCGCCCGAATGTGGTGGCCACAAGGCGCGGGGCAGGGGGCGGCAAATCGCTCATACTCAACGGGCATGTGGATGTTGTGCCCACCGGGCGGGATGAACTGTGGAAGCACAAAACCCCGTGGAGCGGGGCTTATGAAGATGGAAGGGTATATGGCCGGGGCGCATGCGACATGAAGGCGGGCCTTGCTGTAAACATTTTTATGCTCAAAATGCTTAACGAGCTTGGCCTTAGCACATTGGGCGATCTTACGGTTGAATCCGTTGTGGATGAGGAAACCGGCGGCAATGGAACGCTTGCCTGCGTTTTGAGAGGATACCGCGCGGATGGAATGATATATACAGAACCAAGCGGCCTTGAGGAAATAAACATCTCAAACAGGGGCGCGCAATATTTTCGGATTATAGTTGAGGGGCAGGAGGGTGGCACGGAATACGCGCATGAGCTGATTAACCCAATCGATAAAGCATTCGAGCTTATGCAGGCTGTGCGCGCCTACTCGATTTATCGCGAGGCGGCGGCTTCCCACCCGCTTTATGATGGTTTCCACAGCACAAAGGTGCCGCTGGCGATTGCTAAAATCCGCGCGGGGGAGTGGCCCTCCACAATTGCGGGCGAATGTGTGATGGAAGGCACGATTGAATGCCTGCCCGGCGAGGATATTCATGAGGTTAAGGAAGCTTTCAGGCAGTATCTTGTTAAGTGGTGTGAAAAGGATAGCTGGCTAAAGGAGCACCCCATAAGGCTTGAATGGTTCGGCCTGTGGTTCGAGGCTGCGGATCAGGACCCGCAGGCGCCATTTATTCAGGCTTTCAAAAGCTCCGCCTCGGGTTACCGTGGCAAAAACCTGCCGCTTGTTGGCGCGGGGGGTTGCGATCTTCGCATTTCGATACTTTATGGGGATACCCCTTCAATCATGTTCGGGCCATCGGGCGGGTTAATACATTCCACCGATGAGTATGTGGAGTTTTTTGAGGTTGTGGAGTGCGCGCACATACTTGCCGAGTTTATTGCGGATTGGTGCGGGCTTGCGGAGGAAACAGCATGACAAAATCTTGGTGGGAAAATCAGCTTCGCGCAGTAACGCTGGAGTTTCCCGCGGCGGATATACCCACGATCGATGTTGCATCAATCGTGGATGAATGCAACGCCGGCGGAGTAAACACGCTTGTTGTGTTTGCCGTGGGGTATTATCCGGGCGGCGCGACTTTTTACCAAAGCGCAATAGCGCCCCATTACCCAACGCTTGGTGGGCGGGATTTGCTTTTGGAGGCTATAACCCATGCGCACAAAAACGGCCAGAAGGCGCTCGCGTTTGTTTCGGCCATATGGGGGGATAGCGCATTATATAATGCGCATCCGGATTGGGCGCAGAAAAAGCGGGATGGTTCGCTCAACAGCTGGGATGAGGAAAACAACACGGTTGCCATGTGCCCAAATAGCGGCTATGCGGAGTATCTTTCTTCAGTGGTGCTGGAAATTGCAAACAATTACGATGTGGATGGTTTTTATTTTGATGAGGCTTCCTTCCAAAGCTGGTGCGCCTGCGAGAATTGCCAACGCGCCTTTTTGAAGGAAACGGGGCTTAAAATTCCACTGGAGGATAATTTCGAAAACCCGGAGTTTATCGAATTTTTGCGCTGGCGTGAGAGGAAAATTACGGATTGGCGGCAATCGTTATATGCGCTTTGCAAAACGCCGACCCGCTGCGTGGTTTTTCAGGGAGCGTTTACGCTTTCGATGCTGCCGCCGGTGGAGGAGCATGTGTTTGGATACACGACCTCCAACCACTATGTGAGCCGTTTTTCGAGCGTGAACTGGTATGCGCCCACCGCGCACGGTTTTAGCCCGCATGCGGATGCCCAATATGCCGATGTGCTGCACATGGAACTTTATCGCCGCATGGCGAGGTTGCCGCTATGGTGGTATTCTCTTGCGCTCAAGTATGCTAACGCGCTTGCCCCCAAAAAGCAAAAGCTGGTGCTGCACATGCTCAACCAAAGCCCGTTTGATGCCTGCGGCCTGCCTGAGGATGAGGTCAGGGTTTCATTTGGGGAGCTTATGGCAAATGGCGGTTCGTCCCTTATCGCACGCTATTATCCCGATCAGGCGGATGAAAGCTCATGGGCCGTTGCCTATGATTGCCTTAAGCAAATGCAGCGTATGGAACCTTACCTTAATGGCCGCCAAACGATAAAATACGCAGCGCTGCTTGTGTCGCAAACTTCTTTGCTGATGCAAGGGCCAAATGATGGCCCCCGGCATTTGGATTGCGCTTTTGGTTTTGCCAAAGCGCTTTTGCAGCAGCATATCCCGTTTGATATTGTAACAGAGCGTGAGCTGGAGGCCGGGCTTGAGGATTATGCGCTGCTTATCATCCCAAACGCCGTTTTCCTTCCAAACGAAAGCGTAAGTGCGCTTTATCGGCTGCAAAACGGCGGGCTTAATATAGTGGCAAGCCATCAATCCGGCCGCTTTGACGAAAACGGAAAACTTTACCCTGAGCGCATGGATGAGCTTTTAGGGCTGCACCTTGAAAAAAGCGAACCGGAGTTTCGTGGCACGGATGTTTACATGAAACAAATGCCAAATATACCTTTTGCAAATTGTCCGCCCGAAAAACGGATATTGCCTGCGGGGGTTTTGCTTGCGCCCGTTAAAACGGTTGAGGCGATAAGCATATATAAAGAGCTTGGCGCAAGCGAGGTTCATTACGGCCCGCTTTCCAAAAACACAGGCGCTCCGGCAATTGCCGCGCTTGATAAAAATGGCGCGCGCGCCGTTTATTTTGCAATGCCCGCAGGCGCGTTTTATCTTGAATATGGCGTGAAGGAATACTCAACCCTTATTTGTGAGGCCGTGCTGTGGGCTGCGCAAAAAGCGCCGCCAATCACAGCCAAGCTTCCTAAAACAGTGGCGCTCACGGCATACACGCAAGGCAAAAGCAGAATGATATTGCACATGAATGAAAGCCTGTTTTGCGATTGGCAGCAGCCTATTGACGGCTTGCAGCCCATACACAACGCAAGCCTTAACCTGCAGGCGGCAAAAAAAGCAACTCGCGTTTTTGCACCCGAGGTCGGGGAGATAGATTTTACGCAGCAAAAGGAAACGCTGCACATCCACCTGCCGGAGTTTACGGGGCATTTGATGGCGGTTGTGGATTTTGAATGAGTAATTGGCGCGAATGGGGGAGCGCGCCTTAAATAAAACTTATCAACAAAAGAAAAAATAGGAGGAAAAGGGGTCTATGAAACGGATACTTAGTCTTTGCCTGGCGGCGATGCTGCTGCTTGGTACGCTGGTTGGCTGCGCGCCAAAAGAGGTCGCGCCCGTGGGGAATGAGGCCGACATCAGCGGCTACGATCTTAACGATTTTGATCAGTGGTGTGAGGCTATGAAAAAGCTCTATAGTGGGAGCAGCGTAACAATCGCGGCCGCGTCACACCCTTCGACAACGGCATTCAGGGCCATCAGCGCCGAGTTTACGGAAAAGACCGGCATCGAGATCGTGTGGGATGAAATGCAGGAGGGTTCATTGCAGCAAAAGCTGCTTATGGAAGGCGGAGCGAGCGCCTATGATGTTGTGATGACCTGCCCGGAGTTTATCCCTTCGCAGGTTGAAATGGGCGGACTATTGGAGCTTGATGATTTTATCAACGATAAAAGCCTCGTGCCCGCCTGGTTTGATTATGAGGATTTGATGGAAGCATACCGCCTTATGCTGACATATGGCGGCAAACAATATGCAGTGCCATTCGCTGGAGAAACCGTGTTTTTAATGTATAGGGCCGATGTGTTTGAGGAACTCAACCTCACCGTGCCTGAAACGATGGAGCAAATGCGGCAAACCGCAATGGAGCTAAAGCAGCTTAAGCCCGATAGCGCGGGCATGTCCATGCGGCTGCAGCTTGGCTGGGAATTCTGCTATATGTATAGCTGCTTTATGTTCCCGTTTGGCGGGAGGTTTATGGATCCTGAAACAAACAAAATGGATATGAACTCCAATGGCAACCGTGATGCGCTGGAGTACATCAACTCTTTGCTTCCATATGGGCCAGCGGGCATAGAAAACTACAGCTTTGAAGAAGCCTGGAGCGCCTTTATGTCGGGCGATGCGCTTATGATGGTCGAGGCCTCCGCTGCCGCGCCTGAAATTGAAAACGCAGAAAAATCCGTTGCGGCTGGGAAAACCGGCTATGCGAAAATGCCCGCCGGGCCTGCGGGCGCCTACTCAGGCGTGTGGGGCTGGGGTTTTGGCATAACAAGCAGCAGCAAAAATAAGGATGCCGCCTGGGCGGTGATTGCGTACCTGACATCAAAACAAAAGCAAAATGAGTATGTTGCAAACGGCGGCATCGTCTCACGAGCATCCATGCTGATGGATGAAGGCGAGCAGGCGAAGTATCCTTACTATTCCGCGATAATCGAAACGCTTGAGCAGGCGGCGGCCTTGCAGGCTCAGGGCTATGGCGTTGTGCTCCCCCTGCCGGAGTGGGCCGGCATATCCGATGTTGTGGGGACTGTTGGCGCACGCGCGCTTGTGGGCGAAATCAGCGTGGATGAAGCGCTTGAGAGCATGCAGTCACAAACCGAAAGCATGTTTGCGAACTAACAGGTAAAAACCAAAAAAGTGCTGCGGCTTTGCTGCGGCACTTTTTTTAACGCTCAAAGATTGTTGACCCGCTTAAACTATGGATGATTATATGAGTATTTATGGTATAATTCTTATGTTATAATTATGGAGTCTATCAAACCGAGAGCGAGGGTTTTTAATGTTTAGAGCAACAGGAAATTATGGATTGTTACAGGGCAACTATCTTTTTAGCGAAATCGCAAAAAGAATCGAAGCATACGTAGCCAAAAATCCGGATGCGGATATTATCCGTATGGGCATTGGCGATGTTACCCGCCCGCTTGTGCCTGCGGTTGTAAGCGCAATGCACAAAGCGGTGGATGAAATGGGCGCAAAAGAAACCTTCCGTGGTTATGGCCCTGAGCAGGGTTATGCTTTTTTGCGCGAGGCGATCGCAGCGGGCGACTATCACGCGCGGGGCGTGGAAGTTGCCGCCGATGAAATTTTTGTATCCGACGGCGCAAAATGTGATGTTGGCAGCATACAGGAGCTGTTTGGCGAAAACACCGTTGTGGCGGTGACCGACCCTGTTTACCCCGTTTATGTCGATACTAATGTTATGGCAGGGCGCGCAGGCAAGTATGACGCTAAAAAAGGCGGCTACGAAAAAATCGTATACCTTCCCTGCACGCAGGAAAACGGCTTTGTGCCGGAGCTTCCCGCAACGCCTGTGGATGTGATCTACCTTTGTTACCCCAACAACCCAACAGGCACGACGCTCACTAAAGCGCAGCTAAAGGTGTTTGTGGATTATGCAAACAAAAACGGAGCGCTGTTGCTTTACGATTCGGCATATGAGGTGTTTATTTCCGACCCGGATGTGCCGCACAGCATATTCGAGGTTGAAGGCGCAAAAACCTGCGCGATCGAATTTCGCTCGTTCAGCAAAACGGCGGGCTTTACAGGCACGCGCTGCGCCTACGCCGTTGTACCCAAAACGCTTGAATATAAGGATGACACGGGCAGTACGGTTTCACTCAACGCCATGTGGAATCGCAGGCACTGCACGCGCTTTAATGGCGTGCCATACATCACCCAAATGGGTGCGCTGGCGACATACTCTGCCGAGGGCAGAGCGCAGGTGCTTGAATCCGCAAACTATTATATGGAAAACGCCCGCATAATCAAAGCGGGGCTTGAGCAGGCGGGTTACGCTGTGTTTGGCGGGGAAAACGCCCCATATATCTGGCTGAAGGTGCCGGGTGGGGATAGTTGGGCCTTCTTTGATGAGCTGCTGAAAACGAAGCAGATTGTCGGCACACCCGGCGCTGGTTTTGGCAATGCGGGCGAGGGCTATTTTAGAATGACGGCATTTGCCTCACGCGAAAACACAAAGCGCGCCGTAGAAAGAATACTGACATCCACACGCTAAGGAAACACCCTAAGAAGTGAAAAACCTTTCTAATGGAGGAAGCGTGAATAAAAGCGTAATTGGAACATTCAATGGCCAGCCGGTGTATAGCTTTCAGCTCAAAAACAGGCAAAACGTCTCTGTTGAGCTGATATCGCTGGGCGCAAGGGTCACACGCATATTGGTTCCTGACGCAAATGGGAAAATTGCAAACGTTGTGCTGGGTTATGATAATCTTGAAGGTTACATAAACGACACCGCCTATTTGGGCGCGACATGCGGGCGTGTTTGCAACCGCATACGCAACGCATCCTTTACGCTGGATGGAAAGATTTATTCACTTGATGCTAACGATGGCCCGCACCAGCTGCATGGCGGGCCTGTTGGTTTTGCTGGCAGGCTTTGGCAGGGCACGCCTTATGGAAACGATGGCGTGAGCTTCCAGCTTTTTTCGCAGGATAATGAAAACGGTTACCCCGGCGATTTGCAGGTTTATGTAGTTTATCGCCTGCTGGATGATAACTCGCTTTATATCGAGCACAAGGTCAGCGCAAAATCCACCAAAACAGTGGCGTCGCTCACGAATCACAGCTATTTTAACCTTGCCGGGCATGATCAGGGTGATATACTTGGCCATGAGCTTTCCATAAGTGCGGATTTTTACACCCCGGCTGATGAAACGAGGGTTGTCACCGGCGAGGTTAGGCCTGTCAGGGGCACACCGCTTGACTTTCGCGAGGCAAAACCCGTTGGCAGGGATATCCGTGAAAATTATGAAAACCTCCGCGCCTTTGGCGGTTACGACCATAACTTTGCGCTCAACTGGAACGAAATGCGCCTTAGGGTGGCCGCCGAACTAAAAGACCCCAAAAGCGGCAGGAGTTTGCTCGTTAAAACAAGCTATCCCGGCTTGCAGCTTTACACGGCAAACGAAGCCATTAATGGCTTAAACGGCGCGAAATACGCGTCCCACCAGGGCATTTGCCTAGAGGCGCAGTATTTTCCAAACAGCATTAACATCCCGCATTTTGCGTCGCCTGTGCTGCGTGAATGGGAAACCTCGCAAAATGTGACCATATATCAGTTTGGCTTTTCGAAACATGAACAAAGAACAGGAACATTTTACATGCAGGATAGACCCGGCACATTAAACAAAATGGATATTGAAGCGCTGCTAAATAAAGTGGGGGAGGATTCCCACCAGGCGCTATCCGAGCTTTGCGCACTCGCAAAACAGAAAAAAAACAGCGAGCATATCGACGCTAACATCAACCGCAAAAAGCTCCACATGGCGCTGCACTATGGCACGCCCAAAACGCGCAAAAACGCCGCCAGGCTTATTGGCGCGCTTGGCAATTCCGATGATGAGGCCACGCTGCTTGAAGCCTACAAGCACGAGCAGGTGCGCCTTGTGCGGCCATCGCTTTTGCTTGCAATAGGCGCTGTGGGAGGGAAACCCTCAGTCGTTGCTTTGCAGGGGGCGACAGTTGCGCCGGCTGCCGATGAAACCGAGGAAAAGCATGTGCGCGAGGAAACCGAGGCGCTGCGCCTTGCGCTCGCCAAGCTTGCGCCACATGTCAAAAAGCACAGCTTTATTGGGTTCCAAACGCAATATAGCGTGTTCCTGCGCGCACCGGCGGGTTTTGCGCCGATTTTAGGCGAGGAGCTGGCTGAAATGAAGATCCCCTTCCAAATGGCCGGGGGGGATACTGTGCTTTGCTCTGCGCCGGATATTCCGGCGATTATGCGGGCGCGAACATTTATCGAGATGGTGTTCCCACTCGCCCAAAATGTGGAGGCTTCGCCACATGCGCTTGCAAAGGCCGTGGGCAGGGACTTTTTTAACCTGATGCACGAATCGCATGAAGGTGAGCCGCCATTTAACTACCGCGTGGAATACGTAGGCACCGGGGATCGCGCAAAGTTTGTATCCATGCTGGTGAACGGGCTTGATAGCAACCTTGGTTTGAAGAATAATCCGTTTAACTATGAGGCGGAGCTGCGCCTTTTGCAACGTGCTGATGGCGCGATCGATGTTCTGTGCCGCCTGTTTACACTGGAGGATAGGCGCTTTGCTTATCGCCTGCATGCGCTGCCAGCGTCAATTTCGCCTGTAACAGCCGCGTGCATCGCCATGCTTGCAAAAAAACTTTCGCCTCATGCGCTAACAGCGCTTGATCCATGCTGCGGCAGCGGCACGCTGCTAATAGAATGGGGCAAACGCCGCCCGGGCGCAAGGCTTGATGGGCTGGATATTTCAAATGCCGCGATAAACGCCGCAAGAATAAATACTGAAGCTGCCGGGCTTAACGCAAGCTACATCACAAAGGATTGCACCCGCTATAAAGCCCGCTTTGGTTATGATCTTGTGCTTTGTAATTTACCCTTTGGCAACCGGGTCGGCACGCACAATTCAAACATGGAGCTTTACGCTGGCTTTTGCGCCAACCTTCCAGGTTGGCTGGCAAAAGATGGCATCGCGCTTTTGTATACGATGGAGTATAAGCTTTTGTGCATGCTGCTGGATAAACAGCCAATGCTAAAAAGGGTGGGCAACCAGCGCACGGAAGCGGGCGGCCTGCTGCCGCATATCGTTATTGTGCAGCGGGCATAATCCATTAGCATATTCGCGCGTTTAAGGCGCAATTAAAAATACATTTGGAGGAACACACAATGAACATCACAGGCTACACATGCACGCTGTGCGGCGGGGAATTCCCTTATGAGGAGGATATGCTCACCTGCCCAGATTGTGGGGAAAAGGGCATTTTGGATATCAACTTCGATTATGAAACGATCAAAAAGCAGCTCAACCGCGATACGCTTGCTGCCGATCCAACAAACAGCCTGTGGCGTTACCGTGCGCTGTTGCCCGTGGAGGGTAAGGATTGGGAGCGCTTTTTGCGCGTAGGCTGGTCACCGCTTTATCGCTCAAACCGTTTGGAGCGTGAGCTTAACGTAAAAGCGCTCTATATAAAGGACGATGGCATTAACCCCACAGGCTCGCTTAAGGATAGAGCCTCAGCCGTTGCTGTCATGCGAGCAAAAGAGCTTGGCTTTGAAACCATCGCCTGCTCATCAACGGGCAACGCTGCCTCCTCGGTTGCGGGTAATGCCGCGAGGATGGGGCTAAAAACAGTCATTTTTGTGCCCAGCCGCGCGCCCAAGGGTAAGGTCGCGCAGCTTTTGATATTTGGCGCAAATGTGATAAGCGTTGAGGGGGATTACAGGCAAACATTCGAGCTTTCACGCGCAGCGATAGATAAATGGGGCTTTTATAACCGCAACGCGGGCATCAACCCCATTATGATCGAAGGCAAAAAGACGGTTTCGCTGGAAATTGCCGAGCAGATGATGTTCCGCCCGAGCGACTGGGTGGCAGTATCCGTAGGCGATGGCTGCACGGTTGGCGGTGTATACAACGGCTTTAACGATCTTGTTAAGCTTGGCCTCATCGAGCGTGTGCCTAAAATTTTGGGCGTGCAATCGACCGGCTGCTGCCCCTTTGTGGATGCCGGAAACGCTAACCGCCCACTTTCGCCCGCCGAGGAAAATACGATTGCCGACAGCATCGCCGTTGGTGTGCCACGCAACCCCGAAAAGGCGCTTCGCGCTGTGCGCGAAAGCGGCGGCAGGTGGATTGCTGTGAGCGATGAGGATATTCTGGACGCTATGCGCGTTTTGGGCCGCACCGAGGGCGTTTTTGGCGAGCCCGCCGGGGTGACTGCAACTGCGGGCGTGCGCGCAGCTGTTAGCGCGGGGATTATTTCGCCCGATGAATCCGTCACAGTCATTAGCACCGGCAGCGGATTAAAGGATGTTGTTAACGCAATGAAGGCCGCAGGCGAGCCTTTCAGCTGCCCGCCGGATATTGAATTTCTCGCCAATAGCGGGCGCATACGCTAGCGCTTAAGAAAACGCGAAGCCTGCAGCGCATTTGCTTTTTGGGCTTTTGCCTGCAGTTGCGCTGTCGGCAGCAAAATGTTAAAGAAGTGGGCGGCGCGCGGAAATGTCGCGCTTGCCCACATATTTATTATTAAGGGGTTTGTTCCTTTAATACCCCACGGGGATTGATTTAATAAATACCACAGGAAAACTGTTGCAATGAAAATTCTTGTTTTATCGGATTCTCATAATGATGTAAAAACCATGCGCCTGCTTGTTGAAAAAATCGAGCCGGATTGCATTTTCCACCTTGGTGATTTAATCACCGATGCGCTTGAATTGAAGCAAAGCTTCCCAAACACCCCGCTGCATTGCGTGCGGGGGAATTGTGACGATCCTTTTTATGATCGTTTTGAGCAGCTTATTTCGCTCAATGGCAAGCTCTTTTACATCACCCATGGGGATAGGTTTGGTGTAAAAACGGGGCTAACCTCCTTGCTGAAGCGGGCGGAAGGTTTTGGCGCAAATGCTGTGCTTTTTGGCCACACGCACAGGCCATTGCTTAAAAACGAAAACGGGCTGTGGGTCATGAACCCCGGCTGCGTGAGCAGGCAAATTTCTGCGCATGCGGCCGCAAGCTATGGTATCGTTGAAATAAGCGGCAGCGAAATTGCCTGCAAGCTTCATACGGTAGACAGCGCGCTTTAGCACACTACTTGACTACCGCGTGAAAGTGATCTATAATGATACTCGCAAGTTTATAAGCTTGCGCAAATTTGTGTTAGCGGGAAAAGGAAAAGCGAATGGAAATACACTTGGATACAATGCGCAAAAGCGAGCAGATCGCATTTGAGTTGCGCGATATTTATGAGCAATATGGCTATCGTAAGTTCCGCATGGCTAAATTCGAGGAATACGATTTTTATCAGGCGAACCGCGATTTTGTGGGCTCAGGGCAAATTCTGGCGTTCACCGGCATTAACGGCAAGCTAATGGCGCTAAAGCCCGATGTCACTATGAGCATTGTCAAAAACACAAGGGCAACGCTTGAAGCCCCCGAAAAGGCATATTACACCGAAAGCGTATACCGCGCATCGCTTGAAGCGGGCGAGTTTAGGGAAATTACGCAGATTGGCGTGGAATTTATCGGCGAGGTTACGCTTTACACCCAAAGCGAGCTTGTGTCGCTTGCGCTAAAAAGCCTTGCGTGCCTTGATAAAAACTATATTTTAGATATTTCCCACATGGGTATGTTGACCGGCTTGTTAAACGAGCTTGCTTTGCCGGGAGGCGGCAAGCGGGCAATTTTAAGCTGTGTGGAAAAAAAGAACCAGCATGAGCTTGCCGCGCTTATTGAAAGCTTTGGCATAAACGGCGCATGCAAGCCTGCGCTTTTGAAGCTTGCCGCGCTTTGCGGCCCGCTAAAAAGCTCGCTTAAAGAGCTTGAGCCTTTTGTTTTAAATGAGCAAATGCGCGAAGCGTTTAATGAGCTTTGTGCGCTATCCAGCATATTTGAAGATGTTTCCGCGCTCAGGCTGGATTTTTCGATTACCGGCGCATCGCACTATTATAATGGGCTTATGCTGCGTGGTTACATCGCGAGCCTGCCGCGCGCGCTTTTAGTGGGCGGGCGATACGATCCGCTTTTGAAGCGCATGGGCAAACCCGAGCTTCAGGCGATGGGTTACGCCATCCACTTTGATGAGATCGAGCGCTATTTAACGCCGCCCGTCGCTTTTGAATATGACGCTGTTGTGTTATATGATGAAAAAACAGACCCGGCGCTAACCCACAAAATTGTTGAAGCGCTTGTAAGCCTCGGCAACCGGGTTTATGCAGGCAAAACAAAACCGCCGCGCGCGGAGCGCGCCAAGGTTTACGATGCGAGTGAAAAAACCCTTCGGGAGGTGCTGCCATGAGTTTGGATTATCTTGATATCGCTTTGCCAAAGGGCAGGCTTGGCGACAAGGTGTATAAATTATTTGCTTCTGTGGGTTACGATTGTAAGGGCCTTTTAGAGGATAGCCGCAAACTTATATTTCAGGATGATAATACACGCGTGCGCTATTTTCTGATTAAACCCTCTGATGTTGCGGTTTATGTTGAGCGGGGCGCTGCGGATGTTGGCGTTGTGGGTAAGGATATCCTTTTAGAAACCGAGCCGCGTGTTTACGAGCTGCAGGATTTGAAGCTTGGCCGCTGCGCGCTTTGTGTTGCCGCCCAAAACGGCTATGAGGAGGAGTATGGCTCCATGCTGCGTGTCGCCACAAAATACCCCAATGTGGCGCGTGAATATTACCGCAAGCAGGATAGGGATATTGAAATTATCAAGCTGAATGGTTCGATTGAGCTTGCGCCGATAATCGGCCTGACGGATGTAATCGTCGATATCGTGGAAACAGGCACCACACTAAAGGAAAACGGGCTTAGCGTTTATCGGGAGATTGCCCCGTGCAGCGCAAGGTTAATCGCAAACGAAACGAGCTATAAATTTAAGCAGGCCCGCATAGAGGAGCTTATTAAGAAGCTCTCGGAGGTACTATGATCAAGCTTTTAATGGCGGGGGATATTGACCCGCAGGCGATCAGGGATCGCCAGCCGGCAAGCAAAATCGGCCCCGCCGTTGAGGAAATTTTGGGGGATGTGAAAAAGAACGGCGATGAAGCCCTCTTTCGTTATGCGTTGCGTTTTGATAAGGCAGCGCTAACAAACCTCGAGGTCACTCAGGAAGAAATTGAAGCGGCCGTTAAAAAAACGGACCCTGAGTTTATGTCCGTGCTAAAAGCTGCCGCAAAAAATATCGAAGCCTACCACCAGCACCAAAAAAGCAATGGTTTTATCGTTGCGGACAAGCCCGGCATTGTGATGGGCCAGCGGGTGATCCCGCTCGATCGTGTGGGCATTTACATCCCCGGCGGCACGGCAAGCTACCCCAGCACTGTGCTTATGAATGCAATCCCCGCAAGGCTTGCGGGCGTAAAAGAAATCATAATGGTTACACCAACGGATAAGGATGGTTCAATATCGCCCGAGCGGCTTGCTGCGGCATATGTTTGCGGGGTAAACCGCATTTTTAAGGTTGGCGGCGCGCAGGCGATAGCCGCACTTGCCTATGGCACACAGACTATACCCAAAGTTGATAAAATCGTAGGCCCCGGCAACGCATATGTTGCCGAGGCTAAGCGCCTTGTGTATGGCCTTGTTGATATTGACATGATCGCGGGGCCAAGCGAGGTGTTAATAATTGCGGATGATAGCGCAAACCCCGCATTTGTTGCGGCGGATATGCTTGCGCAGGCCGAGCATGATGTTGAGGCAGCAAGCATATTGCTCACCGCAAGCAAAAAAATCGCGGATGCTGTTAACAAAGAGCTAAAGCTTCAGCTAACAAAACTGCCCCGCAAGGAGATTGCAGGGCAATCCCTCGAAAAGAACGGACGCATCATTTTGGTGGAAAGCCTGGAAAAAGCGGTGGAGCTTTCAAACATAATCGCGCCTGAGCATTTGGAGCTTTGTGTGGAGGAGCCCTTTGCGCTCTTGGGCATTGTGCGCCATGCGGGCAGTGTCTTTTTAGGGAATTATTCACCCGAGGCGCTGGGGGACTATTTTGCAGGCCCCAACCACACGCTGCCAACACATGGCGCGGCGCGGTTTTCCTCGCCCTTGGGTGTGGAAGCGTTCGTCAAAAAATCCTCGTACCTTTATTATTCCAAAGAAGCCCTTGAAAAAGTGCAGGCGCAGGTCGCCCTTTTTGCGAAAAAGGAGGGCCTTACAGCGCACGCCAACAGCGCCACGATACGCTTTGAAAACCCAACCAGGGAGGAAGATGTATGAGCCGTTTTTTATCCCCACGCTTTTCCGCAATGGAACCATATGTTCCCGGAGAGCAGCCAAAAGAGCGCGAGTTTATCAAGCTCAACACAAACGAAAGCCCATTTGCGCCCGCACCAGGGGTGGCTTTGGCGCTTAATAGCGAGCGAATAAGCAAGCTGAACCTATACCCGGATCCTGTTGCAAAGGAGGCAACGCTGCTCATTGCAGAATACTTTGGGCTTAAACCCGATCAGGTGCTTTTGGGCAATGGCTCGGATGAAATACTCGCGTTTGCTTTTCAGGCGTTTTGTGATGTGAGGCGGCCCGCTTCGTTTGCCGACATCACATATGGGCTTTATAGCGTTTTAAGCGGGCTCTATAGCCTGCCAACACGCGTTGCGCCGCTGATGCAGGATTTATCGCTTGAGCCGGATTATTATTATGCGACCGAGGCGACAGTTTTTTTAGCTAACCCCAACGCGCCAACAGGGCTGGCGCTCACATTGGAGCAGATTGAGCAAATATTAAAGCGCAACCCCAACAATGTTGTTGTTGTGGATGAAGCGTATGTAGATTTTGGCGCTCAAAGCGCAGTGAGCTTAATCAATAGCTATGAAAACCTGCTCGTTGTGCAGACAATGTCAAAATCCCGCAATCTTGCGGGGGCGCGCCTAGGTTATGCGCTTGGAAACGCGGAGTTAATTTCGGACTTAAACAAAATGAAATTTTCGTTTAATCCCTATAATGTCAACAGCCTATCTTTGCTTGCCGCCGCAGAAGCCATCAAGGATGAAAGCTATTTTAAGCGCTGCACGGATGAGATCATCCGCGTGCGTGAGATTACGCGATCAGCTTTATTGGAGCGTGGTTTTGAGCTGACTAACTCAAAGGCGAATTTCCTTTTTGCCAAACCGCCCAAGCTTGGCGGCGGGGAATATTACCAAAAGCTGCGTCAGCTTGGCGTGCTTGTGCGTCATTTTGATAAGGAGCGCATTAGCGATTATGTGCGCATCACGATAGGCACGCAGGAGCAAATGGAAGCTCTGCTTGAAAAAACGGATCGAATTCTGGAGGGATTATGAAAGAGGCAACATTAAGCCGCAAAACAAACGAAACGGATATTAACCTGACGCTTAAGCTTGATGGCGCGGGGCAATCAAAAATCAACAGTGGCAGCGGCTTTTTCGACCATATGCTTACCCTTTTTGCAAAGCATGGTTTGTTTGATATTGAGCTAAGCTGCAAGGGTGATGTTGATGTTGATTACCACCACAGCGTGGAGGATATTGGCATAGTGCTTGGCGCGGCATTTAGTGAGGCGCTAGGTGATGGGCGCGGCATTCGCCGCTATGGCAATTGCACATTGCCGATGGATGAGGCGCTTGTGGATGTGGCGCTGGATATTTCCGGGCGGGCATATTTAAATTGCGATTTATCAATCCCATCGCCAACCGTTGGCAATTTTGACACCGAGCTTGTCGAAGAATTTCTGCTCGCATTTTGCCGCAGCTTGAAATTGACGCTGCATGTGCGCCAGCTTGCGGGGAAAAACGCGCACCATATTATCGAGGCGGTGTTTAAGGGGCTTGGGCGTGCGCTAAGAAAAGCGGTGGAGCAGGATGAAAGGCTTATGGGCCAGCTCCCCTCAACAAAAGGGCTGCTGCTCTAAAGGACTTCAAAAAAGTGCTGCGGCTGCGCTGCACATCACTTTTTTGAGTTTTCCACGTTTTGCTTGTTCGGCAATGCCTCACGGCCAGCAAAACGTGAAAGGTGTGGGCTTGCGAGCGTGCACGCCGCTCTTGCCCACTTATTAAAAATCAAGGGGCTGCGACCCCTTGATAATCCCCAAAGGTTTTTGGGTCAGTTGGTATTATAAAACCTACTAAAGAAAGGCAGAATATGCTTGCGGTTATAGATTATGGGGTGGGCAATCTTTTTTCGCTCTCCTGCGCGCTGGAAGCGCTGGGGGTGAATTTTTGCATCACGGATGACCAGAATAAGCTTATTAAGGCGGATAGAATAATTTTGCCCGGCGTGGGTGCATTTGGGGATGCCATTAGACAATTTCGCGCAAGCGGGCTTGAAGCGCCGCTTGCAAAAGCGGCGAGCCAGGGTAAACCAATATTGGGCATTTGCGTGGGCATGCAGCTTTTGTTTGAGGCGGGTTACGAGTTTGGCGAGCATGAGGGGCTGGGTTTTATAAAAGGCAGCATTCATTCGCTCAGGGATGATATTCCCCCCGAGCTTAAAATTCCCCACATAGGCTGGAACAGCCTGAAAATTCAGAAGCCGGATGACCCCATTTTCCGCTACATAAAACAAAATGATTACGCCTATTATGTCCACTCCTTTTACGCGAAGGGTTGTGAAAAATCCGTGCTTGCCTGCTCGCAATATGGTGTGGAAATTCCCGGCGTTGTTAAAAACAAAAACGTGTATGGCACGCAGTTCCACCCCGAAAAGAGCGGTGAGGTGGGGCAGGGAATACTAAAGGCGTTTTGTGAGCTATAGGAGGATATGATGGAGCTTTTTCCGGCGGTGGATATTCGCGGCGGTCAGGTAGTGCGCCTTTTTCAGGGCGACTATGATCAGATGCAGGTGTATGGCAACTCCCCAAGGCAGGCGGCTGAAAATTTCAAAGAGCAAAAAGCGCGCAACCTGCACGTTGTTGATCTGGATGGCGCAAAGGACGGCACGCAGGTAAACCTAAACGCAATAAAAGAAATTTGTGAAATCGGCGGCCTTTTTGTGGAGGTTGGCGGTGGCATAAGGGATGAAAACGCCATAAACCGCTATTTGGATATTGGCGTCGGCCGTGTCATTTTAGGCACAGTCGCTGTGCGCGACTTTCCCTTTGTGGAAAAAATGGTGGCCAAATATGGCGATAAAATCGCCGTTGGTGTGGATGCAAGGGATGGTAAGGTTGCTGTTTCCGGCTGGCTGGAAACGACGGATATAAGCTCGCTTGAGTTTTGCCGCCGAATTAGCGGCGCGGGCGTTAAGACCGTGATTTATACGGATATCGCAAAGGATGGCGGGCTAAATGGCACCAACCTGGATGCTTACCGTGCGCTTCGCGAAATCGACATCAATGTAATCGCCTCGGGCGGCATAAGCTTCGAGCATGAAATTACCGCCCTGCGGGATATGGGCACCTATGGCGCGATTGTCGGCAAGGCGATTTATGTAAACAGGCTCGATTTATCAAAACTGATTTTACTTGCAGACGGGGAGGAATAGCATGATTACAAAAAGAATTATCCCCTGCCTGGACATTCGGGATGGCAGGGTGGTTAAGGGCGTTAACTTTGAAGGCGTGCGCGATGTGGAGGATCCTGTTGCGCTTGCCCGCCTTTATAACACAAGCGGCGCGGATGAGCTTGTGTTTTACGATATTACGGCAAGCGTGGAGGGGCGCTCGCTCTTTACTGATGTGCTCGTTAGAACGGCAAAAGAGGTCTTTATCCCGCTCACGGTGGGCGGCAGCATAAACACAGTTGAGGATTTTGACCGTGTGCTAAAATGCGGGGCGGACAAGGTCAGCGTCAACACCGGCGCATTAAAGGACCCCACGCTCCTTGAGCGCGCGGCGTTAAAATATGGCGCGCAGTGCGTTGTGCTTTCTATGGATGTTAAGCGTGTGAACGGCAAGTTCCATGTTTTTCAAAAGGGCGGCCGGGAGGATACCGGGCGCGATGCGCTCGAGTGGGCGGCCTATGGCGAGGAGCATGGCGCGGGCGAGCTTGTTGTAAACTCAATCGATACCGATGGGGTGAGGAACGGCTTTGATGTTGAGCTTTTAAGCGCAATATGCGATGTTGTGAGCCTGCCGGTCATCGCAAGCGGCGGTGCGGGCAACATGCAGCACTTTGCGGAGCTTTTTAAGAAGGTGCCCAAGGTGGATGCAGGGCTTGCGGCCTCGATTTTCCACTTTAGGGAGGTTGCCGTTAAGGACTTGAAGGAATATCTGCGCGAGCAGGGTATTGAAGTAAGATTATAAAAGCAAAGGACAGTAACGATGGATTTTCAGCTCAAGTTTGATGAAAAGGGCCTCATACCCGCAATAGTGCAGGATTATTTTAGCCGTGAGGTGCTCACGCTTGCTTACATGAACGAGCAAAGCCTGCGCATAAGCATGGATGAAGGCTACACCTGCTTTTATTCGCGCTCAAGGCAGCAGCTTTGGCGCAAGGGCGAAACGAGCGGCAACAGGCAAAAGATAATCCGCATAACGGCGGATTGTGATTTTGATGCGCTTGTGGTGGAGGTCGTTAAGGATGGGCCTGCCTGCCACACCGGCAAGGAAAGCTGCTTTTTTAATCCCACGCACTGCGCAAAGGAAATCCCCGAGCGTTTTTCATTAACCTCGCTTTATGAATTGATCGCCGGCCGAAAGGATAGCATGCCCGAAGGCTCATACACAACATATCTTTTTGAAAGCGGTCGCGAAAAAATACTCAAAAAGGTGGGCGAGGAGTGCACTGAGGTAATCATCGCCGCCATGAAGCGGGATAAAAAAGAGACGATTTATGAGGTTTCTGATCTGGCATACCATGTGCTGGTGCTGCTTTGTGAAATGGGGATCACCCCCAAGGAGGTGCTCGATGAGCTTCAAAAACGACACATTATCGACCACAAGGTTAAGCAGGAGTCAGGGAAATAGCAAAGCGGGCTCGCTTTGCAATTTCCACACCCACACAAGCTTTTGCGATGGCGCGGATACCCCGCGTGAGCTTGTGGAGGTTGCGCTTCAAAAAGGCATGCGCGCCTTGGGTTTTTCGGGCCACACGCCCCTTTGTTATGGCGACCCCGGCACGATGACGCTTGATGGGGAAAATGAATATAAGCAAGAGGTGCTAAGGCTTAGGGACGAGTACGAAGGGCGGATTGAAATTTATTTGGGGCTGGAGAACGACGCGATCGACCCACACGATAGAGACGATTATGAATATATCGTTGGCGCTGTGCATTTTGTTGTTAAGGATGGCGAGCGTTATTGTGTGGATATGAGCATGGCCGAAATGGATCGTGCGCTCAGGGATGGTTTTTCGGGCGATGGTCTAGCGCTTATCCGCAACTATTTTGAGCAGATGGTGCATTTTACAAAAAACACCCGGCCTGATATACTCGCGCATTTTGACCTGCCCGTTAAGTTTAATTCGGGCAACCGCTATTTTGACGAAGAAAGTCCGGCCTACCAAAAGCTTGCGCTTGAGGCGCTTGAGGCTGCAAGCGCTTATTGTCAGGTTGTGGAGCTAAACACGGGTGGCATGGCAAGGGGCTATAGGGATACCCCGTACCCCGCGCCGTTTATATTAAAGCGGCTTCATGAGCTAAAGTGCCCCGTCATTTTGAGCGCCGACGCGCATCAGGCGCAAAACCTCGATTTTGCGTTTGATAATGCAACGGAGCTTTTGCGCCAAACAGGCTTTAGTGAGCGGGCGCAGTTCGGCAAAAACGGATTTTATATGGTGGAATTGTAGGCAATAAAAAAAGCGGCATAGCCGCTTTTTTTATGTGTCAAGGAATCATTCCGGGGGTTTATCAAGGGGGCCGTAGCTCCCTTGATTTTTAATATGTGGGCAAGCGCGACATGTGCGTGCGCAGCCCACACCTTGGAACATTTGCTGGCCGTGAGGCATGGCCGAACAAGCAAATGTGGTGATCCTCAAAAAAGTACGAAGTGCTTTTTTGAAGATACTATATGCTTTCAGGATTGTTACTGTATGCCTGCGACTCCTGCGAATCCGCTGCCGGTGGGGGCTGCTCACCAAACGCAAGGCCACACGGGCGGCCTGTGCGGTTAAGATAGAACGCGGCGTTTGCTGCCTGCATATATGGGTTGAGCCAGAGATAGCCTATGCCCAGCGTAAACAGGCACAAAAATGACCAGCCGATAAAGCTGAGGTTCATCGCAAAAAGATCGCCCTTGTGGCCCTGCATCAGCTCCTTGGAGCGGTTGACCGCCTCGCGGATGCCAATATCCGGATACTCGGCCATTATGTAGGGCGCGAGCGCGTAGCGGTAGGATGCTACAATGCCGGGGATTATCAGCAGAAGCGACCAGAGCATAATGAACAGATTCATGAACAGCCTAAGGCCAAGCGCCTTGCCAAAGATGGAGAAGCGGCTGAATAAATCCTTAAATTCCGGGCGTTCGCCTAAGTTTAGCCGGGAGAACACCGTGCACACGCCAAGCTCCGTTGCGCCGCCAATGAACAGATAGACGATCGAAAGCACAAACATGACGGACATGAACCTTGTGTAAAACGAATAGAGGCCGGGCATATAGTATTGCATATCCTGCAGGGTTTGAATATCCATATTGCTTGAAAAGTTAACGCCGCCGCCATCAAGCCCGCCAAGCAACCCGGCTACAAGGCAGATCGCCAGAGCAACGCCCCAATAGCCGCTCAGGCTCCGGCGTGCCGCCGCGCGAAAATCAGATGAATTCATAAGGTGACCCCCTTTTCTAAGGCACAATATTAGTATGCTGCTTGTTATTAGAATACCGCATTTTTGCGGCTGATGCAATTGAAGGCGCTCAATATTAAATCATATGCGAAAAAATTCACAATGTAATTGTAAAAAATCATGTTTATGCGTTAGAAAAGTTGACTCGCGGGTTAAAAATGCATATGATGATACGGTATATAATTTAGCGCAAATGTGACGCGAGCGTGTCCATTTTGCAAATGACTTTGGAAGGACAGACACGAATTGTACGCTCTAGAAAAATCAAAGCGTAATACCCTTTTAATTTTTTTAATAACGCTTACAGCATATTTTTCTCTCCGGCTGCACCGCCTGCTCATGCACACGCAAAATCTGCAAATGAGCATATGGCTCGTTTCGGGGCTGATTTCGGTCATTTTTGTGATAAGCGCACTGTGCTTTAAGGGCGTGCTGCTGGGGTATATGATGTATCTTGGCGGGCTGTTTATCGCGACGGATATAATCCGGGGAATAATCTGGCTTGTTTGCAGGCAAACGGTAGTCGCCCGCGCGTGGGACCGGCTTTATAGCGGCGGGCTTTTGCCGCTCATGCTCGCGTTTGCATTTTGCGTGTATGCTTATTATAACGCGAAAAAAATACGCATCACCAACTATTACATTCGTGAGGAGCAATTCACAAAAGCGCAGAATAACCTTCGAATAGTCATGCTATCCGATATTCACCTGGGCGCGGGCGTAAAGCCCGGCTCGCTCGAAAAAATACTCGAGCGCGTGCAGCAGCAAAAGCCGGACATTGTGCTGCTTTGCGGCGATGTATATGAAGAAAACACAACGCCCGCGCAATACGATGCTTCGTTTAACGCATTCTCGCGCATCAGCGCAAGGTTAGGCATTTATTATGTGCCGGGCAACCATGAGTATGGCGCTCAACAAAAAAACAAGCTCGATATTGAGCAGCTTGCGTGCAAGCTCAAAAACGTGGGTGTGACCATGCTTCGCGATGCGGCAAAGCTAATCGACAACAGCTTTTATCTTGTCGGCAGGGATGATACTGCCGCGGGTGAACGCAAGCCGCTAAGCGCGCTCATGGAGGACATTGGCGCAAAGCTGCCTGTTGTGCTGATGGGCCACAGGCCCGTTGGCCTGAAGGAGGGCGAAGCGCAGGCTGTGCGCCTGCAGCTTTTTGGCCACACGCATGCGGGCCAGCTTTTCCCCACGGGTAAGCTTAGGGAGCGCCTTGGCCGCTGCGAAATGCTTTATGGCCACCGTGTTTCCGGTTGCGGCAGCCACACGATAGTCAGCTCCGGTGTGGGCACATGGGGTTTTTCAATGCGGATTGGCAGCCCATGCGAGATTGTTGTGGTAGATATGTATTGATGTTTAAAAAAAGTGAGGTGCGGCGGTTTTGCCGCACCTCACTTTTTTGAATTAACCACATTTTCTTGCAGCTATGTTGCTTCTTGCCTCACTGGTCTTTCGCTTCGCTGCATTCGCGACGCCCCGCAGGGCTAGTGGCGAGGCCGTCTCCCGGCCGAGGCCCCACCGGGCGCGCTCAGCTCCGACTCCTGCACCCCCTTGCATTATGGGAAGCAGAGAGATAGACTCTCACATTTTTAGGTGTGGGTGCTTTTTTTATGACAGGGGGTGCAGGGGATCTCCCCTGCTATTAAATAAAATAAACTCTCGTCGGCGCTGTAAGCGCCGATACCTATGTTCTACAACAAATCTTTTACCTCAAGCATATTTTCCCAATAACGCTTTGGCATGTGCGTCATGCGGCACTTATGATTTGTGCGCGCTTCAATGGCAATCGTATTGTAAAACTGCTTCCAAAGCGCACGATAGCTTTGCTCTTCCTCAGAGGGCTCGCGTATATCCGCGTTTTCAAGCGAAACGATGCTCCAGTTGCGGTTTTCATAAATGAGCGCAGCGCCGTGCGTTTTATCGTAAATCATAAAATTCTCGTTGGAAAATCGGTTTATAAAATGTGTTTTTAGGAACGGAAGAATGTAGTTTTTAGGCGTGATTGTCGAAAAAAGGAAACCATCGTAATCCGAAAAACGAATAAAACCAAGCAGCAAATGCCGCTCCCCTAAAAGATGCTTTTCCGCCTTTATGAGCGGGTCAACAAGCGGATGGTGCCACATATCCGCCGCGTTTTTTCCATGCCGATATGCAAAAAGCAAAAAACGTAAAATCGCCATTTCTTTTTTTTCGAGGCAGCTTAAAAACACGGTTTCGATAAGCTCCATCGCGCGCGCAGATATTTTCTTTGGGATGGAGGCGCGCACGCGCTTTGCCTTTTCCATATCGGTTAAAATAAGGCGGCGCTCCAACAGCGATGGCGGAGCATCGGCTTCCGCCAAAATATCAAGCGGGATTTCCTTTTCATAAACACTTTCATAAACGCAACAATATAACCCCGGCAGGCTGCCGTCGTATAAATATTCCACATTAACTGGGTTTGCTAAAGGCTTGCTTTGAGACATAACACAGCCTCCTCCACGGCTTCATCCACCTGCTTAACATCCGAAGCACCGGGCAGCGCACGCCCCGAGGGGCCAAAAAGGCTGATCTGCTCCATGCCATGCTTAAAAACCCCCGGGTCGATAAGCGCGCGTAGCGTGGTTTCGCGGCCCATGTTTATGCCGCGCGGATGATCCTTTGTTGTGATAAAATACTGCGCGCGCTTTAGCACCACCCCCAACCGCTTGAGCGCGGGAAAATCGAGCCGCGCACTTCTTCGCACATGCACAATGCGCTGTGCGCTTTTTGGGCCAAGCCCGGGCACACGAAGCAGCATTTCGTATGGGGCGCGGTTAACATCCACCGGGAAAAGATGCATGTTGTTGATTGCCCAGTTGCATTTAGGGTCGAGGTAGGGGTTAAAGTTGGGCGTGCTTTCGCTCAATATTTCACAGGCTTCGAATTTGTACTGCCGCATGAGAAAATCCGCCTGATAGAGCCGGTGCTCCCTCAAAAGCGGCGGGTTAGTGTCCACCGAGGGTAAAAGGCTATCCTGCACGGCGGGGATGTAGGCTGAGTAGAACACGCGCTTTAGCCCATAACCCTTATAAAGCCCTGACGCAAGGTTGATTATCTGATAGTCGCTTTCCGGGCTTGCGCCAATTATCATCTGCGTGGCCTGCCCTGCAGGCGCAAAGCGTGGCGCGTTTTTGTAAAGCGCAAGCTCCTGCTTGTTTTGTGTAAGGCCGGAGCTAATCTGCGCCATTGGTTTTAGTATGGCGCTTTTAGTCTTGCCGGGCGCAAGCAGCTTTAGGCTTTTTTCGCTGGGCATTTCGATGTTGATGCTCAGCCTGTCCGCCACCAGGCCTAAACGGCGCACAAGCTCGGGCGATGCGCCGGGTATTGTTTTTGCGTGAATGTAGCCCCAAAAATCGTATTTATAGCGCAGCAGTTCAAGCGCCTTTATCATGCGCTCCATGGTATAATCAGCATTTTTCATGACGCCGCTGGATAAAAACAGCCCTTCGATATAGTTACGGCGGTAAAATTGAATTGTGAGCTCGGCAAGCTCCTCAGGCGTGAACGCCGTGCGCTGAGTGTCGTTTGAGTTTCGGTTAACGCAATATTTACAATCATGAATGCAATGGTTTGAAAGCAGCACCTTTAAAAGCGACACGCAGCGCCCATCCGCCGAAAAAGTGTGGCAGCAGCCTGCGGCAATTGTGCTGCCAAGGCCACGGCCGCCCGATTCCCTGTCCCCACCTGAGGAAGTGCAGGCGGCATCGTACTTTGCGCCATCGGCCAATATTGTGAGTTTTTGCATAAGATCCATAAAGGTCGCCTTTCAGGTGCCAAAAATACGAGCACAGAACAAATGTTCTTATACGTAGTATACCACAGCTTTTCCAAAAGTAAAGCCATAATCCTGGAAAAGATTCGTGCCATAAATGGCGATGAGTACATTTTTTGTACTCAAAAAACCATATATTGTTCACAAAAAATTCAACAAGCAAAAACAAAAGAATGCAATTCTGGTTATTAAGCGCTGCTATAATGTGCATTATAATAATACACAAGCGAAAGCTTTCTATCGTCATTTCAACGATAAATCAAAATGGAGGAAATGAATCATGAAGAAAACCTTAGCCCTTGCTCTTGTTGTGCTGATGATGTTTGGCGTGCTCGCAGGCTGCCAGCCTAGCACCCCCGCCCCATCGTCCCCCTCACCGGACGCACCGCCCGTACAATCCGATGAACCCGCACCGCCTCCCGTTGACACAAACGAACCCGTTGAGCTGGTTGTTGTGACCACATACGGCGGCGATGATGGCAACCGCCAGAATTACGAAGCAGCCTACCAGGCATACGAAGTTGCAACCGGCAACAAAGTGCTTGATGCTTCCGACACATCCAACGAAGTTTTCAAAGCAAAAGTCCTCACCGACTTTGAAACAGGCTCCGAGCCGGACGTGCTCTTCTACTTCTCAGGCGTTGACTCCAACCCATTCGTAGAAGCAGGCAAGGTCGTCTCCATTGACGAAATCCGCGCGGAATACCCGGAATACGCTTCTAACATGAAAGACTCAATGCTCGCAAACTCCCCCGCGGACGGCAAAAAATACTCAGTGCCCGTAAACGGCTACTGGGAAGGCATGTTCACAAACGTTAAGGTGCTTGAGGCAGCTGGCGTTGCAATCCCCGGCGCGGACTACACATGGGATCAGTTCCTGGCGGACTGCCAGAAGATTAAAGACGCTGGCTTTACACCCGTTGGCGTATCCCTGCAGGAAGTTCCCCACTACTGGTTTGAGTTCACCATCTTTAACCATGGCAATGTTGACAATCACCTCGATATGCCTGAAAACGGCACCGATGCTGTTGCTCAAAAGTGGGCCGAAGGCCTTGCCGACATCAAAGAACTCTATGACCTTGGCTACCTGCCCGTCAACACACTGACAGCGACCGATGGCGACACCGTGCAGCTGGTTGGTGATGGCGAAGCGGCCTTCCTGATCGATGGCAGCTGGAAGATCGGCTGGTTCGAGCAGAACTGTGCGGATCACCTCGAAGACTTTATCGTAACATACGTGCCCTCCAAGGGCGGCGATCGTAAGGCTTCCGATGTTGTTTCGGGCCTCTCCTCCGGTTACTTCATCACCCGCAAGGCGTGGGATGATCCCGCCAAGCGCGATGCGGCCGTCAAGTTCGTTATGGCCATGACCACCGATGATGTTGTTTCCGCCTTTGGCGCAACAAGCGTAACCGCTCTTAAGAACGGCACAACCCCGCCGGCAGATGCAAGCTCGCTGACACTCTCCGCGCTCGAAATGCTCAAGGGCACCACAGGCGCAGTTGCCGCCGTGCAGGATAACATCCCGCCGGAAATCCGTGGCGTCATGTTCAACGATCTTAAGAACGTAATCACGGGCAGCAAAACAGCTGCGACACTCATCGATGAGACGCTCGCTGCGATGAACAACCAATAATAACGGATAAAAAATCCATACTAACACATTCTAAGTAAACATATATGCCGTAAGGGGGCTGCCACAGGCGGGCAGCCCCCTTGCCTAAGCGGAGGATGTAAAATGAACTCCACGATTTATAAAAAGAAGGGCCCGCTGGTATTTTTCCTTATCCCGGCATTATTGTTTATGGCGGTGTTCCTTTTCTACCCATTTATTATGAACATTGCCAACAGCTTTCAGCGCATAACGCAGCTGGGCTCATCCGCACAGGGCATGAATGACCCATGGTATGCAAACTATCAAAAGCTGTTTAACGACCCGATTATGGGTACGGCGCTAAAAAACACAATGCTTTTAATGCTGGCGACAATTGTGTTTGAGGTGGGTTTCGCGCTTATACTCGGGCTGTTGGTTGACAATATCAAGGTTGGCACACAGTTTTTCCGCACGGTATACTTTTTTCCCATCGTAATCAGCGCAACTGCGCTTGGTCTTTTGTTTAACCTGATTTTCCTTTATAACGGAGGTATGCTCAACCAGATGCTTGTAAAGTTTCTTGGTTTGAGCGATTATATCGACTGGAAGGATTCCAATCATTTTTTGTTTACGATGCTGGCGCCAATCATGTGGCAGTACGTGGGGTTCTATTTTGTAATTATAGTTACGGGCCTCAATAACATCTCGGGCGAAATTTATGAAGCCGCCGCTATTGACGGCGCGCAGGGCCTCAAGCGCACGCGCTACATAACGCTGCCGCTTTTAAGGAATGTGCTGTCCACCTGCCTCATTTTAGCGATCACAGGGGCGCTTAAGGTGTTTGATCTGCCGTGGATAATGTTCAGCACAGGCATTCCATTGGATGAAAGCTGGCTTACCGGCACTTATATGTACGCGCAGGCGTTTGTGTTTAAGGATGTGGACTATAGCTCAACGATTGCCGTGGTGATCGTGGTGCTTGGCGTGGTAATTTCGCAGATTGCAAACCGCGTTTTCAAAGAAGTGGATTATTAAAAGGAGGGCGAAACTATGGAAAGCATTTCTGCAAAAAAAGTAAGCGAAAAGCAGCCCTCCCGCTTCAAAAGGGCATTGCGAAGGATTACGGCAGGCAAGGTTGTTTCCTACATCGTGTTGAGCTTTTGGGCGCTCACGACGATATATCCCTTTTATTGGGTTATAATCAATTCATTCCGTTATCGTGGGCAGATAAGGCGGGATTCCTTTAGCATCCCCTGGCCGGGTTCGGAATATTTTACGCTGGATAACTATGAGCTTGCGTTTGGCCGCTTTAACATTCCCAATGCGTATAAAAACAGCCTTATAATTTCCATTACGGTAACCGTTGTTGTGATTATTCTTGCAGGGCTTTTTGCGTATGGCCTTGCGCGTTACAATTTTAAGGGCAAAAAGTTTGTGCACTCGCTTGTTATTGCGAGCATGATGTTCCCGGTGTTTTGTACGATCATCCCGATCTATAAAATGGAGGTCGCGTGGGGGCTTGCAAGCTCAAGGGAGGCTTATAAATCGCTCATTGCAACGATACTGCCGCAGATTGCGGGTAATCTCTCGTTTGCGATAATCGTGCTGCTGGGCTTTATTAAATCGCTGCCTGTGGAGATTGAAGAATCCGCCTATCTTGATGGGTGCAGCGTGTTTAAGATATTCTTCCGGATAGTTATGCCAATGGCAAGGCCATCCTTTGCGACTGTGGCGATATTTTCGTTCCTGTGGTCGTATAACGATCTGTTTACGCAAAGCTTCTTTTTGCGGCTGCCAAACGAAAAGACCGTTACTCTGCTGCTAAACGACATTAACTCGCAGGCGGGCACAAACTATGGGCTTATGGCCTCGGCAGTCGTGCTGGTGGTGATACCAATTTTGATCGTGTACATACTGCTGCAAAAGAACATAATAAAGGGCATGACGGTAGGCGCCGTCAAAGGCTAAAGCAATTAAAAAAAGTGGCATTGCCACTTTTTTTAATTGCTTCGTTATGTTTGTTGATTTTGCTGACCGTGGCGGCAAAGCCGCCGCACTTTTTTGAAGTCTACAGAAACAGCGCTACTGCGCAATATGCTAAAAGCAGCGCCATCACAACATTAAGCACCTTTTTGTGTTTGTTAAACACCCGCTCAAACACCGCGCCAAAAAACGCCCACAGCATCGTTGAGGCAAGCGCAATAATTGAAAGCAAAAGCGCAAACAGGCCAATTTCCAAAGGCACACTAGTAAACACAAGCACATAGCTGGACATGCAGGTGATCGAAAAGAAAATGGCCTTGGGGTTAATCGCCTGCATTATAATGCCCGTAAAAACCCTGTCCGGCTCAAGGTGGCGCTTGCCATCTTCCTTTTGAACATGGGGTTTATCTCGCAGGATTGTAAAGGCGAGGTAGAGCATGTAGCCAGCGCCAACAACCTTCATGCCAATCTGCACGCGTGGATCGATTTTGGCAAGCGCCGATGAAAAAACCGCCGCCAGCAAAAGCAGCGCCAGAAAACCAAAGAACACCCCCCAGCAATAGCGGCTTGCGCGCTTAAAGCCAAAGCGCCCGGCAGTCGTCATTGCCATTATGTTGTTTGGCCCCGGGGTGAAGGTTGTTATCACCGCGTATAGCAAAAAGCTTGCATAATTCATATTTTCGTTTACCTTCCTTGTTCTGGCTGATATAATACTGTTAGTGACAGTCTGTGCGATATATGATACAATACGTGCGTTATATTGTCAAGACGGGAGCGAAAAAATGGACGACATTAACCGCATCTTTTCCGAAAACCTCAAATTATTGCGCGCAAGGCGCAAGCTGAGCCTCGATACGCTGGCGCGCGAATCTGGCGTGAGCAAAAGCATGCTGGGGCAAATTGAGCGGGGCGAAGCGAATCCGACAATTACAACAGTGTGGAAAATCGCCTCCGGCCTGAAGATTCCCTATTCTGAGCTTATGGGCAGCCGCGCGGATAGCCAGCTTGAGCTTGTGCGCGATGTTGTTCCCCAAACTGAAGACGAGGGGCGCTTCAGGAACTATATGCTTTTCCCTTTCGACAGTGTCTGTGGTTTTGAAATGCTCACGGTCGAGCTTGATCCGGGCGGCTGTTTAGAGGCTGAGCCGCATCCGGATGGCACGCAGGAGTTTATTTGCGTGTTTGATGGGGAGCTTTCCGTGTGTGTGGCCGGGCAAACGCTTGTTGCCGGGCCGGGCGAGGGCGTACGCTTTAAAGCGGATGCGCCGCATTCCTATAAAAATGCCGGCGCTGTAAGGTGCAGGGCCAGCATGGTGATATGTTATGCGTAGGTATAAAAAAGTGATGTGCGGCAAGGCCGCACATCACTTTTTTAATATTTTAGTATGCCATAACCCATATTCCGGATAGCAGCACAAGCAGCATCATCAAAACCGGAATCGAAATCAGGCAGGCAAGCAGGATCTTCATGTTGCGGGATTCGGTTTTAATCTCGCGCATGCCTGCAGGCCGCCCCTCGGGCTGCATTTCGCCGCAGCAGGTGCAGAATTTCCATGTCCCGTCAACAGGGTTGCCGCAACGTGTGCAGGCGTACTTTAGCTGTGTGCCACAATATGGGCAGGAGGAAAAATCGCTTTGCACATGCTGCCCGCAGTGCGCGCAGGCAAAAGGTTCGTTTTTCTGGCGCAGCACAAGATACACAATCACGCCAACAAGGCTGGGCGCAAGCGCCGCGATAAATGCCCACAAAAGCGCGTTCATGCCGCGGGATTTTGCATCGCGATACACAAACAGGCCCAGCAGCAGCGGCAAAACCATCGCAAGAAGAAAGATCGGGATCGCCATAAAAATGATGTTAGCTGAAGAGCTCATCAGTGCGCCCTCCTTTCATAACCGCAGTGAGGGCAAAAAGAGTAGGTTTGTGAAATAGGGTCTCCGCAGGCCGGACATTTTTTTCGTTTTCCATTACCCTCGGAGCGCATCAGCAGCACGATTACCGCAGCGGCGGCAACCAGCAGCAGACCAAATACGACCGAAAAAAACACTGTGTTTAGCGACAATTTATTTTACCTCCAGAAAAATCATACCATAATACATTCCAAAATATTGTTACCCTGATATTATCGTTCGAAGCATATATAACTTATTTAGTATACATCTTTTTTACTGTTTGTTACAAATGGGAATGTTTCTAAAATGTTTACTGTAAAACAAGAGAATTTTTCATCCGGCAGGTGTAAAATAGAGACTGCAGTTTTGAAAGGGGTCTTTATTTTAATGCGTAAGCTAATTTCCATTACCCTTGTTTTATTTTGTTTGCTGCTTTGCGGCTGCTCATCGGTTGTGGCCACAGGCCAGCGCGAGCTTTTGGGCTTAACGATATTGATCGATCCCGGGCATGGCGACACGGATGTTGGCACGATTGGCGTATCCACAGGCGCTTATGAAAAAGATACCAACCTGCAGATCGCAAAAAAACTCAAGCTTGCTTTGGAAGAGCATGGAGTGATCGTTTTAATGACCCGCGAGGATGATAACCCGCTTGGCCCCGCGGACGAAACCGACCTTGCGCTTCGCAAGGAGGCGGACATGCTTGAGCGAGAAAAAATCATAAGCGAGGCTAAAGCAAACCTGCTTGTCAGCATCCACCAAAACGCATATGACGAGCCGGATGTTAAAGGCCCGCAGGTGTTTTACCTGCAGTATAATAACAAAAGCTATGGTGTGGAATTTGCAAAGTCGCTTCAAAATGCGCTTAACAATGGATTAAAGCCGGATAGCCCACGAAATGTCGGCTCGGGTAATTGGCGGCTTTTGAAGCAGGGGAAGCAGCCCGGCTGCATTGTGGAATGCGGTTTTTTCTCAAACCCTGAAGAGGAGCTGCTTTTGCAGCAGGATGATTATCAAAATAAAATCGTAGAGGCGCTTGTAAAGGGCATCGAAACCTATGTGAAGAAATATGGGGCATAGCGCTTCGCTTTCAAAAAAGTGCGGCGGCTTCGCCGCACCTCACTTTTTTGAGATTCCACGTTTTGCTTGTTCGGCGATGCCTCACGGCCAGCAAAACGTGCAAGGTGTGGGCTGCGGGCGTGCACGCCGCCCTTGCCCACTTATTAAACATCAAGGGGTTGCAGACCCCTTGATAATCCCCAGGAATAGCTTTTAAGAACACAGGCGGCAAAGCCGCACCTCACTTTTATGAAAACAGATTTATGCCCAAAGGTTCCACCAATCCCCAATTGGCTCCGGTGTGTTTTGCGGCACCCAAAGCCCGCCTTCGTCCGTCTCTTCTGGGTCGGGGGTTTCTTCGCCAGGCTCCGGCGTTTGCGTTTCGTCGGGCGTTTGCTCAGGTGTTGGCGTTGGTTTTGCGGTTGGTGTTGCAGTCGGCTTTGCGCTTGGCGTTGGGCTGGGTGATGGCGTAGGCGTTGCAACAGGCGTTGGCAATGGCGCAATAGTCAGCGTCGGGGGCAAAAGCTGCGTTGGCGAGGCGCTCGGAAAAACCGTCAACGGTGGCGGCTCCAGTTCCTGTGCGCCATTTCGCTCGCGCAGCAACAGTATGGTCAGTATTAAAAGCACGGCGCCCATTCCGCAGGCGCAGGCAATAATCGCATCGCGCAGCCTTGCGCCGCTTTCCTGTGCGGACCATTCAATCCCGCTTGCCCGGCTCCTTGCCGCCTTTAATGTTTGAAAATGAAACACCCACTTCTTCATACTGAATATCGTGTCTCACGAATGAAATAATCATACATAAAGCCCCGCAAAATTTATTTGGGGGCTTGTGTTTGTTCGTATTTAATTTTTTGCTATCTTTCTTTGAGTTTTTTTGCGATTTCCTTTGCCGTGGGTGTGGCGGCAAGGCCGCCAAGCGCTGTTTCGCGAAGCTCGGGCCGCATGGATGAGCCAACGCTTTTCATCGCCTGCACAACCTCGTCAAACGGGATTATGCTCTTAACGCCCGCTAGCACGAGGTCGGCGCACAGCATTGCGTTAACTGCGCCAATCGCGTTGCGTTTGATGCAGGGGCACTCAACAAGCCCTGCAACAGGGTCGCACACAAGACCCATAACGTTTTTGAGTGCGATAGCCGCAGCGTCAAGCGCTGCTTCGGCTGTGCCGCCGCAAAGCTCAACGAGCGCCGCTGCGGTTATGGCAGCGCCGGTGCCGGTTTCAGCCTGGCAGCCGCCATCCGCGCCCGCAATGCTTGCGCGCCGCGCAATTATCAAACCAA
>JAJDHH010000040.1 GCA_030266105.1 Eubacteriales bacterium OttesenSCG-928-K08
ATTTTAGCTGCATTTTTGCACTTATTATCGTTACAGCCACGCTACCTCCCCTGTGTGAATATCATAATACGCGCCTGCAACCTTTGTGCCCATCTCTTTTACAAACTCATCCTCTAACACCTGCTCAACAACAACTTCCACATGGTTGTGAATCACCTTGTCAAGGTCTCCGCCACGCGATATGGCGGGCTTTATGCGCTCTGCAATGGACTGTATGTTTGGCGGAAGCTCTGAACCCTCATATGCTGCCGTAACCGCGCCGCAGCAAGAGTGCCCACACACCACAACAAGAGGGGTGTGCAAATGTTCCACGGCATATTCAATGCTGCCTAGCACGGTTTCATCCGTAATGTTACCAGCATTGCGAATAACGAATATATCGCCCAGCTTCTGGTCGAAGAAGATTTCCGGCGCAACGCGGGAATCAGAGCAGCATAACACAACGGCAAACGGCTTTTGGGAGGATTTTAAAAGCTCCCTGTCCTCACTGTGGCAATCTTTATTCATGAACATACCGCTTACAAACCGCGCATTCCCTTCCTTTAACAGCTGCAGCGCTTTCTCCGCGCTTGTTACCTGCTCATCCGGCTTATGAATATGCATACAATACCTCCAAGTTATTTGTTTCTTAGCGCATATTGCGCAAGTATAGTATAATACTAATTCCACCTGTATTACAAATGCAAAAGGAAAAGGCTGTGGCGACCATGTTAAGTTTTTATGAAAAAAACCAGACGTTGCCTTTTTAATAAATGTGTGTATAATGTTAGTGGACAGTAAATTTTTCATGCTGCCCGGGGTTGGTATTTATAATTGAATACAATTATTTGTTACTAGGGCTTGCGCCGTTAGTATCTTGGAGAGTGGAGGTAATACCTGCTCTCTTTTTGTCTTTTTTAGAAAGGAAAGAACTAATATGCAAGCTCCAAGAACAAACAAAATGGAAACTGCCCCTGTGAGTAAACTTCTACTCTCAATCTCCCTGCCAATCATGCTCTCAATGATGGTGCAGGCCCTTTACAATGTAGTTGACTCAATATTCATTGCCCGATACAGCGAAAAGGCATTGAGCGCTGTATCCCTCACCTTCCCCATGCAAACCTTGATGATTGCAGTAGGCATTGGCACTTGCATTGGTGTAAATGCTTTTCTCGCGCGCACGTTAGGCCAAAAGAACATGGGAAAAGCAAAGATAATTGTTCAGCATGGTGCTTTGCTGGCGTTATTCGCTTACTTTATTGCCCTTTTGATTGGTCTGTTTTTAACGCGCCAATTTTTCACTCTTCAAACGACGGATGCGGAAATAGTTTCTTATGGCATCGATTATATGTCCGTTTGTATGGTTTTTTCTTTTTCCATGTTTGGGCAGCAGCTGTTTGAAAAACTTTTACAAGCGAGTGGACGTTCTATGTTTTCGATGATTTCGCAAATCATCGGGGCTATCGTTAACATCATCCTTGACCCAATTTTGATATATGGCTTAGGCGGTTTCCCCTCCCTTGGCGCAAAAGGCGCTGCAATCGCCACGGTTATAGGGCAAACCATGGGGTTTATATGTGCCTTCTTCTTTCACCAGCGTTACAATAAGGAGCTTAAACTGTCTTTTACAGGCTTTAAGTTTGATTTTGCGATTGTAAAAGAGATTTACAAAATCGGCCTTCCCGCAATGATAATGCAGGCGATAGGATCAATAACAAACTTTTTGCTCAATGGTGTATTTTTGACATTCTCCACTATAACAACGGCAGCTTACGGCATTTGCGCCAGGTTGCAAAATTTTGTGTTCATGCCTGTTTATGGGCTCACAAGTGGAATGTTGCCTATAATGTCCTACAATTATGGTGCTAAGCAAAAGGAGCGTATTTTAAGCACACGGCGTTACGCGCTCCTTTACATGGCAGTTATTGTTCTTGTGGGAACAGCGATCATTCAAATACTCCCTAACCAGCTTTTAGGTCTTTTTGGGGCTTCTGATGAGATGCGGCAGATAGGCCTTCCCGCGCTTCGCATAATTAGCATCTCTTTTATATTTGAGGGATTTTGCTTAATCAGTCAAACAAGCTTTCAATCCGTGGGCAGAAACCGGACCAGCTTAATTTGTTCTGTGACCCGGCAAATCGTAACACTTTTTCCGCTTGCGTACATTCTGTCTTTAAGCGGTAATATAAATTATGTATGGGTCGCTTTTCCTGTGGCTTATGCTTTAAATGCAATTTTATCTTTAGTGTTATGGAAGGATGTCAAAAAAAAGAACATTGATACTCTATCCAGCGCAGAGTATTATTGATTTCCGTTTTTGTTACATTGTGTAAAATACGCCTCTAGGCTATAATAATTGCAAATATGGCGCCCTAGTTCGCTACGATGAAAACCAAAATATTAACAAGCTGGCAAAATATACATCACGACAGGTAAGTAGCAGGCTGTCGCAGATAGCCTGCTACTGATTGAACGGTTTGTAAGAAGGAGTTGCCATAGTCAACTACATTGGGTTTAACGACAAGGGCATGATTCTAGCTGGCGGCTGCGGTGACACAAACGGGAAGCCACAAATTGATAAGACCGATTTGCTGGATAAGTCCTTTGAATTTGGCAAAAACATATATGACTAATCGGCTTTAGCTATAAAAACATGCCCTAAAAAGGTCTCCTTTGAAGAAATGAATCAGTATGGACAATTTTCAGAGCTAGTTTATAAAAATAGTAGGCAGTCTAGGGGTGATATTATGATGAAGGGCCATAAAAAAGCCTTGAAACTCGCTTATTTCAAGGCTTTTCCGCTTGGCGGAGAGGGTGGGATTCGAACCCACGTGCGCTTGCGCGCAAACTGATTTCGAGTCTTTTTTAGTATAAAGAAGATGATGGAAATTGTGAGAATTAAGAGGAAGATACAAGACGCTGAAAACCCTGATGAACTCAGGTTTTTCAGCGTCTTTTTTTGTTTTTCCTTGCTGTTACTGGATTTTCGAACCCATCACGATTTGGGCGATTTTTCGGATTTTGGAGAGACATTGGAGAGACAGGAGAGACATCGGAGAGACAAACTCATCCCCAAAGGCATCATTTCGCCTGCCGCCGATAATCTATTTGGATGGTGATAATGATGGCAAAAAATTATAGCAAGGTGCTCAAAGAGTATCCAGAATATATCACGAAAGAACAGCTCTATCGCATTTGCCGTGTGAGCAAAAAAACGGCGCTCTATTACTTGGAGAGTGGCATCATCCCCGCAATCGACAGCGGCAAGCAGACACACCGCTTTACCATAGCGACAAAAGATGTTGTGGCATTTTTGAAAAAGCGTGACAAGAACCCTGCCCTTTATCGGGCACAGCCCGGATGGTATCAGGGCAACAGCGGATATAAGCGAAAGTTACCGTATTTTCTATACCCGTTGGAGCGATGCGAAACGACCAAAGCAAGGCTTGACCGTTGGTTGGAGGATTATCCTGATTTGATGAAACCTACGGATATTACTAAAGCAACGGGTTATGTCATTGATACGGTCATTGACTGGTGTTCTTCAGAAAAATTGCATCACTTTATAATTCGCAAGGCATTTCTTATTCCTAAACTCTCGCTTATGGACTTCATGCTGTCCGATGACTTCAAGGGCATTAAGGTCAAGCGGGACGAATACGATGATTTTCTCAGTAAGTTTTGAAAGCAAAAATAGTAAAGGAAAATGGCGCTTCATGCGAAGCGTCTTTTTCTATGCCAATTATCAGAAAGGAGTTGAAATTATGGCAGTATTCCGAGTAGAGAAAAACAAAGGTTACACGGTTATGAGCAATCATCACTTGCGGAACAAAGGGCTGTCGCTAAAGGCAAAAGGCTTGTTATCGCAAATGTTGTCTTTGCCGGAGAATTGGGATTATACCCTGAAAGGGTTATCCCATATCAACCGTGAAAGTGTTGACGCTATTCGTACTGCGGTTTTGGAACTTGAAACGGCAGGATATATCATTCGCCGTCAAGGGCGGGATGCCAAAGGCAAGATGACCGCCATTGAATACATTATCTTTGAGCAGCCGCAGCAACAGCCGATATTGGATTATCCGTCATTGGAAAATCCAATACCGGGAAACCCGATAACGGATAACCCGTTGTCGGAAAATCCAACGCAATTAAGTAAAGAAGTATCAAACAAAAATAAATCAATTACGCAAACATCAAATCCTATCCAATCAAATCCTTTCGAGCCACAGGCGGCGGATGGGATAAGAATGGATATGAGAGAAACATATCGTGAAATCATTTTGGAGAATATCGAGTATGACATTATCGCTCAGGACAAGCGGCTGGACCGGGAACGGCTGGATGAAATCGTGGAGCTGCTTGTAGAAACGGTTTGCTCCGCAAGGCAGGTAATCCGTGTTGCAGGGGATGACTTCCCCGCCGAGGTGGTGAAGTCGCGGCTCTTGAAGCTGGACAGCGGGCATATCCAGTATGTGCTTGATTGCATGGCGCAGAACACGACCTACGTTCGCAATATCAAAAAATATCTGCTTGCGGCATTGTTCAATGCGCCGGTGACGATGGACAGTTATTATTCCGCGCTCGTCAATCACGATATGTACGGCAGCGGTGAAAGGAGGTAGCTCATGCAGGAGGAAGTAACCCAAAAGACCATAGCATTATCCATCCAGGCGAGCAAGCTGACCGCTTCTGTTTTGCAGAAAGCCTTGAAAAAGTTGCTCTCCGCAGGCAAAAATAAACTCCAACAGCCTCACAAGGGCAAACAGACCTTACGGCAGCTTATGAAGCAGAATACGGGCGTTTCCAATATTGAAATCACGAATGACAATATCAAGGCGTTTGAGCAGACCGCTAAAAAGTATGGTATTGACTTCGCTCTGAAAAAGGATATTTCCACTGAGCCGCCCCGGTATCTCGTTTTCTTCAAAGGACGGGATGCGGATGTGCTGACAGCGGCCTTCAAGGAGTTTTCCGCGAAGAACCTCGACCATGAGAAAAAGCCATCCCTCCGCAAGCTGCTCTCCCAGGCGCGTGAGAAAGCGAAGCAGAAAACCCGGCAGCGGGAAAAAGTGAAGTCCAAAGACAGGGGGCCGGAGCTGTGAAGCGGGTAAATATCAAGAAAATCATCCTCCCGAACCTGCCCTATGTGCTGTTCATCTGGCTTTTCAATAAAGTGGGCCAGGCGTTCCGGCTGGCGGGAGGTGCCGACCTCTCCGCAAAGGTTTTGAACCTGAGGAACGGCTTCTCGGCGGCCTTTGAAAGTTTTGGCCTCTCCCTCCACCCGATAGATATTATCGTCGGTATCGCCGGAGCGGTCATTATCCTGCTTGTGGTGTACGTGAGGGGCAAGAACGCAAAGAAATATCGCCAGGGCATGGAGTACGGCAGCGCCCGTTGGGGCGGGCCGGAAGATATTGCGCCCTACATGGATAAGCAGTTTTCCAATAACGTTATCCTCACGCAGACCGAGCACCTTACCATGTCGAGCCGACCAAAGGAACCGAAGTACGCCAGGAATAAGAATATTCTGGTGATCGGCGGCTCCGGCAGCGGCAAGACAAGATTTTTCGCCAAACCCAACCTCATGCAAATGCACTCGTCCTATGTCATCACCGACCCAAAGGGGACGGTGCTTGTGGAGTGCGGTAGCCTGCTCCAAAAGGGCGGATACAGGATAAAAGTGCTGAATACCATCAATTTCAAAAAGAGTATGCACTACAATCCTTTCGCTTACATACGCTCCGAAAAGGACATTTTGAAGCTCGTCAACACAATCATTATGAACACGAAAGGCGACGGTGAAAAAGCCGGTGAAGATTTTTGGGTGAAAGCCGAGCGGCTGTTTTACAGCGCCCTTATCGGCTATATCTGGTATGAGGCCCCGGAGGAAGAAAAGAACTTCATTATGATGCTTGACCTTATAAACGCATCCGAGGCAAAAGAGGATGACGACGAGTTTCAAAGCCCGGTTGATTTGATGTTTGAGCAGTTGGAGGAAAAAGACCCGGAGCATTTTGCGGTACGGCAGTATAAGAAGTTTCTTCTCAGCGCCGGAAAGACCCGCGCCTCAATTTTGGTGAGCTGCGGCGCACGCCTCGCTCCCTTTGATATAAAGGAACTGCGGGATTTGATGGAGTATGACGAGCTCGAACTTGATACCCTGGGCGATAGGAAAACCGTCCTGTTCCTCATTATGAGCGATACCGACACGACTTTTAATTTCGTTATCGCCATCCTGCAATCGCAGTTATTCAACCTTTTATGCGATAAAGCGGATGATGTGTACGGCGGGCGCTTGCCTGTTCATGTTCGCTGTATTTTAGACGAGTTTGCGAACATCGGGCAGATACCCAATTTCGATAAATTGATAGCTACCATCAGAAGCCGGGAAATCTCGGCTTCTATTATTTTGCAAAGCCAATCGCAATTAAAGTCCATTTACAAGGACGCCGCAGATACCATCGTCGGCAACTGCGACACAACCTTGTTTTTGGGAGGCAAGGAGAAATCCACGCTCAAAGAAATCTCGGAGGTGCTTGGCAAAGAGACCATAGACAGCTTTAACACCTCAGAGAACCGGGGCACGCAGGTTTCCCACGGCCGGAGTTTCCAGAAATTAGGAAAGGAGTTGATGACCCAGGATGAAATCGCAGTGATGGACGGAGGCAAGTGTATCTTGCAGGTGCGAGGCGTAAGACCGTTTTTCTCGGACAAATACGACATTATGAAGCACCCGAATTACAAGCACCTTGCCGACGCCGACAAGAAAAATGAATTTGATATTGAACGGTACATGAAAAGGAAACCCGGCATTGTGAAGCCGGATGAACCCTTTGATTTGTACGAACTGGACATAGACGAAACCGAAAAATCTGATTAAACGAAAGTGAGGAAAAACTATATGGCATTTTTTACTTCTGCTGTCGGTGTACTGCAAACCCTTGTTATTGCGCTTGGCGCGGGCCTCGGAATTTGGGGCGTGATTAACCTCCTGGAGGGGTATGGCAACGATAATCGTGCGACACGTTCCTAACTGAAAAGGTTAGGCGTGAAGTGAAGAATAAGCGGATTGAAAGGAGCCGCATCCACGCTTCATAGAACTGGCAATCCGATGGGTGGAATGACGGGGTAACGCCCAGAAACGCCCACACTGATACTCCGATTGGCGGGGAGATATGCAACTGTTTCCCGGTCAAAAGCTCGGTGAAGTCGGCAGAGAGCAGCCGTAAGCGGGATTTTTCCGCACGAAACCTGTCCAGAGGTGGATGGCGCTGCCTATATGCCGGGTGTCGGAATCTCATGGTGAGAATGTGCAACCAGCACTGACGAACTTCCGAATGTACGGGTCTATACGTTTGATTTGTCGAAAGGCATTCCCCCGCTTCGCGCGGGGTGTCCGTGGATGAGTAAAAATGGTTGTTATGAAAGTCCACATGCCGTTACAGGCGGCAAGGTCATTTTCATGGCTGGGCACAGGCCTAGAGGAAGCACCTAAAAGGTTCCAAAGATAGGATTGCCGGAACGTGGAAAGCCGGGAACGTGGAGGCCGTTGTGGGCCAGTGAAGCGTTGGGCGGGAAAGCCGATTTTGGTATAACCGCACTTTATCCCGGTGAGAGTAGGGGCACAGTACCGATGAAGCGGTGATAACAAGCCGTGGAGGGATAGCCCCAAGTCGGAACAAGATTTCAAACTGAAAACACTACAAACGCAGCTTCGAGTATGACAAAGAAAATCCAACCCGAAAGGAGAGGATGCCTGTGTTGGCTTCGAAGCAGCAAAAGAAAACAGTAAAACGCAGTAAAATCCGCTATACGGAGTATTACGGCCTGCAATCCGTCCTTGATGGACTGTATGCGGACAGCTTGAACGGCAAAACCTTTACCCAGCTGATGGATTGTATCACCAGCCCGGAAAACATCAAGCTGGCCTACCGCACCATCAAGGGCAACAAGGGCAGTAATACGCCAGGCGTAGATGGCCGGACGATACAAGACCTCGCCAAATTGAGCGAGGAAAAGTATGTTTCTCTCATTCAACGCCAGTTCAGTTGGTACAATCCCCGCCCGGTCAAACGGGTGGAAATCCCCAAACCCAACGGGAAAACCCGTCCGCTGGGCATCCCCACGATTGTTGACCGCATCGTACAACAAAGCATCCTGCAAATATTGGAGCCGATATGCGAAGCCAAGTTTCACGACCATTCCAACGGCTTTCGGCCCAACCGCGGCACAGAGAACGCCATTGCGCAATGCTGCCGGTTAATGCAGGTGCAAAATCTTCATTACGTTGTGGACATCGACATCAAGGGATTTTTTCGATAACGTCTGCCATACAAAGCTTATTCGGCAGATGTGGGAAATGGGTATCCGGGACAAAACGCTGTTGTGCATCATCAAGGCCATGCTGAAAGCAGAGATAGTCCTGCCCGGCGGTGAGGTCATTACCCCCACAAAGGGAACACCGCAGGGTGGCATCCTGTCGCCGCTTCTCTCCAACATCGTGCTCAACGAATTGGATTGGTGGGTTTCTTCTCAATGGGAGAACATGCCTACGCACTATCCCTACAAACACCGATTCAACAAGGCGGGCACGGAAATTAAAAGCCATACCTACCGGGCTTTGCGCGGGAGCAGGCTGAAAGAAATGCACATCGTCCGTTATGCCGACGACTTCAAAATCTTCTGCCGGAGCCACGCCGACGCGGTTCGCGCGTTTGAAGCATCACGGCTTTGGCTGAAAGACCGTCTGGGGCTGGACATCAGCCCGGAGAAGTCAACGGTGGTCAATCTGAAACAGCGTTACTCGGATTTTCTGGGCTTCAAGCTGAAAGTCTGCAAGAAAGGCACAAAATGGACGGTTCACTCTCATGTGAGCGACAAGGCGATGAAACGGGCGCGGGAGGAGCTTTCCGCCTGCGTCCGGGCGATGAAGCGCCCGCCCAATGAACGGGAGCAGTACAGGGCCATTCAAAAGTACAATTCCGTTGTGGCGGGCCTGCACAATTACTATCGGCTGGCAACTCATGTCAGCATGGACTTCTACGCTATCGCCTTTCCCATCAAGCGCCAGCTTCACAGCAGGCTGAAAGAACTGACCCGGAAAGGCACGTTGGAAAAAGGCTTCATCAAAGAACGCTATGGAAAAAGCAGGCAGTTGCGGTTTCTGAACGGCCACCCGGTTATCCCGGTGGGTTATGTCAAAACCAAAGATGCTTTGCACAAAAAGAAAAGCATCAACCGCTACACGCCGGAGGGCCGCGCTGAAATTCACAAAAACCTTGGCATTGATACCAATACGATGCTCTGGCTGATGCGTACCCCGGTGCTGGACAAGACCATTGAGTTTGCCGACAACCGCATTTCGCTGTTTGCCGCGCAGTATGGGCGTTGTGCCATTACAGGCCAGCCGCTCATGCCCCATGACATCCGCTGCCACCACAAGGTTCCACTGGAAAATGGCGGCACGGATGAATACGGGAATTTAGTGCTTGTTACAGAAGCGGTGCATATCCTTATCCACGCAACCATAGCGAACACCATCGGCAAATATTTGGCCGAACTTCAACTTGACCGAAAACAGCTTGCCAAACTGAACAAACTGCGGGAACTGGCTGGGAATCTGGCCATCGTGTAACACAAAAATATTGCTGTAACGGAGTGTGTAAGTAGTGTTTAAAACGAAAGAAATCTTGTTTCGATGGAACGCCGGGTGCGCTGAAAGGTGCATGCCCGGTGTGGAGCCGGGGAAAAGCTGGAGATTACTTCAAAGGCTTACCTATGGCTATCAGGTGCAAAATCGCAAGGCATGAAGCAGCTCATGGCGGGCGGCGGCGTTGCCCTTATCGGCATGGTGCTTGTGCCTCTGCTCTCCGGCCTGTTCGGTTAAACCGTGGGCGCAACAATCCTCCGCGCTCTCCCGCTTCGGCGGGAGGGCTGCGGAAAAGGAGGCGATTTTGATTGATATGGGACATGATTGAAGAATGGTTCAGGGGGCTCTTAACTGACGGTATCATAAGTAACCTGTCCGGCATGTTCGATACGGTGAATACCAAAGTAGGAGAAATCGCCGGAGAAGTCGGGGCGACGCCTTCCGCTTGGAATGGCGGAATATTCAGCATGATTGAAAGCCTTTCCGAAACCGTCATCCTCCCGATTGCGGGTATCATCCTAACCTTTGTCATGTGCTACGAGCTCATCCAGATTGTAGTTGACAAAAACAGTCTGCACGACATAGACACTTGGATTTTCTTCAAGTGGGTGTTTAAGACCATGATAGCCGTGATGCTCGTAACGAACACCTGGAATATCGTTATGGGCGTGTTCGACCTGACGCAGTATGTGGTAAATCAAAGCGCCGGAGTGATACTCTCGGACGCGGGCATTGATATATCGAGCACGATAGCGAACCTGGAAACGACACTTGCGGATTGGAGTATCGGGAGCCTGTTGGGGCTGTGGTTTCAAAGTATCTTTGTGGGCCTTACCATGAATATCCTCTCCGTCTGCATTTTCCTTGTCATCTACGGTAGGATGATTGAAATATATCTTGTAACCTCAATCGGGCCTATCCCTCTGGCGACAATGGTAAACCGTGAATGGGGCGGCATGGGCCAGAACTATTTGAAATCCCTGCTCGCTCTCGGTTTTCAGGCGTTCCTGATTATGGTATGCGTCGGGATATATGCGGTGCTTGTGCAGAATATCGCCGTGGGCAGCGACATCACGGGAGCAATCTGGAGCTGCATGGGATATACGGTGCTGCTCTGCTACACACTTTTCAAAACGGGCAGTCTCGCAAAGAGTCTGTTCACAGCACACTAAAGGAGGTGTTGACCCTGGCCTATGTAACAGTCCCAAAGGACTTGACGAAAGTAAAAAGCAAGGTGTTGTTCGGCTTAACAAAACGGCAGCTTGTGTGTTTCTCCCCGGCGGTGCTTATCGGAGTACCGCTTTTCTTTTTGCTCAAAGGCAGCGCAGGCACAACCACGGCGGCATTTGTAATGATACTCGTCATGCTCCCGTTCTTTCTGCTTGCCATGTATGAGCGCAACGGTCTCACCCTGGAGGTATTGGCAGGCCATTTCATCCGCACAAAATTCCTGCTACCAAAGGAGCGACCCTATCAGACCAATAATTTCTATGCCGTACTCTCTCGGCAAAATACGCTTGAAAAGGAGGTAAAGGCGATTGTCAGAAACAACAAAGCGAAAGCTCACCCGCAAGGAAAAGCGGGAGATTGAAGCGGTTATCCGTTCCGCTAAAGGCGACGGAAAACCGCACTCGGCCCAGGACAGTATCCCCTTTGATGTGATGTATCCGGATGGGCTTTGCAGACTGAATGAGAAATCGTATTCAAAGTGCATCGAGTTTGAGGATGTGAATTATCAGCTTGCGGGCGCTGACGACAAAACGGCAGTGTTTGAAAACCTCTGCGATTTCTACAATTATTATGACGCCTCTATCGGCATCCAGCTTTCCTTAATCAGCCGGTACGCAAGCAAGGAGGATTTCCAGAACACGATTCCCATACCGCCCCAGGGCGACGACTTTGACGACATTCGGACGGAGTACACAGATATGCTGCAGCATCAATATGCGCGCGGCAACAACGGCCTTGTCAAAACAAAGTTTCTCACCCTTACCATCGAGGCAGATAACATTCAGGCCGCCAGGAGCCGCCTTGCCCGTATCGAGGCGGATACCCTCAATCAGTTTAAGGTGATGGGTGCGGCGGCGCGGGTACTGGACGGGCGGCAGCGGCTTTCCGTTCTCCACGGTATCTTTCACCCGGACGGGGAGCGGTTTTCCTTTGAATGGGACTGGCTCCCGGCAAGCGGGCTGTCTGTCAAGGATTTTATCGCCCCGTCCTCATTCAATTTCGGGCAGACGCGGCAACTCCGTATGGGTACAAAGTTTGGGGCGGTGTCCTTTCTGCAAATCCTGGCGCCGGAGCTCAATGACCGTATGCTTGCGGATTTTATGGAGGCGGATGGCAGTATCATCGTCAATCTCCATGTCCGCAGTATCGACCAGAACGAGGCCATCCGTACCATCAAGCGCAAGATTACAGATTTGGACGCCATGAAGATTGCGGAGCAGAAAAAAGCTGTGAGAAGCGGCTACGATATGGATATTATCCCCTCTGACCTTGCCACCTACGGCGGTGAGGCGAAAAATCTGCTCCATGAACTTCAAAGCCGAAATGAGCGGATGTTTTTGCTTACATTCCTTGTGCTGAACTTCGGGGATACGAAACGGAAACTGGATAACGCGGTGTTTCAGGCCAAAGGCGTTGCGCAGAAATATAACTGTCAGCTTGTGCGGCTGGACTTCCAACAGGAGGCAGGCTTAATGTCATCCCTCCCTCTGGGGCTCAATCAAATCAAGATACAGCGGGGGCTTACGACAAGCAGCACCGCCATATTCGTACCCTTTACCACGCAGGAGCTTTTCCAATCCGGCGAAGCCCTTTACTATGGCCTCAACGCCCTCAGTAACAACATGATACTCTGCGATAGAAAGCGCCTTAAAAATCCAAACGGGCTCATATTGGGCACGCCCGGCAGCGGCAAATCGTTTTCCGCAAAGCGTGAGATTGTCAACGTGTTCCTCGTAACCCTGGATGATATTATCATCTGCGATCCGGAGGCAGAGTATTTCCCGCTTGTGGAGCGGCTTGGCGGGCAGGTTATAAAAATCTCGCCCACAAGCAAACAGCATGTGAACCCGATGGATATAAACCTCAACTACTCCGAGGACGACAGCCCCCTTGCATTAAAGAGTGATTTCATTCTCTCGCTGTGTGAGCTTGTGATGGGCGGCAAGAACGGGCTGGAGCCGGTGGAGAAAACCGTTATCGACAGGGCGACCCGAAACGTGTACCGTACCTACCTTGCCGACCCAAAGCCGGAGAATATGCCGATTTTGCAAGACCTCTACGACGAGGTAAAGCGGCAGCCGGAGCCGGAGGCGGCGCGTATCGCCTCGGCGTTGGAACTCTATGTATCGGGCAGCCTCAATGTTTTCAATCACAGAACCAACGTGGATATTGAAAACCGCCTTGTCTGCTTCGATATTAAGGAGTTAGGTAAGCAGCTAAAAAAACTCGGTATGCTCGTTATTCAGGACCAGGTATGGAACCGGGTAACGGTGAACCGTAGCGAGGGCAAGGCGACACGCTATTACATGGACGAGTTTCACTTGCTCCTGAAAGAAGAACAGACTGCCGCCTATTCGGTGGAAATCTGGAAACGCTTTCGTAAATGGGGCGGCATCCCCACGGGCATT
>JAJDHH010000041.1 GCA_030266105.1 Eubacteriales bacterium OttesenSCG-928-K08
TGACCGCTTCAATTTTAGCAGAGACTATTTGATGCGGTTAATGCTCATACTTGTAGATGCTCCAACGAATCTAAAAATTGAGTCCTTTGGAAAAGAAACGATACAGAAAATAAGGGACAACTGGGGCCCTATATCAACAGCACTTGAAAATATGGTCGATATGCTCGTTTCAATCGGCCTGTCAGATGGCTTCCTGACATCATATAATGCAACAATGCCCCTTGTATATTACATATATAAGGGAGGCACGTTTAAAACAGACGATTCAAAAAAAGAAGCGAGAAAATTCCTCTCTGTCTCAATGGCAAATCGGCTTTTCGGTATTGCCAGCAATGATTCTTTAAGGAGTACAAGAGCGACATTGCAGTCTCTTGACCTAAAAAAAACTCCGTTTGCATTGTCTGTGTTTGAAAATATTGTTTTAACTGGCAACCGAACCTTTAAGGCCGATGAGGCCGCAATTGATTATTGGCTTGATAATTATACTATTGGTCAAAACAGCTATGTGATTCTTTCGCTCCTCTACCCGGAGCTAAAGTTAAGTCAAGTTTCCTTCCATCAAGACCATTGCCATCCTCATGTTTCATTTGAAGCAAAGCAAATAAAGCAGTTGGCGTTGACAGAAGAAACGGTAAGAGATTGGCAGTTCAAGCGAAATCTATTGCCAAATCTGCAATTCTTGGAAGGCTCTGAGAATGAAAGTAAAAACAAAACGCCATTAAAGCTATGGATTGAAGAGCAAAGAAACACCATCAAGTTTCTGCCTGCAAATGAATCTTTAGAACTGAGTAATTTTGAGCAGTTTTTTCGTGAGCGTAGGAAGCTAATAAAGTCAGAACTGATGTCCCTATTCAACCTCCAACCATCGCAGCCAATACTGTAATAATGGCTAGTGTAATTTTATTGATTAAGAAGATAGAATACACATTATTGATAAACCATGAAGGACGGGCGCTTGGTTTTCGTGGATTTTTCATATTGCGCGCTCCTTCAGTTTCTTTACATAGGAAAACAAAAAACGTCCGAGGCGCAGCGAATGCTATGCTTCGGGCGCGGTGATATGTGAGCGAATGGATATTAAGCAAACAAATTGAAAAGGGCGAGAGATTTTGGGGACAAATACATTTGCGACATAGAATTCTGCTACAAAATGGATTGAAATCCTAATAAAAAGGACTTCAAGAGGTTCGTATCCATTTTATGCTTACCTGATATCTACGGTAAAAGGGATTCTGGAATACCGCGCCCCAAAACCGTGAAGCGCCCAGAAACACTGGGCGAATCGGTCGGATATCTTTTTGCTAAAGATATAGTGGCGCGCCCTGAGGGATTCTCCGCTCAATTCGTCATTGCTTGCACTCCGTGCTGCGCAATTTCCTGCTTTCGCTGCCCGGGGCGGGCAAACGATTCACCGGATCGTTTGCTTCTTTGCCCTTCGAATCCCTTTATTTAAAACGCACCAATAAGAAACAGGCACCATATGGTGCCTGTTTCTTATTGGCGCGCCCTGAGGGATTCGAACCCCCGACCTTCTGGTCCGTAGCCAAACGCTCTATCCAGCTGAGCCAAGGGCGCACACGCTTTTAACCGCGAGGTTTATTATAGCCAACAAAAGCGTGTTTGTCAAGATAATACGCCATGAGCAAAGCAAGCAAGCTCATGGCGTTTTATGCTGCACTGCAATAAAATCAGGCGAGCCTAACCGTAAATTATTTTCTCGCAGGTGCGGTAGGCACATTCTGTTGGCGTAATCCCCAATTCTTTTGCCTTGCTGAGATTTTTCCATGTATTTGTAGGCAAAATATCTTCAACCTTCTTCTGGAGCGTTTGCGGTGTGCCATCATACAAATACTCCTCTACGCCGCAGATAACGCCAGCCGTATTGTGCCACCATTCGGCCTGAAAGCAAATTCCCCTTTGTGCAAGGCGCTTGGCAAGGCGTATCTCCTCCTCCTGGCTGCTTGCCCGCAGCTGGTTATTCGCAGAACCCCAGATATATTTGGCGCGAATATTTGGGATGGTCTCGTCATCTATAATGCCGCCTATGGCGCAGGGGCAAAGAATATCCACATCCATCGTGAGAAAATCTCCCACAGGGAACGCCGTGATACCCCTATCGGGATGCTGAGTGATAAAACTCTGCACAGTAGCATTATTGATATCCGTAATAAAAAGCTTTACGTTTTCGCTCAAAAGATATTCGCACATGTGCCAGCCCACAGCGCCAAGCCCGGCAACCGCCACGCGCTTGCCCGCGAGGCTTTCGCCCCCCTCATGAAACTTTACCGCCTGCTTCATTGAAAGATAAACGCCGTATGCGGTTGGTTTCCCCGTTTCGCCGGTTTTTGCACCAGGGCCGCCGGTGTATTGCACGCTGTAACCTTCACGGTGCATCACATCGGACATTTCGGTGGGGAAATTCATATCAGGGCCTGTCATGTCGCGGGTGCTGTCAATCGCAAAACCTAAAAAGCCCATCATTTCCATGTTGTTAAGGTCAAGCGGCCCCATGGTAACGGTGGCCTTGCAGCCGCCAAAGTTGAGCCCACCCGCTACGTTTTTAAAGCTCATCCCCCGGCCCAGATTTAAGCCATCCACAATTACTTCAAGCTCTTCTTCCTCAGGGAAATGGCGGCGTATGCCCCCTGCCATAATCGCCTGGCGTTTGTTGTTGATACCAAGCCTGCGGCTATGCTCGTGCATCATAAAGCGGATATCGTATTTTTCATAGAAATAGCAAGTGATGCCAAAGTGTTTCCCTGCGCGTATGAGCGCGTTCACCTGCTCAAGATATTCAAGAAGGCCGTATTCTTCATAAAGCGCAAGCACCTCGGCCGTTCCAAGATACACGGCGTTGTCGGTATAAATGCCATAGGTACGCTTGTACCGATGTCACCTGATACACTAATAGTGCCTTTTGCCTTAGCTGCAATAAATGGACGGATACCAATAAATGCGCCTAACCGAGCTAAAGATACTCCCGCCGCTGTATCGATAAAACCGCTGTTATACACTGCCTCGGCCAGTTGCCATGTTAGACTGAGGAACCAAGCAAAAATACGTATGAATATGCCAAGTGGACTGCGCACGGTTAGGTTTATTCCTACGCCAAATAATTCCTTAGCGCGTATTTCATAAGCATCCAATAGATCATTGTACGAAGGACGCCTGAAACCATGTTCTGATAATCCCCAATTTTCGTTCACACGCCCACCTCCACATTGATTGTTTGCCCAGACTTGAGTCTTGCGCTAAATGACGTATTCACCAAGCGACCATCCACTCCTATAGACAGTGCGTCAATGTGACGCACGTTAGGCTCCTGATAGATTGCTTCGCTCATTATTGTGTCAATTTCTTTGTTAGTGGGCTGTTCTCCCATTATCTTTGCATAATCAGTACCATGGTTAAGGTCGAGGAAAAAAGTGCTTTTGAAGGTTTCTAAGGTGAGACGTACGCACTGTGCGCTGGTATTATCACTGTGTATCATAATGAAACTGCCCTCCTCGGTCAGCTCCAAATCATGCGTATCAGGATTGATCCGTAATGTGCTGTTATCCATATAGCCTCCTATTGCGGCCCGCTCGTAGAACCAGTTCCAGACTCAACTCCGCCATGAGTGTGTGTGCCGAATGCTAAGCCGTTTACTGTAAGCTCGCCAGTGATATCAACAGCGCCGTTAAGCTGTATGCCACTTCTATTAACTGAGATATATACATTACCCGCAGCCAACACAAGCGCATCAGATGGCAGCCCTCTCGGGGCTTTGCCCGCAACAGCAATGCCTCCAATAAAAAAAGCGTCCTCCGGCGCATGGTTGCGGTTGGTGCTTGGCTCTACCTCAGCACCGCCACCCTCTAGTGCGGCATCGTTATCCTCATCGGCATATACTACCATTCCAACATCTCCGCGCTTGTACCAAGGACGTATTGAAAACTCTCCACAGCATAGCATAGCGACCGGCACGGCCACTAGTGGAGAAGCGCTGGCACTCTCACCATCAATCTTTTTCATATTAAGCGGCTGTACCTCTACAGTCATGGTGTCCGGATCAAAAGATAACACCTTCACTATAGCGGCAACGCGAACATTTTTTTGTGTATGTTCAGTCTGAGCATTATGCAGATCAGCCTGACGCTTGCTATAACTCATACTGGCACTACCTCCAAAGTTGTTGTCCAGTTTCCTGCCCGGTCACCTTCGTGTACTCCAGACTTAACAAGGAAGGTTCCGTTTGTAGCGCTGTCCTGTATACGTATCAGGTCAGCACAACCAATCCTATAATTCATTAAACAGACGCGCTGCATGCTGCCCTCAGCCTCATTCTGTGCTGCGCGCGTTGATTTTGCTGACGCATTGGTTTGCGTGACTGCATCCTGGCTTTCGCCCTTGCTGCTTTTAAGTAGCAACCCAGTGGATGGCGACAGCAGAAAACCACTGTGTATACCCTCTTCGGGAGGGTTAATAATAATCTGCCCACAACGAATGATCAGACGAGACTCACAATCTCCACACACGATTTGTGTCAATACCTTTATGGTTTTGCTATTGCATACGCGACCACGCGGATAAAACTTATTTGTTTTAAGCCGTGCCATTGCAACTTCTATACCAAACACATTTAACAAGTCATCCAATATTTCTTGAGCATATATGGGGCCTTTATATGTTTTATTAATATTGCTGCCAAGCCAAGCGTCCAAACTATCGGCGGCAGTAATCTTAGTCACATTGTCGGGAATACCCGCATCAATCGTATACTCTAATATCTGTCCAACAAATATGGTTCCTATATCACCTTTATATCCTGCAGACAATATCACAGGCATGCCTTTAGTAAGTGTTGCTCTTTTTGTTGGCGACAGGTTGTATATTTCGATTGTTGCGGTTGAGGTCATAGGCCTATCTTCAAACTGTACCTTAAACTTAAAATGCAGATCGTCCAGTGTATACTGGCTGCTGCCCAAGTTTAATACGGCATGGCGAAGCCAAAACCTCATGTCCAACCACCTCCCGAAGCAGGCCGATCAACCACATACAATTTAACTATCGACCCAAAGCTGTCGTACGTGATGCGCTCAATACTATCTCCTGAAAGACACAGGGGTACCAGCACCGGCAGCGGATATCGCTCATCATTAAATGCCTCAAAACAGGGTTTATTCAGATGCAGGATTTCCCCATATACCAACGGAATATTATCAGCACTGTTGTTAATCTCAAGGTCAACCGTAAAAAAGTCGTAATCTTCATTATAGTTGAAGGTCAGCCTATATGTCTTATCTACGAGCTTGCATAGCAACGCGCAAGGGACTTGTTCGGCTGTTATAGGAATGAATCGCATTTCAGTTGCTGCGGGTATCAGCTGCATACTACTAGCCTCCATATCCCGGATAGCTGGGATTGCCACGAGAGTCCGACATACTTGTATTGGTATTACTCGAGTCGAAGCCAGTCATTGTGCCGCCAAATCCAGTTGCCAAGAAGTTGAAGAACTGCCCGGCTAGCGACCAGGTCTGCACTGACGCATCACCATGCTTAATTTGTGTTGTGGGGAATACATCCGAGAATATCATTCGACTGTTCTCCAACTTTGTTGCGTCAATGCCATCGCGCACCTGACGCGCGAAACGATTGGACAGTGTCTCATTATAGGATACGGATATAATTCGTGTATCATTGTTGCGGCCCAGCATCCATTGGTTAAATAGCGTTACAGAATAAGACTTGCCATGACGGGGCGGCAGATTGATCATGAGCTTTTTGTATGGCTCTTGAGTGTTTGGGTTGATGATCGTACCCTCAAATACGCCTTGTAAAGTGTCTCCCAGCTCGCGTAGGTATGCACGGTCATCACAAAAAAACTTTGAGTTCATGAGCTTTGAATAATTCCAAAAGCTCTTTTGAGCAGCAATAATATTTTTGCTGGTGATGCCTTCCGGGTTAATTAGTTCTCGAATATCCTGCATAATATCCACGAAAATGCTCACCGCCTTTCTACAACATGCCGTTAAACGCGTTTAACGCGCGTTATTAGCCGCGCGTTTTGGGTTCCTATATAGTTGGGGGTATATGACTTTAATAATTCGTGTGCGCTAAATTTACGGGAAGGTTTGCTGCGCGTCAGCTTTAGATTGACGCGCAGCGCATTCAGGAGGTGAAAACCCCACTGGAGGCTGCCCAGACCTCCAGTTTGTATGGCTTCGCCCTTCCACACTGAAGTGTGGCTGCGTAGCTATCCAGTATGATCACCCGCTCCTGCATGGGCGACGAATCAGCCGCACGCATACCTGGGTTAATTATTTCTCGGACTTCTTTTTTGGTATAGGTGCTTTTTGCTCATCCTCCACAATCGTTACGCCAACATATATGCGAAGGGTTTCTCCCGGCAACTGAACGTCCATTCCCGCTTTTCGCTGCCGGGACTCTACATGGGATATCTTTTCAGCCAGTTTTTTAAGCGGCCCATCTAAGATTTCATATCCGTTACTCGACTTTCGGGCTATAGAAATTCCAAAGTCGTGACCATCGTTGTGGAACGTGAGTACCGATGTCATTTGTTCATCTGAAACAGGTGTACCCATCCCGTCACCCAGTAACCGCAAAATATGTTGCTGCTTCTTTACATAAAGATAAAGACGAGCATCCATACTGCAATTAAGAAATACGTAGCCGGGAAATACTCTGCGTCTCATAAGTCGCCATGTACCATGCCGTAACTCCTCGACCACCTTCACGGGAGCTATAGCCACACACTTTGGGGAGTTGAGGCAGTTACAAACTTCCTGCTCCTTACCCGTCATAACTTGGGCAACATACCAGTTATTCATCCCGTGACACCTCCTCGGCTGCCGCATCACTGACCAGCTGCTGCAGCTGGGCAAGCAGGGCAGGATCATTTTGGATTGCCTGACGCATACGTGCCTTCACATTTTTTTCAACAGCCTCAATTACCTGCTTGCGTGCATTGCGCCATCGCTCTTTGTATACGGCACTGCGCTGGAGCTGAACAAGTAGCTTTCCGGCTTTTTCAATCGACAGGTCGTCATATTCTTCTTCTGCCGTTGCTATGCGCCGGGTGAGGCCATCAATCATGATCGCGGTGGCAAGCTCCGTACTTTCAACGTCTTGGTTCTCACGAACAAAGCTTAATAACGCGCTGGTTTGTGCGGCAGCTTCCTTTAGTCGCCGTGCCGCCGCATTTGTGCGCTGTGCATAGCGGCCAACTGAACTGCGGCTGATTTCATATCCAAGGTCGGTAATCTCATCCGCGATCTCCTGATATGAAATATTGACATTGGTAAGCATATCGTCCAAATGCTGGCGCACAGCCGTGGGCAGTTCATCCACACGTGAACGTATGCGTTCCCGCTTGCCCATGGTTATACGTCCACGCCGTGGTCTTCGGTGGTGCCCTCCATAAGGTCAACGCCATCTGCGGCAAGCTTAACAAAAGTTGTCACAGGCAGCATGCCGGGGATGCGCGCCGAATCATCTTGCCCAACACGCCGTATATATCCCTTTTCCTCAAGGTAATCCACATGCGCAGCAATATCCGGGGATGTGATATAATTGCCATCCAATAGCGCGTTACTAAGCGTGCGCACCTCAATGGGGCTGGGATGTACTGCGTACAGCAGTGTGAGGATTTGGCCGCGAACCCGTTTATTGTTGTTAATCGAAAGAGTATTCTTCATTGCGCGCCTCCCTGCCTTAGCAGCGTATCGTGAATTTTATCAAGCTTATTATCTATGCGTGCTATTGATCGCAGGAATTCTTCCTGTCGGGTATACTCTAGAGGCAGACGGTTCTTCAAATCGTTATGGTCAGCCTCTAACTTATCAACACGTTTTTCGTGTTTGTCCATGCGTGTTTCAATACTGGAAAGGCTGAAATGAACATCTTCAAGCTCTTTCACGCGCTTTTCTTGCTTATCCAACCGCCCCTCTATGCCGTTAAGGGTTCGCTTTGCAAAAAATGCGAAAGCACCAATGCCAAGGCCAATGGCCCCCTGTATGATCCATGTGATCCAGCTGGAATCCATGCAGCCCCTCCAAATTAAAAAAATCAGCGTGGGCGTGTTCCCACACTGATATTGTATTTTATGGCTATTGAAGTATAAATACGAAGCACTTCCTCAATCGAACGGTTACTCCGCAGCGGTTGCGCATATATTCTATCCCGCTGGTTGCATGCCGTCAAGCTCGCGTGTCCACTCCGCCATGTCTATCTGCCCCGGAAGCGGCTCATCTCTAAGAATTTCTTGCACCCACCTTACTGTTAGCCCGTATTTCAGAGCTAGTTGTTCAGTATTATAACCATTATATTCGTCCCTGATCAGTTTGTCGCGCGTTGTCCGTACCAATGCCTCATGCTTCGGCACATACAAGTTGGTGCCGCCAAGCCTGCGTGATAGTTCCAGCAATTGAGGAATACCAACCATTTCCGCAATCTCTTGATACTGCTCAGGAATATCTCGCATATCAATACGCTGCTCCCATTCATTCATTTTGCTGCACCTTCCTCTCGCCGCGACCGCCTTTAAGCATTGCTTTCATGGCTTCAATGCAGTTTTTCGCATTTTTGTCTGTCAAGAAGCGAGGATGACTGGCCTTGTACCGTTTTTCAAGAAAACCTCGCAGACGGGCCGGATCATCCCAGCCAAGCTCGCACGCAAGAACGAGTATTTTCTCTACCTGACTTTGGGTAGGCCGACCGTGCGGCGTAGTTTCTTCCTCCCCCAAACGGCGCTTGAGATCATCTATAACCAACTTACCCTGGTAGGAAGTCAATGCTTTGATACTGGTTTTACTGGTGACATTCTCCACAAGCTCATGCAGCGTGTCATTATCCATGCCTGCCTTGATGTTAAACAGCTGTATTACGCTGTTTGTAGCAATGGTTGAATTAAGCTTGCCAAGGTCGTTTTCGCCCATAATTCCAGTTTCAAACGTTTTGCTGCGGTAGTCTTTGCCGTTGTCGATATATAGCGCGGCAGGCAGGCCATAAAACGGGCTGTGCTTCGTGTGAGCAACAGCGTTCACGAACGCTTCGGTGATCGTTTCCGTGTTCGGATTGGTGGAGATTACCCAGCCGACTACCGCACCGGTCGCAGCGTCATACCACACAGTGATCCAAGGGCGCACCGGCTTGCCATGCTCATCCAGAACAAAACAATCAAACTGGTGATGATCGCCAAACCACACGCGGTTGACCTCTTGGGGCTTCTCGCGTATAGTCATGACCATGTGCTCGTTCTTCCACGCAGCAACGCCTCTGCGGCTGATAGTCAGCTCATCCTCCGGGATCGCCGCCAAGATGCGGCTGAGTGTCTGACGACAGGCGGGTATTCTCATGCCGGTTTTGTCCGGGTCGGTGCAGGGAGGATAATCCCCGGCCTTGCCGGATAGCTCCAGTTCCTGACGCGCAAGCGTGCCTTCATTGAACCAGCATTTCCGGCAAGCGTCCGCACCCAGTTCCTCAACACGATCACACAGCTTTTTGTAGATGGTGGACTGTGTGCGCTTTACCTTGTGCGCATACAGCCCATATGCAAACTGATACGCTGCCGGGCACATGCTGGGCGCGCTGCCCTTATCCTTGCGAGCCATGGCCCGCATGAGGCCGGGCAGATGCTTTTCTTCATATGCGTTCATCCAACGATAGAGCGTACGCAAAGTTATGCCGTTCTCATCGGCCAGTGTGTGCAGCTGCCGGGTTGCGTCCCGCGCATCTGCCCGGCGAATGGCGTTGCCCTCCTGTGCGGCACGCTGCCTCATGCGCAGCTCCTGCATGCCCTCCTCGCCATATCGCTCCTGATATCCGGCGAGATCACAATCCTCCAAGCGCCGCTGGCTCTCCTGCGTTTCAAAATACCGCACCTGTGCGATCAGCGGCAAAGAGGACACCTTAATCAAATAACTGGTGCCGCTCTCGCCGCCGCCACTCTCGCCCTTGCGTTTAACAGCGTTATATTCGCCCGTTTCCACGCGTTCACGGATGCGTTGCGGTGCTTCATTTGTTAAATATGCGGCTGTTTTTGTATCCACATATGGCATATTGCTACCTCGCTGCGTGCTGCTGTTCCTCATCCTGCTGGTGCATAATTGCATCCACATTCTTCACAACATCGTAGCCGGGCCGGTAGCCCTGGCATGTTGCGCGAAGTGATTGATAATTCACATTCGCCTGCTCGGCCAGTTCCTTAAGCGTCAGCTGATGCGCCGCACAAAACGCGCGCACCTTCAACCCCCACGGTGTGTATGATCTTTTCATTGGCATGGGTATCCCTCCTTTCAGGTTGAGCGCCGCACCCCAAAGGGGCGGCCCCGGCTTTCACGGGGCTGGGCCTTGCCCTGATGCTATTTCTTTTTGAAAACTCCTGTGATACAATCGGATTACAAATATTAGGAGGATCAACTGATGGAAACGTATGATGTCCGCAAACATTATGTCCCGTTGAAAAAATCATTTCCAGCATTGCACTACGATCTCTCTGTTCACTGTAGCAACATTCTGCAAGCGAACCCGTATCCATTTCCGGCATATCTAAATGAATTTCACAAACAGCTATCTGCCTATTCAAGTCAAATCAACGAGGTTAAGCCCAAGCGATTTCCCAAGGGATACCGAATTTATGCTATCGACCAGCGCCTGCATGTTCCTCTGATTCTGCATGATCCGGACAGAAAGATGTACGACTTTTGTTATGATGTTGCCAAGAGTGGCCGACCTATGTCAGAGTATGCTTTTGGCAACGGAGAGGAATTGGAAAGGGCTTTGCATTATGACATTCTGTCCGATCCTGATCCTCAAAAGGTTAATGCCTTTGTTCAGGCATATGGTTTTTTGCCGTTCGAGGAACTGGCACTACCTTCTCTGGTCATGTTCTTCGGCGATCAATGCAAGCCACTCTTGACTTGTGCTTGGCATATTAACGTATTGATGGAACACTTTCGGGAGGAAAACCTTGTGGACATGAATCAGCACGCGCAGCTCTTGTTCTCTCGATACGCTTGACCATAAGACCGTAACAATAGGGGTTGAATCTTTCCGGCTGCTTTTCGTCAGGCTTTGTTAAGCCGGAAATGTATTTGACCATATACTCAGCACCCTTGTCAGCTAAAGGTAAGAAAAGGTCAAAGTCCGCTTCCACTTGCTCCATAGAACATCCCAACTGTTTGCATATCTGTATTTTTGCTTGTGCTTCGCTGGTAGCATCTAAAAAGAGAGATTGTCCGTTGCGGTTTTCGCAAAAGTATTTACATACTGTCTTGCAACCCATATTAATTGCCTCCTTCCTAAACCCGCGCCGCCACATCTTTGATGATGGCGATCCCACTATCACAGGTGATATCTACCTTGCGGCTAAACCCATTGGCATAGACGATGTTCACATAGGTGCCACGTACGTTTTGTTCCAGTTCCAGACGCTCAACATTGTTTCGCGTGAGCCGCAGCAACTCCTCCAACTTGGCAATGAACTCCTGAATGGTAACTCCTTGCTTCATGGTTTCCCTCCTTTTTGATAATCTGCATCCGATGATGCACCAAGGCTTGCTCTCCAGGTCGCCGTTCCTGCATGTATCTTTTGTTGTCACTTAATTGCCACTTGTTTAGTTTGCCTGCGCCGTGGTACAATTTCCGTGTCGGCGGGTGACATCATAAGACCACAATCGTATTGTAACGGATTATAATCTCTTTGTCAATGATTATAATCCGTTTTGGAGGGCAGAATGGGGATTGTAGACCGTATACGCGAACGGCTCCCTAAGGGTGAATCGTTAGCAAGCCTTGAAAAAAGATTCGGGTATAGTAGTAGCTATATAAGAAAATGGGATGATGCTCTGCCTTCGGCTGATCGCCTTTATCAAGTCGCAAGCTTTTTGTCTGTTTCTATGGAATATCTTCTAATTGGAGAAGAGATATCCGATGTGAATTTATCCAATTCGGATAGTAACTTGCGAAAGTTAACGGATATTTATATAAATCTGCCAGAGGATGAAAGAATACTTCTTGTTGCAGAAGCCGTTAAAATTCAGAAGACTGTGAAGCAAACAGTCCAGACACCAATAAACAAGCAAAACAAACTGGCGTAGTCCTAATTTTTACGCCTAAAAGTACGCCCAAAACATGAATAATTATGCATTTTTTATGCTCAAATCGATGTTATATTGCTGAAACTTGCCCCCATCACAAATACACCCTAAATTAAAAAAACTCCCTAATTATGCCGCTTTTAAGTCCGGCGCACTACCCGGCGCACCCGGCGCACCTCAGGCGTTTTACTGTGCACGTTTTTGGGTTTGCCCCGCGCCTGCCGTAACGCGTTGTAACGCCCTGCCTGTCGGGCGTAACGCGAAGTTGCAAAACGCGTTAAACGCCGTTTGTTAATATATACCACAAACGGCGTTTTTCAAATTATGTATAAAGAATTTGAGTGTTTCGAAAAAGTTTTTGACATTGATCGTGCGCAAGCATGGTGCACGCAAACACGGTGTTTCCCCTGATATCCCGGGCATTCCCGGCTGTTTCCGGTAAAGGTCTGTTTTTGACACTGATCGTGTGCAGTTACACTTGTCACAGGCATTGAATCGGACAGCTATCTGCCCGCCAGCTCAAAAATCATAATGTCTGAAACCGCGCTCATAGAAGATGACGCGCTATTGCAGGCCGTGCGGTTGAGCAAAGCGGAGCTGGCGCAACTTAAAAAAACAAACATGTATATCGCCCTGCAAAAATAATCGCAAACATGCGCTGCGGTTTCCTATAAATATCTTTTTCGCATGTAAGTTGGGCATTTTTTGCTCAAAACATGCCTTTTTGTTTGTTTGCGGATGTTTTTGCGCCCTGCGCCTATCATCATTTCATATGCTGTTGCC
>JAJDHH010000042.1 GCA_030266105.1 Eubacteriales bacterium OttesenSCG-928-K08
TCCCCCAACGCAATGCTGCTTTATGATGAAAACCACATAGTTACGCTTATAAACCGCAGCGCATGTGCGATTGCGGGCGTGGAGGAAAGCTATGCAGGCCAAAGCGCCCTGGAGCTGCCTGTGTTTGGCGAGGTTATTGCGCAAGCCGGGCCAAACAGCTTTGTGCCGGGGGAGGTCACAGCGGAAAACCGCATAATTCGCCTGGGGGAAACCTCCGGCAAAACGCACAGCTACCGCTACACAATGCACCAGGTAATACTATATGGCAAGGTCAGCGGCATTCTATTGACAGTGCAGGATATCACAAAAGAGGAGCAGGCGCAGCAGGCCGCCTTTGAGGAGGAAAAATCCCGCGCGCTTACACGGATAGCCGCCGGAATAGCGCACGAAATTCGCAACCCGCTTATGTCAATACGCACATTTGCAACGCTGATTGGCGCCAAGGGGGATGACCGCCAGGTGCAGCAATCCTTTGCGCACTATGTTCCCTCCGAGGTGGATCGCATAAACAAACTGATTGAGCACCTGATTCATTATACAAAACCGAGCAAACGCATAGTTTCGTCTATCCATATGTCCAAGCTGCTTGATGAGTGCCTCTATCTGGTGGGGCCGCTAATAAACAAGGACCATATGGTGCTGCATACGCAAATAGACAGTTCCATCTGCCTTGAGGCGGATAGGGATCAGATCAAACAGATTATGATTAACCTTATGATGAACAGCATTGAGGCCATGGCGCGCAAGCTGGCGCAAGCGCCTCAAAATACTCCGCTAAACCTGCACGTAATTCTGGATAAGGATCGTGAATATACGCGTATTGTGGTGCGTGACGAAGGCACGGGGATGTCACCCGCAAGGCTGCACCAATGCCGCGATCCTTTTTACAGCACAAAGGAAAACGGCACAGGCATGGGCCTTGCCTTATGCGAGCAATATGTTAAGGAAAATCGCGGGTTGATGCAAATTGAAAGCGTAGAAGAAGAATACACCGAAATTTCTTTATTGTTCAGGAGTTAGGCGAATGACAAAAAATAAAATTCTTATACTGGATGATGAGCCCAGCATATGCAGTTCCCTATCCTTATCGCTAGAGGGAGAGTACAGGGTAATATCGCACACCGATCCACTAGAGGGAATTGCGCTGCTGGATAAAGAGGCGGTGGATCTTGTGCTGCTCGATTTGGTGATCGGCGAACACGATGGCCTTGACATTTTGCGCAAAATCAAGCAAATTGACCCCAACATATGTGTTATTATGATGACAGCTTATGGTGACATACGCTCCTCCGTCAGCGCGATGAAAAACGGGGCATTCACCTATTTGCCAAAGCCGCTGGATATTGAGGAGCTTATGCTGCACATCCGGCAAGGCCTGGAGTTTCGTGCGCTCAACGAGCGTGTCACCTTTTTGCGCGATGAGCTAAACAGCAAAAATTACGCGGAGCCAATTATAGGCAATAGCCCCGCCATGCAGCAGGTGCTGCAAATGGTCGATCGGTTGAAGGATACCGACACCAGCGTAACAATTACGGGCGAAAGCGGCACCGGCAAGGAGCTAATCGCCAAGGCGCTGCATTTTTCCGGGAGCCGCGCAGAGCAGCGTTTTGTCGCCGTCAACTGCGCCGCCATTCCCGAGGGTTTGTTGGAGGAGGAGTTCTTTGGCCACAAACGTGGGGCATTCACCGGCGCCGTCAGCGACAAACGCGGCAAGCTGGAAATGGCCGATAAGGGCACGATCTTCCTCGATGAAATCGGCGATATGCCGCTATCCCTGCAAGGCAAGCTGCTGCGGGCACTGCAGGAAAAGGCCTACGCACCTATTGGCGGGCATGACTTGCGCACGTTTGACGCGCGATTGATCGTTGCGACAAACCGCGACTTGAAGGATATGGTGCAAAAAGGGCTATTCAGGCAAGACTTATATTACCGGATTAACGTTTTTGAAATTGAGCTGCCGCCGCTTAGGGAGCGCAGGCAGGATATTCCGCTGCTATGTGAGCATTTTATAAGAAAAAACAACGAGCAGCAGAAAAAACATATGCGAATTAAAGGCATCACCAAAGAGGCAGAGCGGGCTCTCATGTTGCACGATTACCCGGGAAATGTGCGTGAGCTTGCCAATGCGCTCGAATACGCAAGCATTGTCACCAACGACGAATGGATTCACGCGGCAAACCTGCCCGACCGCACAAGACGTTGCGCCGCTGAAGCCGAAAAGAGCGAGGAAGAATACACATTGCGCGGCAAAACGCTTGAGGAGTTGGAAAAGGCCGCCGTATTTGCCGCATATGAAAAGCACAGCGGCAAACGCAAGGCGATGGCGGAGGAGCTTGGCATAAGCGAGCGTGGCCTTTGGAACAAGCTTAAAAAATTTGAACTTATATAAAGAAAAGGAGAATTGCTGTGAAATATCTTTTAGTTATCGGAGATGGCATGGCGGACAACCCCGTACCCGAGCTTTCGGGCAAAACGCCAATCGAGGCCGCCAACAAACCCTGCATGGATGCCTTGGCCGCAAAGGGAGAGTTTGGCACGGTGCGAACAATCCCCGAAGGCATGGCGCCGGGCAGCGAATCGGGCATCCTGACCATATTTGGTTATGATCCGCGAACATATTTGCGCGGGCGCAGCCCGCTTGAGGCGGCAAGCTGCGGCGTGTTGCTAAAGGAGGATGAAATATCCTACCGCTGCAACATGGTGTCGCTCGGTGGGGATGGCCCACTTTCACAGCGCAGCATGCGTTCACACAGCACGGACTCCATTTCGGGCGAGGATTCAATTGCACTGCTTCATTACCTGCTTGCGGATGAACGTTTTGCCCAAGCAACCCGGCGGCACGGTTTTTGCTTCCACGAGACCCCTTCCTTCCGGCACATTCTGGTTCAAAAAGGCGGGAGCATCGATGGCTTCAACGCAACGCCGCCGCACGATATTCTTGGGCAGGCGGTGAGCGAGTATCTTCCGACCGGCACGGGCAGCGAAGCATTACGCGAGCTAATGGAGCTTTCTGTTGAGATACTTGCCAATGCGCCGCTAAACGCGCAGCGCGAGAGCAACGGGCTGCTTCGGGCAGATGGAATATGGCCCTGGGCGGCTGGTGCTGCGACAATACTGCCGCCTTTTAGTGAAAAATACGGCAAGAGCGGAAGCGTGATTTCCGGTGCGCCGCTTGTGCAGGGCATTGCAATACTTGCGGGGATGGAAGCGCCAAACGTTGAGGGCGCAACCGGCACGATTGACACAAACTATGCGGGTAAAGTAGCCGCCGCCTGTGATGCGCTAAAAACGCACGATTTTGTGTGCATACACATTGAAGCGCCGGATGAGTGCACGCACTGCGGCGACCTTGAGGGTAAGATAAACTCAATAACTTATGTTGACCAGCTTGTGCTTGCGCCTATGATTAAAACTCTGGAAGACGGCACGGAGCCTTTTAGGGTATTGGTCATGCCCGATCATAAAACGCTCATGAAAACCCTCACGCATGATGCTGATCCTGTGCCTTATTTTATATATGACAGTCAAAGTGATAAGGGCAGCGGTTTAGCATACAGCGAAGCCTTTGCGGCGAAAACAGGCATACATGTCGAAAACGGCCACACGCTTATGGAGCGCCTGTTTGAAACCGGCAAGGCTGATTAGCGGCCGCTTTGACGCCGCGAGCTAGAGCATCCTAAACATTTTTTAAGCTACGGGAAAAGGAGCTGCAAAACGCAGCTCCTTTTCTTTTTGTAAACCATTAAACCTAAAAATCATTCATTCCAAACATTATGCCAATCCTTGCCGCGCCCTCGCAAAAAAGCTATACATCCGGCAAATCTATCTTAAAGCATATGTTTTTTAAGAACCTCGGCACAGATAGCAAATACAAATCCAGCAAATCCTTGCCCGGTGTCGACTTATCAAAAGTTGCCTTAACAGGCAGCCAAAGCACATTGTAATCAACGCCAAACGCCTGCCAGCTCAGCGGTGTCATTTGTGCGCCATTACGTTCATAAAAGCTTATGCGGCGCTCACGCGTGTTTTTTTCTTTCTCATTTTTCGCCTTGCTTGGCCTTTCACATTCAAGAATGATGCCCTGCTTTAACGCCCAAAACTCCGCCAACATTGGAAGAAAGCGGCTGCCTATGCCGCTGCCCCTTTTGCTTTTATCTACAGCATAAAAATCAAGCAGCACACTGCTAATTTCATTATCGCAAATGAATGTGGCATATGCCGCAATCGTTTTGTCTTCTTCCAGCGCCAGGCAAACATACCTGCCCTCTCTATACATCTTTCGGATTGTGAAAAGAGGGCGCCGCTCCATGCGCGGAAAATCCTCGCTTATCCGCTCCTTGTATAGCTTTTCGATTTCTTTTAAGCTCAATTGCCTAAGCATATTAAACATTCTCCATTTAGCACAAATCATTTATGGCAACACTGCACATCGTTAGGGTCGGCGGCAGCGCCTTAGCTCAATATCATAGTCTAAAGTAAAAAAATTGTCCACCAACACGCACAAAAGGGCGCATTTAGCGCCCAACATTCGTTTAGATTGTTTTACTTTTTTGTTTTTGGCCTGAATAATACCGCAAATATGTAGCCAAATATCATCGCCGCCGAAATTCCGCCGGAGGCCGCTGAAAGCCCGCCGGTAAACGCGCCAACAACGCCGCTTTGCTTTGCGCCCTCGATAGCGCCTTTTGCAAGCGTATAGCCAAAGCCTGTGAGCGGCACGGTCGCGCCCGCATTTGCAAACTCCACAAGCGGCTCATATAGGCCAAGGCCTGTTAAAACCACGCCCGCCGTTACAAACACAACCAATATTCTTGCTGATGTCAGGCGTGTTAAGCTTATGAGCAGCTGGCCGATCACGCACAATAAGCCGCCCACCACAAACACGATTAAATACTTCGTAAAACCCACTCTAGCTCTCCTTTTCGATAAGCACCGCATGCGCAATGCCGGGAATGCTTTCGCCCTGCAGCGATGTTGTTGGGCTCATAAGCGCACCAGTCGCCAGAAAAAGCACCTGCCGCCACTCCCCCGCGCTGATGCGCGGGAGTATGTGCGCATTAAGCACAACTGCCGGGCAACCACAACCGCTGCCGCCACAATTCAGTTTTTGATCAGGCGAAAAAACCATAACGCCACAATCGTGGTGCTTGCCTGCAAGCTTAATCCCTTCATCATCACATAGCTCCAGCAGCATTTCGGAGCCAAACACACCCAAGTCTCCGGTTATGATCGCATCAAGCATGTCGGGTGTGCGGTTAGTATCCCGCAAAAAGGCCATGATCGTGCTGGCAGCGGCAGGCGCCATTGCAGCGCCCATATTCGCGGCATCCAAAATCCCCATGTCCACAACCTTTCCAAGCGTGGCCTCTTTAACACGCACGCCATTATATGTTGTGATATTCCTGCCCCCACTCTCGGGCGGCTGCGCGCCAAGCACCGTGCAGCCCGCGCCCGTTACAGTGCGCTGGGCAGTCGGAGGGCTGACCGTGCCCATTTCAAGCGGAAAACGATATTGCCGCTCGGCGGTTGAAAAGTGGCTGGATGAAACACAGGCAGCGTTCCCCAAAAATCCACCGTCGATAAGCACGCTGCCCAACAGCAGCGCCTGCGCCATTGTGGAGCACGCGCCATATAAGCCTAAAAACGGCACATCAAGCTGCCGTGCAGCATAGTTAGCTGTCACGATCTGGTTAAGCAGGTCGCCGCCCAGCATGCACTGCAGTTGCTCTGTTTCCAGGCCGCATTTTTCAAGAGCAATGCGCACCGCATGCTCAAACATTTTGCACTCCGCCTTTTCCCAGCTTCCTTCGCCCCATGTATCATCCTCAAGCACAAGGTCAAATTTTTCTCCTAATGGCCCGGCGGCCTCTACATCACCAACGATGCTGCCGGAGCTCCAAACATAAGGCGGGCGCTTAAAAGCAAATGTTCTTTCACCCATTCTTTTTCTTGGCATATTCCCTCCTTAACCCAACCACAAATACAATAAACCCACGATGATGGAGCTCCCGACCCCATAAACCAGCACGGGCCCTGCAAGCTTGAACAAATTCGCGCAGACTCCAAGCACCAACCCTTCGCTGCGGTGTTCCATCGCAGGCGCAACCACGGAGTTTGCAAAGCCTGTTATTGGCACCACAGAACCTGCTCCGGCAAATTTTCCGATTTTATCGTATACGCCCAGCCCTGTTAAAAGTCCGCCCAAAAAAACAAGAAATATGGATGTAAAAGTGCCCACATCCTTTTCGGGCAGCTTTAATGTGAACTGCGCAAAATCCCTGATTGCCTGGCCAATGCAGCAGATAAGTCCGCCCACCAAAAAAGCTTTTATTAGCATCTGCGCCGTTTTGCTTTTTGGCGCAAGCTCCTTAACCCGCTGCTGATATTGCGCGGCCTTTTTATTTTTTTCCATATACCTCTCCCCTGTGGCTAATCGTTTTCTCCTTCAGCTTTAGGCGCACAATGAAGGCGCACTTTTTCAACGAACGGCTGGTAATACTGCTCGCGATCCCCCGGCCCTAAGTTTCCCGCATTCCCATGCAAATCGGCCATTGGGGCCACATTATACTCGCATCTGCTCATAAGCTATCCCTCGCAACCGGGCGCATCGGCCTGAACAAGCGTTGCACCTCTATACACATTTTCTTCTTGATTATCCTTAACAACATATACTCCAAAAAGCAGCAGCGTAACCATCAACAGCAGCACAACAGTTGCCGCTAAACGCATCCGCCTTTTTATCATAGGACGCACCCTCTTTTCTTTCATTCATCATGTCAACTTTATCATGCGCAGTTTTAAACAAAACAATACAAAAAAGCCCCGCAAAAGCGGGGCGTATATTCATAACAGCTTATATGATTTAATTATCGTGATCTCGGTTTCTCAAAAAACTCGGCACATCCAGATTGCTCCTGTTTTCCCGCGGAGTGTATGTGGGTGGCGGCGCTTTTTGCTCAGCCTCCTGCGGCTGTTGCTGTATTTGTGGCGCAGGTTGCCTTGGCTGCTGCCAGCTTGATATATCCGGCTCGCCGCGCACCACGCCGCTGAGCGGCCCTTTCATTTCCCCAATCGTCATCTTACGATCGGGTTTCTTGTTGAACGGCCCTTCCACCATGCTGTCAAAGCCTGTGGCGATAACTGTTATGCGCAGGCTGTCGCCCATATCATCATCAATACCCGCGCCAAATATGATGTTTGCGTCCGCATCCGCGTTGGATTGGATAAACTCCGCGGCTTCGTTCACTTCGATCAGGCCAAGCCCTGTGCCGCCGGTGATGTTGATGAGCAGGCCCTTTGCGCCGGTGATTGTGGTTTCCAACAGCGGGCTTTCAACCGCCTGGCGTGCCGCTTCAAGCGCGCGTTTGTCGCCCGAGGCATTGCCTATGCCCATGTGCGCAAGGCCCTTTTCTTTCATGATTGCCTTAACATCAGCAAAGTCAAGGTTGATCATGCTGGGAACGGCGATGAGGTCTGAAATGCCCTGTATGCCCTGGCGCAGCACATCATCCGCCACGCGCAGCGCCTCCACAAAGCTTGAGGTCTGCAGCACATCGAGCAGCCTGTCGTTTGGGATGGTGATGAGCGTATCGACCGCGGCCTTAAGGTTGTGGATGCCGTTTTCAGCGTTTCTCATGCGCACCTTACCCTCAAACTTAAAGGGCTTAGTTACAACGCCAACGGTTAGTATGTTCATTTCCTTGGCGCATTCGGCAACGATTGGCGCAGCGCCCGTCCCCGTGCCGCCGCCCATTCCTGCGGTGATAAACACAAGGTCGGAGCCCTTTAGCGCTTCGGCGATCTGCTCGCGTGTTTCCTCTGCGGCCTTGCGGCCCACCTCGGGGTCAGCGCCCGCGCCTAAGCCCTTTGTGAGCTTTTCGCCTATCTGAATTTTTTGGTTTGCGCGCGAAAGGAACAGCGCCTGCTTATCCGTATTCACCGCGATAAACTCCACGCCGCGCAGCCCATACTGAATCATTCTGTTAACGGCGTTGTTTCCCGCGCCGCCTACTCCAACGACCTTTATTTGCGCTAATTGGCCGCTCTCAATATCCATTTCCAACATGTTTTGATCCCCCTTTTTGTAAAGGTAAAGCTCTATTTCGAAAAAAGTTCGCGTATCCTGCGCATCACGCCGGATTGCTGCATTTGAACAACTGCGCTGCCTTCATCCATCTCCAGCACAAACTCCATAGCGCCAAATGCGCTTGCATAGTTGGGTGAATTCAGCCTGGGCATCCACGGCATCTCCCGCTTAATGCGAAAGCCCAGCGCCCGCTCCATAAACTCGCGGCTGCCGCGCGTATGCGCTATGCCGCCGCCGGCAATGTAAACCTGAGGCTCGCCATTAACTTCATATGCGCCAATCTCCTGCATGGCCTCATGGATAAGCGCACAAAGCTCGTAGGCGCGTTCCTCAATAATATCCTGAATGAGCGTACGTTCTGCGCTTTTTGTGCCCTCCGGGGTGCGCAGCAGCTCGATACTATCCTGATAATCAAGGCCGAACACATAGCGGCGCTTAATTTCCTCCGCCATTGTGTCGCTAATATCCAGCACCTGCGCAACATCTCTCATGATGTGCAGGCCGCCCACTTCGATCGTCTTTTGCGCTATAAGCGCGGAATGATCCATCAGGCAAAGATCCGTGTGAGTGTAGCCAACATCCAGCAGCACCGCGCGCGAATTTCGCGCCTGCTCAGGAATGAGCAGCAGCGCCTCACCAAGCAAGGAGCTTGTACACATGGAGCACACACCAAACTCACGCACAGCCTCCTGCACCGGCTCCATAAACTCATCGCTCACATACACGTGAGATACGCTTGCTTTAACGGTTTGGGCGAGCGCATCCTCCTGCAGCCGCTCAACAGCTTCGCCATCCACCACATAGGCGTAGGGCGTGCTGTGCATGAGCGTGAAGCCTTCAAATGGCTCCTGCGGCAGCGAGTTATTTATTAGCATGTCAATATCTGCGTCAGTTATGCGTTTAGGTTTTGAATCAAATGTGATTGAACCGTTGCCTAAATAAAGTTTTGTGAAAGGAGATGGTATGCTGACCGCGACATCCCTCATGCGCAAGCCACATTCCGCCTGAGTTGAGCGCAGGCTTTCAACAATTGCCCGTTTAAGCGCATCCACATCGATGATTTTGCCAAAACGATACCCCGGGTATTCGCGAACGTTCGCGCCATACACGGCCAAGCCATCCTCACCCACACGGCCCGCACAAATGCTGGCCACCTTAGAGCTGCCAATATCGAGCACGATTGTGTGCTTCAATCCCCCATCCTCCTTGCTCTATAAACCAAAATATTCCCACATAATATACCATATTTGGTGTATGGTGTGCAACATAAACACAAAATACCGCAGTTAAAATATGATTTCGACAAATGTAACACTTCTTTTTAACCCGACTTAGCTGTGTCATCATCCTCAATAGGTTCAGTGTCGTTTTCATCAGCTAAAGTATCGTCGTTTGTATTGCTTAAAGTTTCCTCCTGCTGGACGGGCGAATAAATCGCGCCGCTTCGTGCGCTAACATCGAGCACACCACCATCATCGTTTGATATCTCAATGGATGGCAGCGCAGCAACAATCCACTTCATTTTATCCCCAAGCCCATCCGCCTGCCCCAACACAATGTCTATGCCCTCGCGTGTTTCCATGCTCACACGCAGCGGGTTTGATAAATCCAGCAGCGCCATTTTATCAAGCAAACCATAATCCTTCAGGTTGGTTATTATTGCGCGCATTGAATCGACCTGAATATCGCTTGCCTCGCCAATTGGCTTGTTCACCTGATATCCATGCTGCGACATACCCGTCACCCTTAGCAGCGAGCTAAGGTCGCTGCCCATGCCGATTGAAAGCACATAGCCCTGCTCATCCACCACCACATCGTAACCCTGGCTGGATATCGCCGCTACCTCCTGGCGTTCCTTCACACGCACACATATTGTGCGTGGATACTCACGCACGATTTCCATCACCTGAATATAGGGGTTTGTTTCAATGTTTGCCTTTGCCCCCTCCAAATCGCAAAGCAGCATATGCTTGCCGTTTGTGAGTGCGCTTAGCTCCACAATCTGCTCCGCTGCATAAGCCGTGTTACCCTCAACAACCACATATTCAAGCTGGAACAGAAAATACCCCGCAAGCAACATTCCGATAACTGCAACTACGCACGATGATGCAACAATCACAGTTTTTAAGCTGACCGGCTCACTTCGTTTGCTCGTTTGGGGCTTGTCCTTCCTTGCAAACAAGGCTTTAATGTTTTTGCCGATCTTGATGGCAAGCATCTTTATGATTAGCGCCAGCGTCACTCTCCGCTTGCTCTTTTTAGCGCGTGCGGAAGGGCGGGCGGGCACGCTGCGGTTTTGAGGCGCAGCGGGATATTTCTTTTTCTGCGGGCTGTTAACGTTTGCCCCCTGCCGCCTGTAGCTGCTAACGGGCGGAGCTTGCCGTGCCGGGCTTGTCCTTGTTGCGGTTTTGCCGGCCTGTCCACGCTTCACGAGCGGATTGATTGGCTCATAGACTCGCGTTTGCCGCGAGTCCCTGCCGCTCCTCATCTGCCCCGTGTGCTCCTTGGACATTTATTTATGTCTCCTTTACGCGCGAACTATTGTTGCGCCCAACGCGTTTAAGTCCCTTTCGATCGCCTCATATCCACGATCTATAATCTGTGCGCCGCGTACAATTGTTTCCCCCTCCGCGCGTAACGCCGCAAGCACCAATGCTGCGCCACCCCGAAGATCCCATGCGTCAACCAATGCGCCTGTGAGCTTTTTTACGCCACGAATTACGGCAATGCTTCCGTTCACACTGTTTTCACCGCCCATGCGGCTTAACTCCGCCGCATGATGGAAGCGGTTCTCAAACACATTTTCAACAATCACGCTTGTGCCCTCCGCCACCGTGCAAAGCGCAAACATCTGCGCCTGCATATCCGTGGGAAAACCCGGGTAAGGCAGCGTTTCCACCCGCTTTAGCTCCTGCGGGCGCTTGGGGCCAATGGCCCTGACATAATCCCGGCCGGTTTCAACCTCGCAGCCGCATTCGTGCAGCTTGCTAAGCACGCTTCCTAACAATTCCTTGTGAATGCCCCGCACACACACATCCCCGCCTGTAATGGCCGCGCCGCAAAGATATGTGCCCGCGACTATACGATCGCGCATTATGGTGTGCTTTGCGCTCTTGGGTGCGCAGCCCGGCCGCACGCAGATTTCGGAGCTTCCCGCCCCCTGCACATGGTAACCCAGCTTGCACAAAAACTCCTGCAGATCCACAACTTCCGGTTCGCGCGCCGCATTTTGGATTATCGTTTCGCCATTAGCTGCAACAGCCGCCATCATTGCGTTTTCAGTCGCGCCCACGCTCGGATAATCCAGATGGATCGTGGCCGCGCGAAGGTTCTCGCCATCGCAATAGAGCGTGCCGTGGCGTTCATCTATAACAACCCCTAAAGAACGCAGCGCCTTAATGTGCAGATCGATTGGCCTGCGGCCAATATCACAGCCGCCCGGCGATGTTGCGATTGCCTTTTTAAATCGGGCAACCATGGGGCCTAACAAAAATATTGAGGAGCGGATTGCCTTTAAAAGGTGATCCGGCATCTCATGGCACTGGGCGCTGCGCGAATCTACAATCAGCGCTTCACCCTCCCAGAAAACCTTGCACCCCAGCGACTGCATCAGCTTAATCATGTTTTTAACATCACCAAGCTTGGGGCAGCCGTTAAGGCAAACTGGCTCTTTTGCGAGCAGCGTTGCCGCCAATATCGGCAAGGCCGCGTTTTTTGCGCCCGGCGCATTGATCTCTCCATTCAATATAGACCCGCCGGTCACAATCAGTTGGGACATACCTCTCACCTCCGGATGGCTTGCGAACAATTTCATCTTATGCATCCGGCCGGTAAAACGTGTGTTGTCCGGTATAATCCATTTTCAAATCGGGTCAATTTCGCCCGATTTAGGGATCAAATCCCGCTTGCGTTCCTTGAAATATT
>JAJDHH010000044.1 GCA_030266105.1 Eubacteriales bacterium OttesenSCG-928-K08
CCACTTATTATTTAGCGCAGCCCCTCACAACGACCTTCTTTTTGCATTTTAAATCCTGAACAATCATCAGGCACTCGCCAAAGCGCTGATAATGAACGATTTCACGCTCACGCAAAAACCTAAGCGGATCGATAATTTCGGGATTATCCGTCATCGTCATAAGGTGCTCATACGTTACCCTTGCTTTTTGTTCGGCTGCCATATCTTCATGAAGATCTGCAATCGGGTCGCCTGTGCAGGAAATGTATGCCGATGTGAATGGCACTCCGTCCGGGTTAACGGGGTAAATGCCTTTGCCATGCATAACATAATAACCATCCATGCCAGCGGCCTTCAATGAATCCTTGCAAGCACCACGCAGGCATTGATAAATCATCGTTGCGATCATTTCCCAATGAGCCAGTTCTTCCGTGCCGATATCGGTCAATGCGGCGTAGCAGCGGCAATCCGGCATAGAGTAGCGTTGCGTAAGGTAGCGTAATCCCGCGCCAAGCTCAGAATCAGGGCCTCCATATTGCGCCAACAGCAGCTTCGCCATCCTTGGGTCGGGCTTTGTGATGCGCACGGGGTATTGCAGTTTTTTCTCATAAATCCACATAATCGATCCTCCTCACAGTTGCCATGGCCACTTGGAGCAAACCCAGCATCCCGCCTCCGTTGGGGAATGCCCAAAGTTTGTCAGGGGGCCAAAACAAGCTTCATATTCCTTGATAAGCGACTGTAGCTTCTTTGAGTAGCACAAGTAATCATTGCGTGCGTTTTTATCAGTCGGGTGCGTATCAAGATATAAATTTAGCTCTACACATACAAATTCCACCTCGCTGATTTTTCGAAGCAGATTGTTCTGGGTGCAATCCTTCATTTTTATCCCCCTTACTTCACAAATGGGCGCACAAGCTCAGGGAAGAACGTACCCTGGCAAAGTGCTTCGTTTGCGCAAAAGCCGGCCTGATATTCCTGCATGGGAATATATGCCTGAGCAAGCAAGCATCCCGGCTCCGGCATATCGCACGGGTCACATTTTCTGTAGGAGTTGCAGGCATCACCTGCGGGTAATGTGTTCCTTACCTCTAGTGGATCTAGCTGGCAGCCGCAGCTTTCAAAGCAGCAGCCCCTCATATTTGGTGCTGGTGGTTGCATAGTGGTCCCCTCCTTGTGTTGTGCATGGCAATCCGAAACCCGCGAACCGCCATATCTGCTGATATCGTATGCGTTTTCCGGCATATTGGTGCGATTAGAGCAAGCTAAAACTCTCATTTTTATGAAAAATCTCCAACGCAAAAAATATTAGCGCCAACGCAAAAAAGCGGCCTTGCGGCCGCTTTTTTGTGTTCTATCATTTACTTGCTTTAGCTATTCTTCCACACGAATGAGGCTTTCCACGCTCTCCATACAATCAAGCGTGTTCAACTCCTCCACCGCCGCCTGCACGGCAAGCTCCTGCGCCGTGTGCGTCAAGAATGTAATCCAGGCGATCGGTCCCTTCTCCCCTTCTTTTTGCGCAAACTGCAGCACGGAGTTTAGCGACACATTATGCTTTGCAAACACGCCCGCAATCTTGCTGAGCACGCCGGGTTGATCGGCTACACGGGTGCGGATGCAGTATTTGCTCTGCCAATCGCGCACGAGTATAGTTCCCTGATCCATATCCGGAATGTTTCTAAATGTGCCAAGGCGGTGCTTACCTTCATGGTGGCAGGCATAAATCACATCCCCCATCACAGCTGACGCGGTGGGCATTTGCCCCGCGCCACGGCCATACAGCATCACATCATCAACTGCATTACCCTTAATAAATACGGCGTTAAACGACTCGCGCACTGACGCAAGCGGGTGCGTTTTAGGAATCATGGTAGGATGCACACGCACCTCCACACGATTTTCCGTCTTTTTGCCAATCGCCAGCAGCTTAATTTCATAACCCAGCTGACGCGCAGCGTGAAAATCCTCCGATGTCAGTTTTGTTATGCCTTCACGGTGAATTACATCGATTGGCATATGCGTGTGAAACGCGAGCGATGAAAGTATGGAAAGCTTATATGTTGCGTCAAAGCCCTCAACATCGGCGGTGGGGTCGGCTTCCGCATAACCCAGCTCCTGCGCTTCGCGCAGAGTTTCACCAAAGTCCTGGCCGGCCTCGCTCATTTTAGTGAGTATGAAGTTGGTCGTGCCGTTGATGATGCCCATCACCTGCTCGATATTATTAGCCTGCAGCGAGTCGGTAACTGTGCGCAAAAGCGGAATGCCGCCGCCAACCGTTGCTTCAATATAAAGACCCACTTCGTTTTTACGGGCAGTGTCCGCAAACATGTACCAATGCTTGCTTATAACCTCCTTGTTTGAGGTTACCACGGTTTTTTTGCCATTGAGCGCGGCAAGTATGAATGTGCGCGCAGGCTCAACGCCGCCCATGCACTCAACCACGATCGAAATATCCGGATCGTTTGTAATGTCATCAATGCTGGTGGTGAAAACCTCACGCGGCGCCATGTTAATGTTAGGCTCCGAATCAAAATTCTTAACCAAAATGCGCTTAACCTCGATATCGAGCTCCTCGCGGTGCTCTATGAGCGCATGGTTTTCCGTTACCACACGATATACGCCTGCGCCTACCGTACCAAACCCCAAAAGTGCTATATATATCTTTTTCACAGTGATCCTCCATAATTCAATTCATAAATCATTGCCAGCCCTTGCAGTGTGAGCGTTGGGTTGATTATGTCGATACAATCCGTCTCGGACGAAACCAGCTCGCCCATACCCCCCGTTGCGATTACAATAGCCGGGCCGCCCAGCTCTTCCTTGATCTTGCGCACAAGGTATTCAAGCTGGCCAACATATCCATATAATATACCCGACTGTATGCAATGCTCCGTGTTTACGCCAATCACGCGGTCGGGCATAATGTACTCCACCTTAGGCAGCATTGCCGTGTTTTCGATAAGCGCGTTTGTGCTCACCTTAAACCCCGGGCAAATCACGCCGCCTAAAAAGCGGTTGTCCTCAATAACGCCAAATGTAGTTGCCGTTCCAAAATCCACCGTAATAAAACGCTTGCTATCATAAAGCCTTCGTGCTGCCACTGCGTTACAAATACGGTCCGATCCAAGCTGCTGCGGCTGCTCATATTCAAGCCGCAGCCCGGTAGTCAGGCCGGAATGAACCTGCATTGGTTGCACGCCGGGGAAATAAATCCCGCACATATGTTCAATTGTATAGTTCATTGATGGGATTACCGAGGAGTAGATTATTCCATCAACAATGTCAACAGGCAGCTTCAAATGCCAGAAGAAGCTTTCCATTTTTACGCCATATTCATCCGCCGTGCTTGTTTTATTAACTGCAAGCCGCCACGAATGCAAAAGCTCTTCTTTTTCAAACAAACCCACCTTTATGTTTGTGTTTCCAATATCCAAAACTAAAAGCATGGTTTTTCCTTCTTATTTATGAATCTTTTTAAGCGCTATAACAGTTGGCACCGCGATAATTCCAGCTAGCACCGCCTCACCACTGCCACCCAACAAACCCGCACCTGCAATAACTGCCAGCACGCGTGAGGAATCCAGGCCGGTAATCACAAAAAAGAAAAGCATCAGCCCAAGATAGAGGAATGTGTTGGTGAGCGAACCCAGCACTGCCGCAGGGGCAATTTTGACGGCTTCACTTTTGCGGTTCTTTAACAGTTGATATACCCCATGCGTAACCACCGGCACAAGCAACCGGGGAATATAGCACATTAGCACAACATAAAACGGATTTTCCGCCAGCAGGGCAGCTGCCAGGCCGGATTGTGGCGTAAGCGAAAGGCCAAGCGCGCTCAAAAAGCTGGCCGAGCCAAAAAAGAAGCCAAACAAGAGCCCCGCCTTGAGTCCCAACACCAATGTGCCAACTATAACCGGAATGCACAGCGTAGTGAGATTGATGGCACCTAACGGAATAAGACCATACGGGGTCATTCCAAGGAACAATGTAAGCGCAATGAACATCGCATACAATGCGATTGTTTTTGTGGGCATCCGCTGCATATTCATACCCTCCCCAAGTGTATTTTATAAATCAGCCAGCTGCTTGCCCGTTATTATGGCAAGCTTGCAAGTCTCTCATTTTGTTAGGGCTTATTATAACAGCTTTGCGTTTTGCGCACAATCCACCTCACAACACTTTTATGAAAAATTACTCAATTATGGACATTTTCTTATAATACTTTGCCATAAACAATGCTTCGTGATACAATAAGCAGGGAAATTGTGTTTGTTAAGGTGGTTTATCGCTTGATAATACTCGGCATCGATCCGGGCTACGCAATTTTGGGTTATGGCGTTGTTGAATCCGTGGGCGCGAAGCTGCGCGCAATCGATTACGGCGTTGTGGAAACTAAAGCAGGCGTGCCTTTCCCCGCACGGCTTGAGCGGTTGTATGATGGAACAAAATTGCTGCTTGCTAAATATCAACCTGAGCAGGTTGTTTTTGAAGAACTGTTTTTCAGCCGCAATGTAACCACAGCCATTCAAGTGGGCGCAGGCAGGGGCGTTACTATGCTGGCGGCCCAACAAAGCGGATTGCCTTTGTATGAATATACACCCATGCAAATCAAGCTTGCCGTCACAGGCAATGGCCATGCCGATAAAGCGCAGGTGCAGCACATGGTTCGCGCTTTGCTTTGCCTAAATGAAATCCCCAGGCCGGACGACGCGGCCGACGCGCTTGCTGCGGCAATATGCCACGCTAACATGGCCGGTGGGCCTGCCGCCGCTGAGTTTTTAATCAAGTAGGAGTTAATGATGTACGCACACATTCGCGGAGAAGTTGTGGATATTCAAGCTGATCGCGCTGTGCTTGAGGCATGTGGCGTGGGTTATGAGCTAAACTGCAGCACAAAAACGCTTGGTGCTTTGAAAAAAGGCACACAGGCGCAATTATACACACACCTGCACCTTGCTGAAGATATCATGGCGTTATATGGCTTTGAAAATGACACGGAGCGTTTCATGTTCCGCAGGCTGCTAACCGTCACCCGTGTTGGCCCAAAGCTTGCGCTCTCGGTTTTATCCACGCTCACCCCAAGCGATGTTGCAGCAGCAATAATCACCGATAACGCGGATGCTTTTGCCCGTGTGCCGGGAATGGGCAAAAAAACCGCCCAACGTGTACTCTTAGAGCTTAAAGAAAAGATTGGCGCGCAGGAAATGGTGGACTCAGGGCTTTCAAACGAAGCCAATTCTGCCACTGACTCCAACGCTCAAGCGGAGGCTGTGGCGGCGCTTATCAGCCTTGGTTACGATGGCGCGTCCGCATCGCGCGCTGTTGCGCAAATTAAGGGTGCGGATAGCCTGGAGCAGCTTATAACTCTTGCCTTACGCAGCCTTGCAAGGCAATAAAAATAACGATAGATCATTGCAACTTAAGCATTACGAGGATATATGGAAGACAGGCTCTTAACCTCCTCATTACGCGAGGAGGATGCCCAAACTGAATACAGCCTGCGCCCCCGCACATTAAACGAATACATCGGCCAAACCGATGTTAAGGAGCACATGCGCATATACATTCAGGCCGCAAAGCTTAGAGGCGAGCCGTTGGATCATGCGCTGCTCTATGGCCCGCCGGGGCTTGGGAAAACAACGCTTGCCGCCATCATCGCCAATGAGATGGGCGGCAACCTGCGCATCACCTCCGGCCCTGCGATCACCCATGCAGGCGATCTTGCGGCGCTCTTAACAAACCTTGCTCCGGGGGATGTGCTTTTTATTGATGAAATTCACCGCCTTAACGCTAATGTTGAGGAGGTGCTTTATCCGGCAATGGAAGATTTTGCGCTGGATATTATAATCGGCAAGGGCCCGGGCGCACGAAGTGTCCGGCTGGATTTGCCCCGTTTTACACTGGTTGGCGCAACAACCAGAATGGGACTTTTAACATCGCCATTAAGGGACCGCTTTGGCATCAAGGAGCAACTTGCGATGTATGCTCCTGAGGATTTGTGCACAATCGTCACCCGCAGCGCTGGCATACTTCATATTGATATAGATTATGAGGGCGCGATAGAAATTGCATCCCGCGCAAGGGGAACGCCCCGCATTGCAAACCGCCTTCTGCGCCGTGTTCGCGATTTTGCTCAGGTTATGGGCAACGGCGTTGTCGATATTCTTGCTGCCCAGCAGGGCCTTAACATGTTGGGGGTGGACGAGCTTGGCCTGGATCAGGTGGACCGGCGTGTGCTCACCACAATGATAGATAAGTTTTTGGGCCGCCCGGTAGGGCTTGAAACGCTTGCTGCAGCAACCGGCGAGGACTCAACCACAATTGAGGATGTTTATGAACCCTACCTTTTGCAGCTTGGGTTTATCGCAAGAACACCCCGTGGGCGCATTGCAATGCCCGCCGCATATGCTCATTTAGGCCTTACGCCACCAAAAGACATGCAGCAGGATAGCGTGCAGGCAAAAATGGATATTTGACTTTTTTTGTTGCCCAAGCTGTTCATAACGCTTAAAATATGACATAATAGCAAAAAGTTTGATTTATTATGGTTAAAGTTGCTTATATATAACTACCGACACATTATACAGACGGAGGGAATGTACATGCCTAAAAAACGCGACATAGAGCAACAAATTAATATGCTCAACTCGCAGGTGCAATCGCTCACCCAGCAGGTGAATAGCTACCAACAGCAGGTCGAGGGCTACCGTGCCAAGGAGAACGCCATAGCGCAAGCGTTAACTGATGCTCACGCAGCAAGCTCACGCCGGGTTGCGGAAGCGAACGAACGCGCCAAGGCTATTGTTGCGCAAGCGGAAACTTACAAGCGCAACGCGGAAGATCAGCAACGCGTCAATGCCGCAAACTTCGAAAACGAAAAGGCGCGCATGCTTGAAGAAGCGCAAGCGGAAATCGACCGCAAAATGGAACAAACCCAGGCCGATGTGCAGGAATATCAGGCGCGTGTGCATGCGCTGCAAACCTCCTTGGAGGATACTGTGCGCCTTGCGCAGCGGCAAACTGCTGAATTTGAAAAAATCATGGGTCAACTGATTGATGAAACCTCCGAGCTTGCGCTCGAAGGCCGCAACCTTTCCTCGCAGCTTTATAATCAGGGCATGCCCGTTCCCGAAACATACAACTCCCCGCAGGATTTAATGCAGGGCATCTATCAGATTCAGGGCCGCGATATTCCGCAGCAGGCGTGGCCAAACCCTGCCCCTTATAACCCTGCGCCCGATTATAATTCTCAACCGGCAAACAATACGCAGGATTTTGCGCAGGGCTTCTCCTATCCATATGGCGATGCAAGCCCAGCTCAGCCTATTCAGGCCGATCCTTATGCTGTCGATCCTTATCAGCCTGAGCAGGCAACCGTGAATTATCAGCAGGATAATCAGGCATATACAAGCTATCCCTCTGGCCAGGAATATCAAGGTTTTCAGCCTGACGGACAAGCTCCTCAAGATTATACGGCAGAACAGACTTACGGTTACCAGCCTGACGCTCAGGCCCAGCAGGGTTACTCTACTGAGCAGACTTACAATTATCAACCCGATGGGCAGTCCCAGCAGGGTTATTCGACTGAGCAGACTTACAATTACCAGCCTGACGGGCAAGCCCAACAAGGTTATTCGACTGAGCAGACTTACCAAGGCTACCAACCGGAAGTTCAACCATACGCTTACCAGCCGGAGCCCGCGCAGGCACCCGAACCTCCAGCTTACACGCCTTACCAGGAAGCAACCCAGCCTCAATTCAGGCCGGAACCTCAGGGTTATGAGCCTTATCAGGCGGATGCGCCCCAAGCGCCCCAGTTCAATCCGGAACCTCAGGGTTACTCTTACACGCCTTACCAGGCGGATAGCTCAAGCCAACCGCAATTCAGGCCGGAACCAGCAGCCTATGATCAATACCAAAGTATGGATCAGCCGGTTATGGCCTCGCCACAACCTGAGGAGCGCGTGTGGACTGTGGACGAAATCATGTCCGCAAAACCGGCCGCCACATCACCCGGAGCTGTTGACCTTGACAGCCTGCTGGATGAGATCATAGGCGAATAACGCAAAAATTCGCACAAACGTTATAATCCGGTATTTATAAGACCCCGCAACCTGTGGTATGATGAAATGAAAGTGTTTCTCATCCTTACGGAGCGGGGTTTCGTAAGTCATAAATAATTATTATTTTTCAAAATAAAGGAGCAGGGTATGGCAAAGAAGGACGAGCAGAATTTTGTAATGCACATCGCCAAGCGCGAAGATGACTTTCCCCAGTGGTACACGGATGTAATACTCAAAACCGACATGGTGGATTACTCCGATGTTAAGGGCTGCATGGTTATCAAACCCTATGGTTATGGTGTGTGGGAGCTAATTCAAAGCGAAATGGACAAGCGCTTTAAGGAAACAGGGCATGTTAACGCCTACTTCCCGTTGTTTATTCCGGAGAGCCTGCTTATGAAGGAGGCCGAACACGTTGAGGGTTTTGCGCCCGAGGTTGCCTGGGTTACGCATGGCGGCAGCGAAAAGCTGACCGAACGGCTCGCTATACGCCCAACGAGCGAAACCATAATAGGCTCAATGTACTCCAAGTGGATTCAATCATACAGAGATTTGCCGGTGCTTATGAACCAGTGGTGCAATGTTGTGCGCTGGGAAAAAAGCACACGTCCGTTCCTGCGCACAAGCGAGTTCCTCTGGCAGGAAGGGCACACAGCCCACGAAACATTTGACGAGGCGCAGGAAGAAACAATGCGCATGCTGGGTGTATACCGCGAGTTTGCCGAAAACGTGCTTGCCATTCCCGTAATTACAGGGCGCAAGAGCGAAAAGGAAAAATTTGCGGGCGCACAGGAAACCTACACTATGGAAGCCATGATGCAGGATGGCAAGGCGCTGCAAATGGGCACCTCCCACAACATGGGAACTAACTTTGCAAAAAGCTACGATATACAATACCTGAGCAAGGAAGGCAAGCTTGAATATTGCTTCACCACCTCATGGGGAACATCCACCCGAATGATTGGCGGGCTTATTATGGTGCATGGGGATGATCGTGGCCTGGTGTTGCCCCCTCGCGTTGCGCCTATTCAGGTGGCTATTTTGCCTATCGCGCAGCATAAGCCCGGTGTGCTGGAAAAAGCGGATGAGTTGCTTCAAACGCTTAAAGCGGCCGGCGTGCGCGCTAAAGTTGATTCTAGCGACCAAACCGCCGGCTGGAAATTCAACCAGTGGGAAATGAAGGGCGTGCCCATTCGCATTGAGGTGGGGCCAAAGGATATCGAAAAAAATCAGGTTGTAGCTGTGCGAAGGGATGATCTTGAAAAACAGTTTATCCCCATGGAGGAAGTTTCCGCACGTATTCCTGCTATGCTCGATGAGGTTCACGATGGTCTTTTCAACAAAGCGCTAAAATTGCGTGAGGAAAAAACCACGGACGCCACAACATTTGAGCAACTTTGTGATGGTGTGCAGCATGGCTTTGTGCGTGCAATGTGGTGTGGAGAAACCGGATGCGAGCTTGCGATAAAAGAAAAATCCGGCGGAGCGACCACCCGCTGCGCCCCATTTGAGCAAAAGGAGCTTTCTGATGTGTGCGTACACTGTGGAAAACCGGCAAAAACAATGACGTATTTTGCCAAAGCATACTAAACACCACTATAGAATGATAAAATAAAGGGTATCTCTGCTTCTAACTGAAACAATAAAAGGAGGCGCTACAGATGAAAAAGATTGATAGAAAAACATGGATTCTTGCGGGCGTTATGCTTATTGTTATCACTTTGCTGACTTGGCTGCTGCGTGCGGATATTAAGCACGGAGAAAAAGCGCTCGGATACTGGACGATGGGCGATGTTGGCATTTATGTAGCGGCTGCATTGTTAGGCGGGCCACTCAGCGCGATTGTTGCGGCATTAGGCTCAATGTTTGCGGATCTTTTTGCGGGCCATGCAGTATATGCTGTTGGCAGCTTTTTGATCAAGGGTGTAATGGCATATTTTGTTGCCTGGCACATTAAGCGCGGCTCAACGCTTGTGCATTTGATCAAATCCGTCAGCTTTGGCGGCATTTGGATGGTTGTGGCTTACTTTTTGTATGATTTTGCGCTCTATGGAAACTATGCGGATGCCGCAATTGGCCTGCCAATCAACATTTTGCAGGTAGTTGCATGCGGTATTGTTGCGGTATTGGTATTATTTTTGCTTGGCGGGAAATCCTATCGTAGTGGGAATGGTTTTTTTGCCGGCAAGGCATCTCAACCATCCGCTAACTCAAAAAGGGCGTTAAAGTAAAATGAAACTAACTGTTTTAGGCCGGTATGGACCTTTCCCTGCGCCAGGTGGCGCGTGTTCATCCTACCTTGTGGAGGCTCCAGCACAAGTTGGCGCTTCCGGTCCACAGGATCCTCGCGTTCGTATTGTGCTGGATCTTGGTTCCGGCTCGCTTTCCCGGTTATTATCTATTTGCCCGTTAAAGAACCTTGATGCGATTATACTCACCCACCTGCACAGCGATCATATGACCGATATGCTGGTGTTGCGATATGCGTTGCAGCAATATCGCTCGCGTGGAGTCGATGTGCCGCTGCCGCTTTATGTTGTGGCGCCCACATCGCCTGATCTTGAGTTTCGTATGCTTGCCTCCTCCGGAACCTACAACATGGTGCGCGCACGGGATAATATGAAGCTGCACTTTGGCTCATTATCCATAACACTGCACCGCATGCTGCACCCTGTTGAAACCTACGCAGTTGATATTCTGGAGGAAAAACCGCCACGCCCCCCCTGAATATGGCCCTAAAGAACCACAAACACGACTGTTTTACACCGGAGATACCGGTATGCACGAGGATATACTCCCCCTTTGCGCAGGCGCAACGATGCTGCTTGCGGACACCGGCCTGCTTGACAGGGAAAAAACAACCGAGTTTGCTCCGCACCTGACCGCGCTTGAAGCGGGTAAGCTTGCTAAGCAAGCGGGCGTGGGTAAGCTGCTTTGCACGCATATTTGGGGCGGCGGTATCCCGGAGGATCAGATTCTTGCAGAAGCGCGGCTTAACTTTAATAACGTTGAAGTTGCGCAGGAGATGAGAGTTTATACGATTTAGAAGCGGCCTACTTATTTATCAGCATAACAAAAAAGCGGCAAAGCCGCTTTTTTAATGCATTAAAGTTTTGAAACGGGCGCTTATTGTACCGCTTCCTGCGGATACACGCTAACCTGCTTGCGGAACTTATCCTTGCGCTCAAAGCGCATCACGCCATCTATCTTTGCAAACAGCGTATCATCCTTGCCAATGCCTACATTGTTGCCGGGATGAAAATGTGTTCCATTCTGACGCACAAGAATGTTTCCCGCCAGGACGAACTGCCCATCCGCACGCTTGGGTCCCAAACGCTTGGAGTTGCTATCGCGGCCGTTACGTGAGCTACCAACGCCCTTTTTGTGCGCAAACAGCTGAAGATTCATCAAAAACATGGTTTACACCTCCCTTTGTGTAATGTTGAGGGTATCCTCATAGGCGTTTTGAATGGAGCTAAGGCCCAAGTGCATAGTTCTCAAAATGAGCTGTGCGTCGTGCAGCTGTGTGGGAGTAGTCCCCTCACCCAGCACACAATGGATGCCTTCCTCCTCATCGATCGATACGCCAAGAGGCAAGTGTTCAATACTTTGCAAGCCCAGCACCGCAGTTTGAGTCAGCGCCGAAATCGCGCTGCAAACGATATCGCTTC
>JAJDHH010000043.1 GCA_030266105.1 Eubacteriales bacterium OttesenSCG-928-K08
TTGGCGATTGCGCCGGGGCCGGTGATGGCTGCAATGGATCGGTTCATCATAAAAGTAAAGGGCAGCGGCGGGCATGGTTCCGCACCGGAACGCTGCGTGGACCCCATATGGATTGCAGCACAGATTATAGGCGCCCTGCAAGGGATTGTGAGCAGGGAGCTTGCGCCCGTTAATTCAGGTGTGGTTTCCGTGTGTATGGTAACGGCGGGAAGCGCTTTCAATATTATTCCCGAAGAGGCAGTGCTGGAAGGCACAATCCGTACTTTGACTGAAGAAGATCGTGCCATGGTTGCGCAGCGAATACGTGAAATCGCCGCGGGTGTTGCCCAATCCCTGCAGGGCAGTGCGCATACGCAAATTATTTTGGGTCCACCTCCCGTAAAGAACGATGCGGCTATGGCAGCACTTGCTGCTAACAGCACAGCAAAGGTGCTGGGCGAAAAGTTTGTGCAGCGAAGCATTTTAAACCCAACAATGGTGGGGGAGGATGTAGCTTATTACTTGGGCGAGGTGCCGGGGGCGTTTTTCCTGTTTGGCACGGGGAGCGAAAAAAACAATACGCATTATTCTCATCACAGTCCATACTTTAGCGTGGATGAAGATGTTCTCTGGCATGGCTGTGCGGCGATGGCACAAACGGCATGCGATTATTTATCCGAATAGAAAGGGGGAGCATCAATGGCGACTTTATTTACCAACGCAAAGCTGCTGCTGGAAGATTGCGAACAATATGGCTGGCTGCTGGTGGAAGGTGAAAAAATTGCTGCCCTTGGTAACATGGAAACAATGCCGGTGGCTCCGCATGCTAAGCGGGTGGATGTACGTGGCGCTTACCTGAGCCCTGGCTGGATCGACCTGCATGTGCATGGTGGGGGCGGGCATGATTTTATGGATGCGACACCCGAGGCAATCGAAGGTGCGGCAAAGTTTCATTTGAAGCATGGCACCACAACATTGCTCCCCACCACGGTGGCATGCTCCGATGAGGAATACATCCGTTTGCTTTCCTGCTTCCGGGAAGTGAAGCTCACCATGCAGCATGGGCCAAACATGCCAGGTCTGCACCTTGAAGGCCCGTACATTGCAACAGAGCACGCGGGTGCGCAGGATATGCGTTATATCCGTGTGCCGGAACAGGCGCATATTAAAAAGCTGCTGGATGCAGGCGGTGCAGATATTGCCCGCATGACAGCAGCTGTGGAGCTGGATGGCGCATTTATTCTGGGCGATATGCTAAAGCAACGGGGCATAATTGGTTCCATTGGCCATAGCGGGGCAACGTTTGACCAGGTAAAGGAAGGTTTGAGGCATGGGTTTACACATGTTACGCATTTTTATTCGACCATGTCTACCATACGCCGGGTCAACGCATATCGTGTGTTGGGTGTTGTGGAAAGTCCGTATTTGCTGAATGATTTAACGGTTGAAATCATTGCGGACGGAAGCCACCTGCCAAAAGAATTGCTGCAGCTTATCACTGGGCACATTGCACACAACCGCATCAGCCTCATTACTGATGCCATGCGCGGCGCGGGCTTGCCGGAAGGCAGCGAAATTCTTTTGGGAAGCAGTGAAAATGGGCAGCTTGCCATCGTAAAAGATAGTGTGGCGTTCCTGCCGGATTTTACTGCATTTGCAGGCAGCGTCTGCACGGCTGACCGTTGCATTTTAACCATGCGGGATATGGTGGGCATCCCACTCTATCAAGCGGTTGCTTTGATGAGCAGTAGCCCGGCGGCGGTGCTGGGGATAGCGCGCCAAAAAGGAAAACTCTCACCGGGTTATGATGCGGACTTGCTGGTGTTCGATCATAATATTCAAATGAATCAGGTATGGGTTATGGGAAAACAGGCATATTAGCATGCCAAAAACAACTTAAATGATGATTGTTACAATATGTCGAGTACAATCTTAATCATCATTTTGCACTTGGTTTTTCAGGCAGCATTGTTTGCGCATCGTAGCGGCGGGTTGCAAGCCGACAAAAAACGGCGTTTGCAATCAGCGCAACGCCCGACCATAAAAACCATGTGTCTACACCGACAATTTCACAAACCGGCCCTGCCACAAGAAGCCCTATAGGCATGGATAGTGTCATGGCGGTCATCATAAGAGCAAACACCTTTCCCATCATTTCCGGGGCGATTGTTTCCTGAGTGTAGGACATTGTCGGCACATTGAGGAATGTGCCGGAGCTCCCCATAAAGAAACAGCAGACCGTAAAAACCCAGAACCCAGCCGATGTTGATGGCAAAAGGCCGGTGATGAGGGAGCTAAGGCCCATTAGGGCAACGGCCAGGGATGCCATCAAGAAGCGTTTTTTCATCCCGCCCCATATTCCAATAACGAGAGAAGATATTAACAGTCCCCCCGAAAAAACGAACTCTGCAACGCTGTTATGCCAAGCCTGACCCATAAAGTGGGTGCGTATCAATAATGGAAACAATGACCCCAGCGGCATATAGATAATGTTCATTATCATCATTGGCCAGAAGATTGCCATTAAAGGCCGGTTTTCACGCATTGCCTTAAGGCCCTGTTTCATGTCGGATAGCAGGTGCAACTTTTCGGCACTTTGCGGGATATCGGGAATAGTAACAAAAAGCAAGCAAATGATGGCGAATATTGCGCCAAATATATCCACAAGCATTATGCTCGCAATGGGAACAAAACCCATGAGCGCTGCGCCCAACACAGGGCCAAGCATGGTGGAAATCGAATTAATGAGGTTACCCCAGCCACCGGCTTTTGTTAGCATTTCAGTCGGCACGAGCATGGGAATAGCAGCCTGCATTGCCGGGCTGTGAAATGTGTTGCCAAGCCCACGAAGGAATAGCACAATATAGATGAACCAAACGGGAGGCGCTTCAAACATCAGGAACGCCACCCCAAGAATCACGCTCGATAATGCCACCATAGCGTCTGCGGCAATCATCACTGTGCGGCGGTTATAACGGTCAATCCATACCCCGGCAAAAGGGCCGATGATCATATTTGGCAAAAAAGAAACGATGGAAGCAACCGTTAATGTGATGGCTGATTCGGTTTGAATCGTCAGCCACCAGATAACAGCAAATTGAACGGCGGCGGAACCAAGCAACGAAAACGCCTGCCCCGCATATATAACGCTAAATTGTTTTTTCCAATTTGTATTCATGCAAAATCACTCCCTGTATAATAATATACGGACAACGCTAATTATGCGTTGTCCGTGCAAAAAGGCACAATTGTACAAGGAGAATAAAAAAATCCCTGCAACATCATGTCTTCTGGCACGACAAAATACTCCTTTTATAAGGAGGCGTCCCAAAAGCTGATTTTACAGAAATATGTAATACACCACTGATATAACCTCATGAATAATCTGTCTTTGCAATAATACCACAGGCGAAAAAACTAAGCAAGGCATTATTTGTTTTGATATAAAACCATGTTATAAGAACAAAAAAGCTCCTGATTTTCAGGAGCTTTTTAACCTTAAAGCTATCTTACCAATGTGCCGCGCTGCTTCTTTGGCCCTCTGTTGCTCCACGCGTGCATTGCAAGCGCCAGCGCGATTACGCCGTAGGCGACAAACACACGGAAGTATTCACCGATTTGCGCGTTTCCAAGCAACTGCTGCCCAGCGTTGGGGGAGAGTATAAACAGCGTGTGGAAAAGCACCATGCCTAAAAGCGCATGCTTAACGGTTGCATGCTGAACGCTTGCGCCGCCAACAAGCAGTGCTGCGATTGCGTATAACCCCACCTGCTGGTGGGAGCCATATGTCGCCACTGTGCCAATGTTTTGCAGTGAAATCAACTGTCCATAGCTAGCTAGCACTGTTGAAAGTATCATCGCGATGATACGCACGCGGTTAACGTTGATGCCGGACGATGTTGCAACCGCCCGGTTTTGCCCAACCGTTCGCATATCCTGCCCAAGCTTGGTGTTCATAAGCCAAGGCATAAACAGGCACAATGCGCCAATAAGCATAAATGTCAGCACAGGAAGGTGCACCGCGCAAAGCGATTGATAGATCACACTGATGTATGTGGAGGCATACACAGCGCCTGCGCCCGCGATATATAGAAGCTGCTTGATAGGAACGCCCTGTTTTTTCTCAATTGCCGTCAGGCGAATTAGCTTATATATGTTAAAGAGCGCAACGCCAATAACCCCAAGCTCAACAGCATTTAAAAGCATCAGCCTCGGTGTGGAAAGAAACGTTCTTATAGCGGGGACATAACTTATCCCATAGAGTGCAATTACGGGGATAAGCACGGTCAACAACTTTTTAAGCTGAAGATCCTGCTTTTTAATCAAGCGGTATACGATCAAAATCACGCCGATTAAAATCCCTGCGTAAAATGCCACGTTAATTATGGAGAGCATGGATACTTCATCGATTGCGTAACGAAGGTTATCCTTGAGGTTGATTACGTTTTTAACACCCATGCCGGTGGATATCATCAGCGTTGAGTTATTGATCGGTATCACACCGCCAAGTATAACAAGGAACAGCAGCTGATACAAACCATCGGAGAAATAACCCGCAACAAGTCCGCCGATCATTTCCGTGCCCTTCATGCTGTTAAAAAGCTTGCCAACCAGAAAACCAAAAAGCACGGCTAGCGGCGTGCAGATGAGCACTGTCATCAATATGCCTGAAAAGCCGGTAAAACCCCAGTGCACAACAAGGAAGATCGCAATTTGCGCGGCAATCGCGCCGATTACGATGCCAAAGTTCAGCCCAAGCCCCGCAACCACGGGGATAAGCAGGCTGAGCACCAGAAAGGTATTGCGGCCAAGGCGTGTAAACAGCTCTGTAAAAAGCGAGGGCAGTGTGTAGGTTGAAGCAAAAAAGGCGCCGACGCATAACAACACAAACAGAACCGTCACGTTGTTTTTTATGAGCGTGTTACCGATTTTTGACCAAATGGATTTTTTCTCGCTCATTTTCCCGCCTCCTTCGCCTTGCTCAGCGCATAAAGTATAATGCCGTTGGAAATTATGATGCGAAGAATCTCTGAGAGGTTACCCTCGGGAAGAATATTGTTCGCAACAGGCAGCGCCACAGCCAGCATGCCGTGGAACAAAAGTGTGCCCAGCAGCACGTGCACAATGCGCGCCTTGCTGATGCTGGCTCCGCCAATCAGCACTGAGGCTACGCAGGCAAAGCCCATCATCTGAGGGGCATTGTAAAGCTGCAAAAAGCCAAAGCTCTGTGCGTAGCAAATTATGCCCACGCCACCAAGCGCAGTTGAAATTGTGGTGCCAAGTATGCGCATTTTGTTAACGTTAATGCCTGCAGCCTTTGCAAAATTCGGGTTCGCGCCCGCCGCGCTCATCATCATGCCCGTGCGACTTTTTGTAAACAGCCACACAAAAAAGCAGGCAAGGAAAAATAGCAGCAGCAGACCCGTCGGCATTTCAAAATTACCAATCTTAAAAGCGAGCAGGTTGTTAAAAACGCTGGCAAAGTCAGCCTCAAGGTTGATCGTTGTGCGCATACCTTCACCGGCGAGCGGCCAGATTGAGGTGCCATTCTTAAAAGGCAGCATAAGCCACAAAATGTTAAACAGCGCAACGATAGAAAAGCCCACATATGTGGAAACGGTCATCTCGCTGCCCTTAACCCGGTTAAGAAGCATGCCATAAAGAATACCCAATATGCTGGATAGGATAAGCGCCAGCAAAATAGCGATGCAAACCTGCATCATCGCTCCGCCGTTTGCGAAACTGTCGAAAAAGCCATAGAAGCGCATTTCGATTGTGATGAGCGCCGCTAAAAGTCCGCCCACAATGCCAATCGTCACGCCAAAGTTAGGGCCTATGCCGCATTGAATGCTTGGCACCATTGCCAGCACCAATATGCCGTACATCGCCCACCGGCGCACAACATCGCCCAAAAGCGCTGCCATGTCCATGCCGGTCACTGCCGCCGCAACCAACAGCGACAGGAAAAAGGCAATTATAATAATGCGCGGCAGGCCAAAGTTTTTAACCGCTTTTGTCATACGTTCCATTTAAGACACCTCCTGGCTTACGCGCGCCGCGCTCATTGCAAGCCCAAATTCCACATCAGGCGCGTCAGGCGCAAGTATGCTGGAAATCTCGCCGCCAGCGACTATGGCGATACGGTCGCAAATGCTTCTAAGCTCGCCAAGCTCACTGCTGACCATAATTATCGTTAGGCCGTGATTTCTGCATAAATCGACAAGATGCTCAAGTATCAACTTTTTGGCGCCGATGTCGATGCCGCGCGTTGGTTCTGAAACGATCAAAAGCCGGGGATTAAGCGCTAAAGCTGAGGCCAGGCACACCTTTTGCTGATTTCCGCCAGAAAGGCTGCCAACACGCTGCTGTGGGCCTGTGCAGCGGATATCAAGCGTTTTAATCATCTCTTTTGCAAATGCGCGCACCTTTTTTGCGTTGACAAGATGCGCAAAACCAAGGCCCGTCAAATATTCGCGCTTAATGGTCATGGCATTGAATATGATGTTGTTTTCAATGCTTTCGTCCAGCAGCAGCCCAACGCCGCGCCTATCCTCCGAAACACAGGCAACGCCCTTGTGCAGCGCATCGCCCAATTTGGAAAACTGAAGCTTCTCGCCAAATATTTCAACCTCACCATATGCGGGGAACATGCCCATAATTCCGTTAGGTATGCCGACCTTTCCCTGGCCCGCAAGGCCGCCGATGCCAAAGATTTCACCCTTGTGAATATCAAGATCGATATGATTGACTGTTTCACCAGGCATGTCCACCTGAAAATCGCGTATTTTCAACGCGATTTCATCACTATGCGTATAGTGGGTTTCGTTTTCATCCACAAGCTTTTCTATCCTGCGCCCAACCATAAGCTCCGCAATTTCGGGGATGTCGGTGTCGATGATGTTTTTTGAAGCAACAACCTCGCCATCGCGCAGCACCGTCATTCTATCCGCAACATCCATAACTTCGCTTAAGCGGTGCGTTATAAAAATGATTGCAATACCCCGCTTGGCGATGGAGCGCATCACGGAAAGAAGCCCCTTTGCTTCGCTTTCAGTTAAAACAGCAGTGGGTTCATCGAACACCAGCAGCTTGATGTTTTCCTTGTCAATTTCGCGGGCAATTTCAACAAACTGCATATAACCAACAGGCAAGCCCGCAACACGCACATGCTGGTCGATATCCATTCCGATGCTGTCGAGCGCTTTACGCGCGTCGGCATTCATCTTTTTGTTATCAAGCTTTTCAAGCGATTTGCCGAAAATGCGGCTGGCCAATGTGGGAATGGTATCCTCCCTGCCAACCTTGATGTTTTCTGTGATTGTAAACCCGGGGATCAGCATAAATTCCTGGTGAACCATGCCAATGCCCGCGGCCATTGCATCATTAGGGGAGTTAAAACGAGCTTCAACTCCGTCAATTATAACCTTGCCGTCAAATCCGCCGGTATCGCGTATTACCGACATTCCGAACAGGATATTCATCAGGGTGGATTTTCCCGCCCCGTTTTCACCAATCAATGCATATATCTCGCCCGGCTTTACCGATAGGGACACATCCTTAAGCACGGCGTTATCGCCGTAATTTTTTGAGACATGCTCCATCCGCAATGCGTATGTTTCTTCCAACCAGACCCCTCCCTCGAAAACGCTCCTGACGAGCCATATTTAAAATGTAGCTAAAGTATAGTAGAAGGGCCACCAGGTTGTATACCCACCCGGTGGCCCCGTGGGCGATTATCTTAGAAGTTGTAGAAATCGCAAAGAATCATGTAGAAGTTGTTGAGTTCGCCTTCTGCATCCGAGTAGTAGGACAGCGATGCGGAGGCATCGTATTCGGCGGCAACCTTATCGATGGCGGCGCGCAGCGCGGTGTCATCAAAGCGGCCGTTTGTTTCGCCCTTGCAGAACATAATGGCATATTCCGCACCGGCTTCGACCATCAGCATGTTGACGGGCAGCTTCCATGTGGACATGCGGCCTGTGTTTCCGGCTGCGGCAACTATTTCAGTGGCCTGATCCAGCAGGTATTGAACATCACCTTCGTGGCCTGTGGTGTCGATGTTCAGCGCCGAGGGATAACCATGGTAGGGGCTCGGGCAGCACTGCTGGGGATAGATGGCCTTCTGCTCGAGCACGCCGCGGATGAGGGGCTCCTGCAGAGCGCAGTTTGTGGAGAAGAACGCGGTGTTGGGGCCGTATTCGGCGACCTTACGCGGCACGTCTTCAACGATGAACTGCTGTGCGCCGGATGTGCCGGCATCGCCTGTCGGGTCGGGAGCTGTGGCGTCTACATATTTGATGCCGACTTCTTCACAGGTCTGGATGAACAGCTCGCGGCGGGCCGCGATTGTTTCATAACCCAGGTGGCGGGGGAATGAATAGTGAATGAAGGTCTCAGCGCCCTGCGCTTTGGCCTGATGGATAACTGCGGTGCCCATGCCGATTTCGTCAACCAGCAGGCAAACGTCAGAAACGGCGGCGACTTCGCGCGGCGCTTCGGCGACAACACCTGTTACAAACAGGATGTCAGGATACTTTTCGCGGGTCTTTTCGATGGCCGCGATCGTGCCGGGAACGGCCTGGCAGAACACGATGGCTTTTGCGCCCTGGTCCGCAAGGCTGACTACCTGCGCGATTGTGGTTTCGACTTCGTCGTTAAACTTGTCGGGGTAGGTGGCTGTGAGGACTTTGTCCGCGCCGTATTTGGCGACGACTTTTTGTCCTGCCTGGAACTCTTCCTCGTTCTGGGACACTGTGCCTGTGATGATGCCAATTTTGAAATCGGGCTCATCGTTGCCGGCTGTGCCGGAGTCTCCGCGGCCGCAGGCAACAAATGTGAACATCATCAGGGCTGCCAAAGCAAGTGCTAAAATCTTTTTGGTCATTTTGTGATTCCCTCCTTGTTTTTATACAAAGCAGTCAAATTTGAACTGCAACGTATCCGTTTAGTTAATCCGCACGAATGATTAGCTTCATAGCAAGCGTTGTGTTTTCCAGATCCTTTATGGTTATGTGCTCGTTAAGTGAGTGTGCGTCCGCCATGCCCGTGCCAACGTTAAGCGCGTCAATCCCATTGTTGAAAAGGCAGGTAGCGTCGCAGCCGCCATAGGTTTTTTCAACCGTTACGTTTACGCCGAGCTTTTCGTAAACATCCAGCAGGCGCTTTAGGATTGGCCTGTCTTCGGGAACATGCAGCGCGTCAAAAACATCCTCGCGAACAATTTTATAGGTTGCGCCAAATTCCTCACAAGCGGCTTTTACTCGTTTTTCGACAGAAGCTATGTGCTCTTCCAGCAGTTCCTTCTTAAAAGAGCGGATTTCCATATCAAATGTTGCACTATCCGGCACAACATTTGTTTTGCCGGGCGACAACAGGTTCGCAACATTCATGACGGTAAAATCATCCACAAAACCACAATCGATTTGCGAAATCGCCTTTGCAGCGGCCTTAAGGGCGTGGATGCCTTCGTGTGGCGCTACGCCCGCGTGGGCGCTTTTTCCGTTTATAGTGATGTAAAGATGCGTGTTGGCGGGAGCTTGGTTGACAATGCTTCCGTTTTTCCCGCTATCGAGCACAACAGCCTCTTTGCTTTTAATGCGGGAATAATCCGCATTTTTTGCGCCAAGCAGCCCCAATTCCTCGCAAACGGAGAACAGCACCTCCACAGGGCGGTGCTCAACCCCTTCTTCAAGTGTGGATTGCACAGCTTCGAGTATGGCTGCTATACCCGATTTATCATCCGCGCCCAATATAGTGTCGCCCGATGAATAAATCACGCCATCTTTAATAACCGGCTTAATACCATTGCCTGGTGAGACAGTATCCATATGCGCGCTGAATAAAATAGGCTCGCCAACACCCGGAAGTGTCGCGAAGATGTTCCACCCGTTGGAGCCGCAGGCCGGGCCTACTTCATCGCGGTAAATCGTAAAACCGATCAACTTAAGATCGGCCTCTACCATTTCACAAAATTCTTTTTCGTATCTGGATTCACTGTCACAAGCTATGTATTTTAAGAAACGTTCCAATAAACGGTCACTTTTCATTACGTTCCCCCCATTGCAGACAACAGCATACCACACTTTTGACAAAAAAGCTACACATTGTGACACTCATTTATGCAATACATGTATATTAACCGTAATATTGACGCAAGTATAACGATATGTTATAAATAAAATATATAGCCTATTATTTCGTTTTAATATAACCGACTATTTTTGAAAGGACATGTTAATGAAACAAATCAGCGCACTTGGCGATGTTTGCCCCCTACCTGTAGTTAAGGCCAAAAAGGCACTCTTGGAAATGAACAAAGGCGATATGCTTGTGATATTGGTGGATAATGAAATCGCCGTTGAAAACCTGAAAAGGCTTGCATCCTCTCAGAAATCAGGATTTGATGTGGTTAAGCAAAGCGAAAAGGTATTCCGTGTTGCTATAACGCGTGGTGAGCCGTTAAAAGAACAGGCAGAGAATTTTGCCCAAGCTAGCGTGCCAACAAATGGCACTGTGGTTGTTATCGCATCAAACAAAATGGGGGAGGGTGATGATAAGCTCGGTGCCATTTTGATGAAAAGCTTTGTGTTTGCGCTGACACAGTTTGAGGAGCTGCCCTGCGCCATACTGCTTTACAACAGTGGAGTTTTTCTTTCCACAGGCGACTCTGAATATTTGGAAGACCTAAAAAAAATGGAGGCCTGCGGAACAGAAGTGCTCACCTGCGGCATGTGCCTGAGCTTTTATGGTTTGGAAAAAGAGCTTGCTGTTGGTGGCGTTACCAACATGTATTCAATAGTTGAAAAAATGGCAACTGCAAGAAAGGTTATAAGGCCCTGACAATATGCTAAACAGGCAGAAAAAAACCAGACTGATTGTTACTTTTGCTTCTGTTACCGAGGCGATGCAAATGGAAGAAACCTGCAAAAAAGCGAACATAAACGGCAGGCTTATCCCCACGCCAAAGGAGCTTAGCGGGGGCTGCGGGTTAGCATGGTCATGTGCGCCTGAAGAAGAAGCGCCAGTTATGGCGCTTCTTAATAGCAACGAAATACATTTTACGCAGGTTAGTTTGCTGGAGCTTTTTTAGCCGCTGATGCGGTTTTTTCTTTGTTTGGAGCGCTTTTTTCGAATTATTAGCGCTGCGATGGTAAAAGCAACAGCCAGAACAAGCGCTATGCCAATAAGAATTATCGAAAACATCTGTTTTCCGGTCGATTTAAGATACGCGGGAACAGGCTCATCTATCAAATCCCCATAATAAACAACTTTTGTAGTGTAATTTAGTTCGGATTGATTTAGTTCAATAATTCTTATTCCGTGCTTGTCAGCATCGCCGTAAGAATAAAAACCAACGCCGGGTGTTTGCAAAAAAGTAATGCCCTTATATACCCCGAAAAAATCATTAACATGGTCATGCCCAAAACAAGCCGCTATAACATCACCCTGATTGACCCAACTCTCAAATTGCCCGCTGTTAACATCGGGCGGGCATGGGCCTTCGTTTAAGTCGCCGTGCGCGAGTCTTGGGTTCAAAACATAATAGTTGCCGCCAAAGCTGCCATGCCCTTTTACAGCGCCTTGCGTGCCTTTTGGCACAACATTAAGCACATCATAAATTTCCGGCACGGGGATATGTTGAAAGGCCATGGATGGTATGTTTTCACCCATATTATTCTCGCGTAGCTGTGCAACCGTGTTTTCATACCATTCTATTTGCTTGGCTGTAACGTAACCATAACCTCCGCCCTCACTTCTGGGAGCTTTTTCTCCCGAATCAAAGAAC
>JAJDHH010000045.1 GCA_030266105.1 Eubacteriales bacterium OttesenSCG-928-K08
TTTTATAGTCGAGATTATCATAGCGGATGAAGGGGGCGCAGTATGTGTCGAAGGAGCTCCAGGCCTGCGCGCCAGCGGTTTCACCCTGTGTTGTGAATGTGGAGTTTACAATCTGCCCCAAAAACGAGCGAAGATGCTTTGCGGGCTTGCTTTCCACCTTGCCGGGCACGCCGCCAAAACCATCCCTTAAAAGCTGCTGCAAATCCCACCCTGCGCAGTAGGGGCCAAAAAAGCCAAGATCGTGCAGGTGAATGTCGCCCGAGGCATGCGCGTTAAAAACTTCCTCAGGGTAGACCTCGTGCAGCCAGTATTGCTTGGTGAATGTTTCACGAATGTAGTTGTTCATGCCATTGATGGATTTTTGCGCGTTGGCATTCTCTTTGATTTTCCAATCCTCATCCTTGAGGTAGTTGGAGAACATATCTATGGTTGCGCCGATAAGCGCGTTTGATTCACGCGCGCTGCGGCGTTTTTCACGATATAGTATGTATGCCTTGGCTGTGCGCGCGTGCCCGTTTTCGATGAGCACCTTTTCCACGATATCCTGCACGGCCTCAACATCGGCGATACGGTCGCCAAACTGGTCGGCCACCATTTGCATGACTTCCTGGCAAAGTGTTTCCGCGCGGGACCAATCGTCCCCCCCCACGGCGGTTGCGGCCTTAAATATGGCCCATGTGATTTTTTCCGGCTTAAAAGGAACGACAGCGCCATCGCGCTTGCGGATTTGTGTAATCATATGTATACCCCCATAAACAACATATAGTTATCCGGCAGGCTAAATAATACTATATCTTGTGTGGCGAGTCAATATGAATTGTAAAAATTTCTTGTTTTCATTCCGCCCTCAAACAGTTTTTTCATGTAATTACCAGTTTAGGCTTTGAGCCGCTGGTTATACTATTAGCGAGGTGAGAGCAGTGCAAACATGTACCGTCACAAGCCTCTATGGAATCCCGGGGTATAAACTGTTTAATAATGCGGTTTTTGTAAGTCCGGGTGACTTAAAAGGGCGGTAACACCGCCCTTTTAATTTTCAAAAAATTATCGAAAAAGAGAGGGTATTAATATGGAACAAAAATATGCGGATATATACGCTATGTTTCGGGATAATCACGAGGCCTGGCGCTTTTACAATTCGCTGCCGGGGCATGTGCGCGACAGAATCTGCGATAATTCAGCAGGCACAACAACATATTCGGGTTTGCTAAGCCATGCGGATAGCTTATTAAGCGGCGGCGATTAAGCCTAGTGGCCATTTTAGTGGCAAAGCCCCTTTCAGTTTTTGTTTGAAGGCGATACAATACTATTAACCCTGCACGCTCGGTTTCCTAATTCTTAAGCGCAGGAGTAATAATACGCTACTCAAAAACAGGGAGGGATTTTTTATGCAGTTCCAGTATCGATTTTGTTCTAATATTTTCTTTGGCGAAGGCGCTGTGAGCGCAAACGCTGAATCATGGCTGCTTGGCCGCCGTGCTTACATTTTGAGCGGCGCCAGCTCGGGCCGAAAAAGCGGCGCGCTTTTGGATGTGGAGGCGGTGTTGAAGTCTCACAATATCAGCTATGAAACTTTTGAAGGCATTGGCAATAATCCGGATGTGGAGCAATGTATTGAGCTAAGTCAGTCCGTGGTTTCCTTTGGTGCGGATTTTATAATTGCAATTGGTGGCGGCTCCCCAATGGATGCCGCTAAAGCAGTCGCGGCTTTTGCCTGCAATGAGGGGCTGACCGTTCAAAGACTTTTTAAAAACGATTTTGAAAGTGTGCTGCCAATAGTCGCTATTCCAACAACAAGCGGCACGGGCAGCGAGGTTACGCCGTGGAGCGTTTTGACAAGGCGCGACCTTAACTCCAAATTTTCGTTTGGCAATGAAAAAACATTACCCGCTGTTGCTTTGCTTGACCCGAATTATACAAAATCGCTTCCGCGAAATGTGGTGCTGCACACGGCGATGGATGCCTGCACACATTTGATTGAAGGAATAATAAGCATCAAAAACACGCCAATCACTGATGCGCTTGCCGTTGAGGGCTTAAGGCGCTTTGGTTTGCTATTGCCTGCGCTTGAAAAAGACGATATGGAAAAAATCCGTTCGGATTTGATGCTTGCCTCAATGCTTGGTGGTGTGGTAATCGCCAAAACCGGCACGACGATAATGCACGGCATGGGTTACCCGCTCACATATTATCATAACTATTCACATGGCGAGGCTAACTGTGCGGTGCTCCCGGGTTATTTGCGTTTTGTTGAGCGGGCCGCGCCTGAGCGGCTAAAAATTGTTTATGATGCTTTGGGGCTCAATATGGAAGGTCTATGTGGTTTTGTTGAGCGTAACTTTAAATTTGAGCTTAAGCTGAGCGGGCAGGAAATCGAGCATTATGCTAAACAAACAATGCAGCAGGGGAGCACACGCAACATGCCCGTTGAAATCACGCAGGAGATATTGGCGCAACTATACGAGCAATCCTTTGTTGGGGCAAAAGCTTAACATTGTGGCGAAAAATACCCCATATTAACACGAAAATTTCACCACGCGTTCATGAGAGGTTCATGAAGACGAGCTATACTTAAAACATCAAAAGCAAGTGCTGATGATACCCCCCCAACTCACTGGCAAACACCAGTGCCGCCCTTTGGTCTCCCCGCCAGAGGGCTTTTTTTGTGCCTGAAAGCAGCTTATCGCATGGCGATGGCATAAAACATTTAGCAATTTCACTTCACATCCCATTCGTGATATCCCACATTTGCGACAAATACGAGCATAACACATTTTTTCGCCTCATATATTGTACACAAGGCCGCATAAAAGCTGCATTTTGTTGGCCGCAAAAAGGAGGTAAGCGCTTGGCGACCATATTTGTATATGATGACTACACAAATAGAATAGAACGCTTTGAGCGGGGTTTGGATGAGGCGATGCCCTATAACGGGGGAACGCTTACGGTCAGGGAGTTTCGCGGCTCATCCTGCTCCAATGTGTTTTGGACCAGCCGCCTGGCGATGGAGGCGTGGAATGTAACACGCGAAGCGTTTGGCAGGCCCATTCCGCTGGGTTATGCGTTTAAGCGCGTTTGGGAAGGCGGGCACGGTTCGCAATCGCAGCATTATGCGGGCACAGCATTTGATGTTGGGCAGCGGCTGAGCAACACCCAGCGCAACCAATTGCGTACGCTTGCGCAAAACCTTGGCGTGTGGAGTTATGTGGAGCCTGCGTATTTAACGCCAACATGGGTTCATTTTGATAAGCGTTTTCCAGACCCTGCCTGCGAGGCGGGATATCCGCTTGTGCAGCGGGGGGATCGCAACATGTATGTTTTTGTGCTGCAGGATGGATTAAACGCTCTGGGCTACACAACAGGCGGGCTGGATGGGATATTCGGCCGCAACACAGAAAACGCCGTTGAGCGTTTCCAAACAAATATGGGGTTATACCCTGATGGCGTTGTTGGCTGCAACACATGGCGGATATTTACCGGCCAGGCAGTAGGAATAGGGCAAACCTCCACCGTTGTGTGGGGATGTTAAAGGAGGATCAATATGCGGATACACACTGTAAAAAGCGGAGACACACTCTCAAACATAGGCCGTCAATACGGCGTTTCGGTGGATTGGCTTGTGGAAAACAACCAGATTGCCGACCCCAACAGGCTGGTGGTAGGCCAGGCGATTGTGGCGCCGGATAATCCCGTCCAATACACGATACAAAAGGGGGATAGGCTTTATAGCATCGCCAAACGTTTTGGCACGACTGTGGATGCCATTGTGGCGCTAAACAGGCACATTGCCGACCCGAACCGCATATTCCCCGGCCAGAGAATATTGATTTCCGCCGAAACTGTGCCTTCGCGCTCAATAATCTCCACAGGCTATTGTTATCCTTTTATTTCAGAGGATACGCTCTTGCAGGCGCTGCCTTACCTGACATATGTTAATTCATTCAGCTACAATGTGAACAGGGATGGCTCGCTTATGCCCATTAAGGACACGAATGTGATAAACACCGCGCTTGCTGGTGGTGTTGCGCCCGTTATGGTAATCACCAATTTTAATGAAAAAGGGGCGTTTAGCAGCGAGCGTGCGAGCGCCATTTTAAACAACCCCGCCTGCCGCAAGCGGCTCATCAGAGAAATTGAAACCATGATGAGAAGAAAAGGCTTCCGTGGTCTGGATATCGATTTTGAGAATGTTTATGCAAAGGATAGGGACGCATACAACAAATTCTTAAAACAGGTGGTGGATAGCCTGCACCCGCATGGGTATATCGTATCGAGCGCTGTTCCGGCCAAAACGAGCGATAGTCAAACTGGAATTTTGGTTGAGGGCGTGGATTATGCGGCGCATGGGCGCATATTGGATTATGTGTTCCTCATGACGTATGACTGGGGTTATCAATATGGGCCGCCCATGGCCGTTGCCCCGCTTGATAAGGTGGAGCAGGTGGTAAAATACGCAGTCAGCGTTATGCCGAGCAAAAAAATAGTGCTTGGAATACCTAATTATGCCTATGACTGGACGCTGCCCTATAAAAAGGGCGACCGTGCAAAGCTCACAATGCTTGCCGAGGCCGTAAACCTCGCGGCGCGGCATTGGTCGCAAATAAACTTTGATCAAACTGCAAAGACACCTTATTTTAACTATGAGGATGATAAGGGTAAGCAGCATGTTGTTTGGTTTGATGATGCAAGGAGCTATCAGGCCAAGTTTGAGCTTGTTGATAAATATAACCTTGCGGGCGTGGGCTTCTGGAACATCAACACACAATTCAGGCCGGGCTTTTTAATTCTCTCCTCCATGTACACGATAGATAAGGTTGTTTTGCCTGATTGATACAGTTTGGAAACATTCATGTGAGAAAATGGAGCCGCCTATCAAGGCGGCTCTTTAAAGTTTGGAGGAAAAAACCATGAAAAAGTCCATCGTTTTGTTGCTGCTCTTATCAATGCTTTTGTTTTGCGGCTGCAATGTTACGCCAACAGCAGCCGGGCATGTTACGCTTGAGCCGGTAACGAGTGCATACGTTGAAGAAAGCCTGCCAAAGCAAACGGAAGCAGTTTTGCCGGAGCCTGTTCAGGAGCCTGCACAAACAGCTAAAATTACGCCAACACCTGAAAAAACGCCGGAAGAAGAAGCGGCCCAGCTTGCCATTGAGTATGCTAAGCTGATTACCGGCTGGGATTTTAGCGAGGCGAGTGTTGAGGCGGTTTTGTTTGAGGATTATTTTGATAACCGTGAATTGGGCGAATGGTTTGTGGAAATTATCGGCGGGTTTTCGCCGATCCCGGGAATAAGCATGCGCTTTTCAGAAACGAATGGGCTGACATTTTTTGCACTGAATGTGGATGGTTTTGAGCAGGGTGAATACATGGAGCTGCCGCTTATCCAAATGCCCGAAGATATCCGCAATTTAAACGGCAAGGAGCTTGCGCTCTATTGGTATGAGGCACTGCCAATACACTATATGGATGAAATAAAGAAAGTTGAAATCAGCGACAAAAACATCACTAACTGGTACACCGGCCATACATTGACCAAAACAAAGCTGCGCCTGATGGATGGCTCGGTTTTAACAAGCTACTTTGATGAAGAAACCGGAAGGCCGACCTACTTTTGCCTTTACACAAGCGATACGCTCTAGCCCTCTGCGTCACCTAATCTTTAAGCGACGTAGGATACTATAGTTTAAATTCTGTTCATTGACTGCTTGGCCTTAATGGGCAATAATAGAGAAAACAAAATGGGGGAAAGCAGCAGTATGGATGGAGCCTTAGCAAAAAAGCGTTTTGTCGCGCTAATTTTTGTGGCATGCTTGCCGCTTTGCTGTGCTTGCGCCCCGGCTAATGAACCCATCGTTCCGGAACCCAAAATTGCGCCCGTTGTTGAGCTTGAGCCTTGCTTTGCTCCGGAGGTTGAGCTTGAGCAGGATGAAGGCTTGATATATGATTATGAAATTATAGATATACCGCAAAGCGAGCCCACACCAAGGCCCACCCCCTCGCAGGAGAAAATCGAGCTGACGGCGGAGTTTTTGCGGGGCGCATGGGTGGGCGAGGCGCAGGAGAGCCTGCTGCTGGAGGTGATCGTTTTTCGTGAAAGCACGGCGGATAGCGCACTTTTTATCGTCACGGAGCCTGAGCTTGTTGGAAGGCGGGAGCACATTCGCGATATTTTCCTTGCAGACAAATGTCTTAGGGTGCAGGATCCTGTGACTGTGAGCGTTGAGCTTTCAGGCGACAGCATCAGCTTTTTGTATGCGAAAATGGAGCCTAAAACCCAATCGATCGAAATTTATGACCAAAACACGATACTTCTAACCACCTACGAGGGAAAACAGGAGTATGAGCTGTTTTATTATCGCATAAACGAACAATAGCATCGCCTTGGTTTTTTCTGCTATAAATTGCGGAGCGCCATAAAGTATGATATGTTAGATTTAGCGCACAATAAAAATCTGACAATATCAACAGGATAGCGGGGGGTGCTCAAAATCAAAACCTACGAATCCGCAGAGAATTATCTTGAAACAATTCTGATTTTAAGCAAACGCAAAAATGAGGTTCGCTCTATCGATATTGCAAATGAGCTGGGTTATTCCAAACCCAGCGTAAGCGTTGCGATGAAAAACCTTCGGGAAAAGGAATACATTGTGATGGATGCAGGCGGCCCAATCCGCCTCACGCAAAAGGGGCTTTTAATTGCCGAATCGATGTATGAGCGGCACACCTTGCTCTCGGATTGGCTGGTGGAGCTTGGGGTGGACCCAAAGGTTGCTGTTGAGGACGCTTGCAGGATGGAGCATGTCATAAGCGAGGAGAGCTTTAACGCGCTCAGGAAGCATAAAGAATATCACCGCAATAAAACCAATTAATGGCAAATACCCGCGCAAATTGGTTATAGCGCGCAGGCCGCATAAAAACAAACACAAAGGGGACTGGGGATGAAGGGCTACCACCGTTTACTGCTTACGATTTGTTTACTGCTAACTTTTTGCTTTGCGCTTCCGGCAAAAGCAAAAACCAAAGATACCAAAGGCACAATGACTGATTTTGAACAGAAGATTGTGGAGCAGGGCTTGCGCCTTGCGCCTTATGATCACCCGTTTGTGATTGCGTATGAAAATACATACGGTGTGGATATTGAATCATACATAGCCGAGATAAACGGCATTACAATTTCTGGCGTGCCCTTCGAGTTTGGCGGCAAAGGCGGCTATGTGGGCTATTCCGACAGGTGGTGGTCGCGCACATCGGTTTCGCAGTATCCTGTTGGCGGATTGGATTGCGCGGGATATATCGACTGGATATACGATCAGCTGGGCTATGAGCTGCCATACTCCTCAACAGGCTTGTTTTTTGCGGGTAAATCCGGCGTGGTGAGGAACCTGCCCGGCATACGCGAGCATTTGGTGATCCCCTCGCTTGAGGAGGCAATGATTGGGGATGTAGCCTACAACTCAAAGGATTTTAGCTACCGTAGCGGGCATGGGAGCCATGTGCAGCTTTATTTGGGCACGGCGGATAAGCTTGGAATTTCGCAGGAGCTTCAAAAGATGTATCCCGATTTTCCCTGCGACGCGCATTTGGTGCTCGATTGCGGCTGGTCGGATGGGCGCTACTATTATGACATGATGAAAAAACTCAAGGTGCGTGGCGCACGCAGCAGCATGGCTGGTGTTGGTGTGCAATTTTTCACATCCATCAAATCGGGCAGCGAATATATTTATCGCTCCCCTAAAACCGTGTATAAATGGAAAAACCCTGAAACCGGGCATACATTCCGCATCGAATCCCGGTTAGAGGCGAATGGGCGGCTGCTGCAATATAAACCAAAAGCCAAGGTGCAATATCCCATCAATCTGTCCCGCCCGATTATCCGGCCGGATATGTGATGATATTTGTCAGAGTGCTAAAAAAGTGCTGCGGCGTAGCCAAGCACTTTTTTGATGTAAAAATGCGCGAGCCAACGTTTGCCGCATGTAGAAAGTGCCGCAAATGTGTGGTATGATATTGTGTGCGGATAAAAAGCGTTTATCCAAAGGAGGTGCGGCGTGGAAAGGCTGCCAAAACAAGAGAAACCGACAAAAATTCGCGCGGCGCAGCGGGGAATATGGTTCTTTATGCGTACAATCCTGCTGATTGCTGCGCTGTGCTTTTTGTGCTATGGCGTGTTTATGACGGCAATGCACATTGGAAATTTGCATATTTTAACAACCGAAGGTTTGCAGCTTCGCACCGAATGTATATTGCAGGAGGGCGCACAAAATGAGCTGCCGGAATATTTCACCGATTATTTTATTGCGGGCGACAAGCTGCTTGATAGCGCACCCTACGAGGATTTTACCATCACAAACTACGATTATCGCGTGGAGGTTGAGAGCATAAAGGTCTGGCCGTGGTCCAAAACAGCAACTGTTACCGTAACGGATCGTATGATGTCGCTCAACGGCGCAATTCGTGAGGATAAAAAAGAGGAAGGCGCGGGCGAAGACAAAATCTATCCCATGCCCGAGTGGGAAAGCGGGCGCTATGCGATACGCTTTAAGCTCGACAAGGGACGTTGGTATATCAACCAGATGCAGCTTCTTGAGGTTGCGCCGACTCAAACACCAAAACGCACGCCGGATATGAGCCAAACACCGGTTCCGCTTACAACACCCACACCTGCGAGCCAGGCGGCGAGCTAATATTTTTGTGATAGATACGGGGGAAACAAATGCGGCTGGGTACGCTTAATAGCCCATTTCCGGTTTTTCTTGCACCAATGGCAGGCGTGAGCGATCTGCCATTTCGTGTTTTGTGCAAAGAAATGGGCTGCGATTTAACATATACCGAAATGATAAGCGCAAAGGGCCTTCAATATAAAAACGAAAGAACAAACGAGCTTTTAAAAACTGCGCCGCAGGAACGCCCTTGTGGCGTGCAGCTTTTTGGCAGCGAACCGGATATTGTTGCCCAAATGGCGGCAAAGATTGAGCAAATAAGCTGCGGGGAAATTTTGCTGATCGACCTGAACATGGGCTGCCCCGCTCATAAAATCGTTGCAAATGGTGAAGGAAGCGCGCTTATGAAAACACCGCTTCTTGCCGCGAAAATAATTGAGCGCACAGTTAATGCCGTGCGCCTGCCGGTTACGGTTAAGTTCCGCAAGGGATGGGATGATACTCTGATCAATGCCCTTGAGTTTGCAAAAATGGCGGAGCAAAGCGGCGCTGCGGCAATCACTCTGCATGGACGCACGCGTGCGCAGGGTTATAGCGGCAATGCGGATTGGAATTGTATCGGCGAGGTGAAGGCGGCGCTAAAAATCCCCGTGATAGGCAATGGGGATGTGTATTGTGCGGCCGATGCCTTGCGCCTTAGGGCACATACGGACTGCGATGGTGTGATGGTGGCCCGCGGCGCACAGGGTAATCCTTTTATTTTCCGTGAAATACAATCCGCGTTAAAGGGGCGATACTGTCCGCCGCCAACGCTAAACGAACGCATCGATATGGCGCTGCGGCATGCACGGGCGCAGCTTGCATACAAGGGCGAGCATGGCCTCATTGAGATGCGCAAGCACATTGCATGGTATGTGCGGGGCCTGCCAAAATCCGCACAGCTTCGCACAAAAATCAATGAGTGCCGCACTTTGGATGAGCTTGAAAGCTTGCTTATGCAGTTTTGCGATGAGCTTAATAAAAAGGTGCTGTAGTCAGAGCTTCAAAAAAAAGTGCTGCGGCTTTACCACAGCACTTTTTTGACAAACGAAGTGCTGCAATACTACAGCCCGATTTTTTTTCCTTCGCTGAATCTTGCCACGATATCGCCCTTGAGGTAGAGTATACGCTCAAGTCGCTGCTCAGGCGAAAGGGGCGCTGCTGATGGTGGCAGGTTTGTTTCATCAATAACCAGCGCGTGCAAAAGATCACCAGCCTTAAAGCCGGGGCCGGCGCCAAAGAACATTGCGCCTGCCGAGGTTGCAAGGTAAAAAGCTTCAGCGGCGGTCAAAAAAGCGTCCTTACCTTCTGTTTGCATGTAGCGCGCCTTGGAGGAACGGATTGCATCGGTCATTACATCCATAATATTAAGGTGTGCGCCACCGGCGATGTCCGAACCCAAGGCCACCTTAACACCTTCATTGAGCATTTGGCGCACAGGCGCAATTCCGCTGACGATATTCATGTTTGAGTCGGGGCAGTGGGCAACCCACACGCCATTGTCGCGCATGGCGGCGCGCTCACGTTCATCGCTGTAAACACAGTGCGCCATTACGGTTTTTTCACCAAACAGGCCAAAACGCGAGTATCCTTCATAATAATATTCGCAGCCGGTCAGTTCCCTGACCCATTCAACCTCTGATGGATTTTCAGAAAGGTGGGATTGCTGCGGCAGGTTTTTCTCCTGCGCCAGCTTGCCAATCGCCTTCATCAGTTCATCCGTGCATGAGGGGACAAAGCGTGGCGTTAGTATGGGGCGAATGTTTTTGTAACGCCCCTCGCATTCTTCCAGCCAACGCAGCGTTTCCGAAATGGATTGCTGAGTGTCCTCGCAAAGGTAGTCGGGGCAGTTTCTGTCCATATTGACCTTACCCACATAACCGCTTACACCCGCGCGATCGAGCTCTTCCATGAGTATGTGCGTGGCCTCACGGTGCAGTGAGCTAAACATGCACACGCGGGTTGTGCCAACGCTAACAAGAGCATTTGCAAGCTTTTTGTAAGCCTCGCGGGCAAAATCGAGATCCGCAAAGCGGGATTCCGCGGGGAATGTGTAGGTTTGCAGCCAATCCAGAAGTGGAAGATCCATTCCCATGCCAAGCATGGAATATTGCGGGGCATGAAGGTGCAGGTCTGCAAACGAGGGGGTTATGAGATTATCTCCAAAATCCTCAACGGGCGCGCCCGAAAAACGCTCCGGCAGGGTTTGATAAAGCCCTTCGATTTTTCCATTCTCACAAACAAGGAATCCATCCTTAATGCTCTCCAGCTCACCAAACACGGGAGCATGCAAAATCTGCCCCTTTAGTATTGTAATGCTCATATTGCCTCCTTATATTTGCAGCTTGATTGATAGATTCTAAGAACGATAGCCTTGCGGCAAACCACGATGAACAAATTTGCCCAAGCCCGCTTTAATCAGCTTTCCGTTTTGTACGGCCAGCTCGCCGTTAAGGAAAACATCCCTTGCGCGCCCCTTGG
>JAJDHH010000046.1 GCA_030266105.1 Eubacteriales bacterium OttesenSCG-928-K08
AATGGGGCTTAGAAACTGGCTCAGCAAATAGCCATGTGCGGCGTGTATTTGAACGCCATCGGCGCCGGCCTCCTTGCAGCAAATTGCAGCTGCCGGGCTATCACATGAACAAAGAGCATTGGATCACCGTTGTATTGGGCACCACTATTCCCGCAGAGCAGGTGCATGAGCTTATTGAGTTAAGTTTTTCCTTGACAAAGAAGAAGTGAAAATTTATTTATGTGCACACCATGATATTTTTTCAGTCAAACAAGCACAGCTCTGGCAGCATAAAAAATATTGTCCAAAACCTCAAAACGCCCAGTTTTACTAGGCGTTTTGAGGTTTTCATCTAAAAGATCAAATTACTATCTGCTAAGCAAGCCCCCATCCTGCAAAAACGACAGATCCTGCTCCGCATTGTCTCTTGCGATCCCCTGCAAAATAGCAAGCGACCCCATAGCATCGTTCATATCCATTACTTCGATTGGCGAGTGGGAATATCTGCGCGGCACAGCAAGCACCGCACAGGGCACACCCTTGCCCGCATAGGAGAGCTTAGAAGCATCGGTAGCATAGCGCCCGCCGGTAATTGTGCACTTTTGCAGATTGATGGATGCTGCTGCAGCCTGCGTCTCAATCATTCGGCGCACTGCCGGGTGAACAACATGATAGTAAATCGAGCTCATAACACCATCCGCAAGCGACATGGCAGGCCCCCGCCCCAAATAGATGGGCAAAAGCAGCTCCGCCATAACATCCGGCGTATCACCCGCAGGGATAGTATCAAGAGCAACGGCATAGTCCGGCTCAAGCCGGTAAGCGCCCATCATGGCGCCATAAAGGCCAACCTCCTCAAGCACAGTGAACACCGCGTATATTGTGCCCTTAAAGGCTTCTTTTTCAAGCGTGCGCATGAACTCTATCAAAATGGCGCAGTTAACTCTATTATCCAGCGCTTTAGAGCAAACACGATCCGGGTTGGCAAATTCCATAAAATCGCTTTGCCATATAACCTGGTCGCCTATTCCAATGCCCTGCGCTTCGGCTTCCTGCCGGGATGCAAAACCCGCATCGATATAGCACTGCTCAGGGATGGGAACCTTTGATGCCTCCTCCGGCGTTTGCAGGTGGCCCGGCTTGCAGCCCACCACACCCGGAATGTTTTTGTTGCCTATAAACACCTTACGCCCGAGCAAAAGGTTGTTGGGTACATCCCCATTTTTTTCAAAGAGGATGTATCCGTTAGGCAGTATGTTCTTCACGATCATGCCGATCTGATCCATGTGTGCGGCAAGCATCAGTGTGTGCCCGGGTGCGGCTCCGGTTTTTTTTGCGTATACGCTGCCCCGCGCATCCACAAAAACCTCATCCACATAGGGCGAAATTTCTTCGATCACTGCGCGCACCATGGGCTGCTCCATGCCGGCGCCGGCGTTGATCTGCGATAGTTTTTTAATCATTTCTTTTAGAGACTGTTTGCTGCTTTGGCTCATATTTTTCTCCTTTTTAGTCAAAAACGGATATCTTCCTAATGCTACTTAACCTGATTGATCCGGCCCTTCTTGTATAGCGCACGTGCGTATAGTATGGAAAACGCCAGCGATACAAGCACAAGCAATGTTGACATCAGGGTTGGAATAGGCAATGTGATGAACTTGGAAAGGTAATGCAGCCCAATCATAACGGCAAAAACTGGTATGGTCAGCAATGGCTCCTTTGCGCCAAACATGGCAAGCATTGCGCCAAACATGGCAGGCAGCACATAGGCTGCAATGCCGGACAGTATCGCCTCGGGCAGCACATTTATTATCGCCGTGCCTACAAAACAGGTGACTGTCAACACTATAAGATTGCTGACGATGGAGCCTGCCACCGCCACCACCGACACGACCTCTGCCTCCTGAGAGCCTTGCTCCACCTCCATGGCCTCACGGGCAACAATGGCGGCAGGCGCACGTTGCTGTGCAACGCTCCCCGCAAGCCAGCCCATGTATGAGCCTGCGTTTCCAAGAACGGGATAAAACGAAATTGGCTCAACAAACCAGTTCACCCCAAACACCACAACAACAAGCAGAAGTGCGGGGAAAACAGAATCCCAGCCGATAAATGCATCGTATCGAATATTCAGGTATATGCTGGGCAGGAATGTAACCAATATGCACAAAAGTATCGTGATGGTGCCCATGCGGTTGACGGGCCTTAACCAACGTTCCTTTATATTTTGGGGATCTGAAAGTAATGTATTGTTTATGTCTACGTTGTTGCTCATCAATAAACCCCTCCTAATTTGATTGTTCGTAAATCAGCCAAGAAGTATTCCCAATACGATGCCCACAACCATTGAAATCGTAAGCGCGTAATTCTTAATGCCTTTGCTCTTTTTCCCAACAATATTGTGCAGGAAGAACATCACGCCAAACCCGCTTATCGCGGCGGCGACAGCCCCAAAGCCGCCCGTTGTCAGCTGCTGAGCCGCCAGGTTGGCGAACAGGCCTATCGTGGTTGCGGCCGTAAAAACAATGAGCCACCTGGAATCTTTTTTTCCTATCCTTTCACGCAACTCGCCCATGCGTGGTGTGAGAATGACGGTAACGAGTAGCCAGCCCGTTCCCGCGATAGCCATCATCAGGTAAATCAGTGAAATCACCTTGATATCGACACTTTCTCCGCCCAATGTGATGCCCAGCGATTGTGCCGTTACTGACGCCACGCCCATTTCTGTTGGAACAGCGCCGATTATTGAAAGGCGCATCCAAGTAATTGGGGAACCAATGAGCGTCATCATGCTGACCATTGCAACAACGCCTGTCAGCGCAGGGCCAAAGCCGGTAATCATTCCAAGCCGGAAGCTTTTTCTCAGGTTTGCCGTGTCGTACCCGATGGTTTTTGCTTCTTTGTAAGCAAGCCGAATGTAGAGCACCGCCTGTGCAAGCACAAGCAGGACGAGAAATATCGCGCATGCCCACATTGCACCGGAATTGATGATATTGCCGAGTTCTGCCGTCATATAAATACCTCCCTCAACTTAATTCGCGTTTATGAAGCCATGAAATGATTTTTGCGCGGTGCAAACACCTCCTGTCTCTTTTCATTGCGTATATACCAAAACGCCTTTCTGCTGCTATCAAACATCCATATATAATTGCGCACGCTCAAGCAACAAAACCTCACGGAGCGTCTTCCCCAGAACAAATTGGCTGTTTGAGAGCAGCTCCACAAGCTTCACATCGCAAGCCTCCCCGCTTTTTTCGATCAGGACGCGCGCTTCCACATCCAGCGCGATTTTCAAGTGCTGCCCAAGCTGTGCTGCCAAACGCGCAAAACCCTCCATCTGCTTTAGCCTGCCACGGATTAGCAAGTCGTAATCCGAAGCGGGAGAAAGATAATCAAGACCACTTACTGCTTTAAGGGCGCGAGAGCCAACTAGCCCTATTGGCAGCGCATTCATTCGCGCACAAACATCTAGCGTTTTTAGCGCCCTGCCGTCCCCACCGGCAGCAAGCGCAATATCCATCGCCTCAAATGGCGTTACACGTTCTAAAACATACTTTTTAGGAATGGTCGCGCCAACCCGCAAGCGAGTGCCATTGACAAGCCTTGGCGAAGAAAGGCCGATATCTATCAGCTCACCACATGCGCTTTCCTGTCGGCGAACTATGCCGGGGATACGGGTTCCTGCATGCTCGAACAGCTCATCGATATATTCGCGCGGGGCATCATTTAGCACGCAATTCGCGCTATTAATGATGCTGCTTAGAGCCATTCTATTAAAGAAAATAAAATCGTGCCGCGCCAGCATGTTAACGTTCCTTGTTCCAGGCGGGGTCGTTCTTTGCCTTGCTTTGATAGCTCATCTGCGCTTCAAGCAAGGTATCGAACATTTTTGTGCCTACGGGCCCGGCAATAATGTGACTATCCCCGCGCCCATAAGGCGCAAGCGACAAAAGCGTTTTTTCCGCACCCACTTTGCAGTGGTCGGACACACGAATGATTTTTGCCTTTATTCGAATAATTGTGCGCGCCAGCCGCTCAACCGTTTCAATGCTGCTCGCAGTCGTTTCAAGAACGGTCGTTTCAAGCTCCGGCGTGGCGCGTTGGCGCGAATATGTAATGATTTTTCCATCAGCATCCAGCGCATGCCCTGTATCGAGCACCGCAAATCGATCCCCAGTTGGCAGGCCGCCAACGACCAAATCAAAATTGCCATCCTCATCAGCTGGGAGAAGCGAAATATCCTCCCTGAGAGGCACTCCGTTAAGCGTCAGCCATCCAAATTCCTGGCAGCCGTAAAGATCGTGCACAGTTGCGCCGATGCTGCTTGCAATTGGCAAAAGCTCCATATCAAGCGGTGTGCCCGCTGTGATCAACACGAGGCCGCGCGGAATTCTATCCAGCAGCCCCATTTGTTTTGCGCTTTCGAGCGTTGCGCGAATAAAGGATGATTCTCCAAGAAGCGCACGCTTTGCGTTTGCGGACGAAGCTGCACTGTTGTTGCACTCTTTTTCGGGCGCACTGTGGTTGCCCGCAAGCACATCCGGCGTGTTTGTCAAAGTTCCTGCAGCCTGCCAGCCGCACAGCGCAAGTATCAGCGCATCCCGGCTGGAAGCCTTCATAAAATACCATTCTATACCCATCTGTGAAAGCGCCTGATGCGGAAAAACGTTGACGAGCGGCGGATATGTGACAAGCATTTCATCGCCATTAAAAAGCCCGCAACGTTTAAGCGCATTTACCGATGCTAAAATTCGATCGTCAAGCTCAGCGAAAGTAACGCCGACGATATTCTGAAATGCCGTTGTGCCTGTAGTAACCGAGATATAGCTAAAATTTAATGGCGTATGAATTTCTTCAACCCGATGCGCGCCTGTAGGGCCACCCACACCCTTATCCTCAAGTGTGAGCCGCGGCATGGCGCCATATATCGGTGCTGTTCCATATTGCTCTACATATTCGCGCAATTCCAACAAGCTATCCATACGCCCTCCATCGTTACAGATATTCATCCTCGATCAAGGCGAACTCCTGTTCCATCAAGGCAAGCACCTGCTGCCGCTTTTTTCGGCCGCCACGCTTAGCGCCAAGCGCCCCCCGGCCCCGCGGGCCGTTTTCTTCACGCCTTCCGGCTGAGTTAAAAGCATAGACCTCATCGATATGCCGTGAAATAGCTTCACGCATGTTTGCGGAATCTTCAATGATTTCCTCCACGCCGCCAAGCTTATAAAAATAATCCGCCCCCGAAGCAAACACAGGGTTTGTTTTTGAAAGAGTCTCAAGCGTTTCAATATCACGCTTTGTTATGCGGGCGATACTCGAAAGCGGCATCACGTGAATCATGGTGCCGTATTCCTTGGATAATGTGAGTATTCTGTCCGCCTGAAGGCCATGGCACAAAAACGCACCGCTGATGGCCCTGCCAATTATCATCGCCACAACAGGATGCCCTTTTTGCCTGGCCTCTATAAGCGCAAGCTGATAGGCGCCTGTGGCTTTATTCATGCCGAATATTTCTTCGATTTTGCCCGGGCCATTACCCGGAGAATCCACAATAAGCACCAACGGGCGCTTTTTTTCGGGCGGGAGTCCATCGTCCGCCGCGATGGAAGCATACACCGCCTCCGCCATCTTGTAAGCTTCCTCAAGGCCGATGATTCCTGCATACACAACAGGAAAGCGCGGGTTCCTCAGCTTGGCATCGTTGGCGATTACCGTTACAACGCGGCCATTTAACCTGCCGCTGCCGACAACTGCCCCCGGCCCCAAGCCAGCATCGAGCACCGTGCCGCCTATTCTGTTTTCTTCAAACGTGCCTTCATCAAGTATGAGCGATATTGCCGCGCGGCCTTTGCCAACCAATGATGTTGCGGCCATATTATTCTACCTCCCTGTGGCGAAGCTTCGCCTTGCGGCAAAACTCCTCAAGCTCCATATCGGGTATCCCCTCCGGGTTATCATTGCCAAAATGCGCCCAGACATCCGTCGAATCCTTTGGCTGCAACACTGCAGCCAAGGCCACGAGCGAAAGCTGCTCCTGCACAAGCTTTAACGAGCCTATGCTCCGGTATTTTTTAAGCTGCTCATATGGCATATTTAGCAGCGTCTTAACCTGATCGCGAAAAGCGCCTATCGTGTCATCCACCAAAAAACTGCAATCGCGCATGATTGTTTTGTGCTTGCCGCCGGTTGTGCGATATATAAGGGCGCGGTCGCTCGAATCGAACTCCTTTTTCCCCATCTCCTGCTCGATTACCTCCGGGCCTGTGAGGCCAATGCGCCCAAGCTCGCTCATCACCACCACATCTGTCGATATGCTAACAAAACCCATGCCGCCAAAGCAGCCCACCTTGCTCCCAATCAGAGAAATTACGGGTACTTTCCCACGGCATTCCTGAATTAGCTCCATCTGCTCGGCATGCGCCAACAATCCTGCATTCGCCTCGTGCAGCCGCACACCGCCCGTCTCAAATGAGTAAATTATTGCCGGAGCGCGCAATGAGGCATCCTCTGGATACTTCTTCGCGATTTTATCATGCAGCCGCAGCGCCATTTGAAAAATAGCCGTGGTTTTTGCGCCGCCAACCTCCCCCACAGCGCCGCCAATAAAGCGACCCTCCTGCGAGATTACGAACACCGGGCGGGCGCCAATGCGGCCAACGCCCGTCACCACACCATCGTCAAATGAAACTGCCTCGCCCAATTCCGGCAGATGTGGGCTTTTGAGCCTTTTGTTTGGGCCGCCCAGCTCGTTAAATGTGCCTGCATCCACAAGGCCATGCGCACGCTGGCGAGCAGTGGCCTCATAAAAGCTGCTGCTAATAAGCTCTTCCCATGCTTTCATTCTCGCTCACCCGCCTTCGCTTCCAAGAGCCCCTGCTTTAACCGTGTCGCCACAACATAAGGGGTGGAATTGTTATCGTTTATTTCGATTGAAACGCCGCCAAGGCGTGCCTCCGCCACAAATTTGCGCAGCACCTTTTCCCAAATGGCATCATATCCGGCCACGGGTGTGACGATATTAACCTGAACCGCTGCGCTATCCGTTTTTTGCATCAACAATTCCATATCGCCGGAACCGACCACACCATTGTGTGCCCAGTCTACCGGGATGCTCTCATAGCCCTCTTGCGGCTCTATCAAAAACGAGATTTCATGCAAGGCCATAACTTTGCCTCCTACCAATTTTTAAAGCGTGCCGGTGGATGATACAGCCCGCCCGACCAACGCACCAGATCCCGCACGCTCCGCGCTGCGAGCATGCTCCTGTTCGCCCTTGAAGTATCGATTTTTAGATCCTCCGGTGTGCGGACCAATCCTCTTTGCCTAAGCTCGCGCGTTTTGCTCTCATTGGCTTCAAGGCCAACGTCCGTATAACCCGCAACCGCCTGTATGGCAGCGGTGCGCTCCTCTATATCGGCGCACCTGTGCAAATAGGCTATCCCCTCTTCGGTGACAAGGTGCGTTAAATCATCGCCATAAATCATGACCGGCGGCAGCGGCAGGCCTGCTTTTTTAGCAAGATCCCAAGCGTCCAGCCTATCCACAATTCCCGGAGCCATCTTCTCGCGGAAGGTTTCCTGCAGCTGCACAACCAGTTTTTTGCCTCTTGGCATATCGCCGGTTAGCTGCGCCTTCATCCCGTATTCATCGCCGCATTTTAGCCACGCATTCGATGCGTGACGCCGCCCGCCCGCATCGGTTCCCATGTTTGGCGCGCCGCCAAAACCGGAGATACGATCCATCGTAGCGGTGCTGCTGTTGCCAAAGCGGTCTATTTGCAAAGTGCCGCCAATAAACATATCGAGCGCGTAATGCCCGGCCATCTGCCCGTATGCGCGGTTGGAACGAAGCGTGCCGTCCGGGCCGGTGAAGAAAATATCCGGCCGGTTTTGAATGTATTCTTCCATGCCCAACTCCCCGCCAAAACAATGTATTGAGCTCACCCAGCCGCTTTCGATCGCGGGAATAAGCGTCGGGTGCGGGTTGAGAGCAAAATGCGTGCAGATTTTCCCCTTAAGGCCCAGCTCCTCTCCATATGTGGGGAGCAAAAGCTCAATTGCCGCTGTATCAAACCCAATGCCATGGTTCACGCGCTGTATGCCATATTCAGCATAAATGCCCTTTATCGCCATCATCGCGCGCAGCACCTGAGCGTCGGAAATCAAGGCCGGGTCACGCGTGAAAAGCGGCTCCACATAAAATAGGCGGGGCGATTGAACGACAAAATCCACCCAATCGCCGGGGATATCCACGCGGGGCAGCTCATCCACAATTTCATTCACCTGAGCGACCACGATGCCCTGCTTAAAGCGTGTAGCTTCAACGATAACCGGCGTATCCTCAGTGTTAAAGCCCGTGTAGAGATTGCCGTTTTTGTCGGCCTGATATGCCGCGACAAGCGCAACGCGGGGTGTAAGGTCTATAAAATACCGGCCAAAAAGCTCCATGTAGGTGTGGATGCTTCCAAGCTCGACCTTACCTTCGTGAATAAACCGTGCAAGGCGATCCGCCTGCGGGCCGGAAAAAGAAAAATCCAGCTTTTTTGCGATGCCCTTTTCAAATATGTCCAAATGCTCCTTGAGTGCGATGGAGGATTGCACAATGTGCAGATCGTGAATCTTGGAAGGATCAACAAGAGACAGGCATTCGGATAAAAAATCAGCCTGCTTTTGATTGTTGCCTTCGACATTTACTTTATCGCCGGGCTTTATGATGGTCTCAATAAGCGCCACAGTATTGTCAGCATCCACGATTTTTCCCGCCTGAACAAGGCGCGCGGCCGCCTGCATTCGCTGCACACGATCCTGATGCAATATGTTCCATTTGCCAGGTTTTTGCCTGATATGTTCAGCGCTTCTTCCAATCGCAGGCGCTGTGGCCTGCGGCATTGGTGCTGCGGCTTTTATCGGTTCTTCGTGCGCGTCGATTTCCTCAATGGCAACGTTATATGTTTCACCGTTGAGAATGACCTGATAATCCATATTGCCCCTCCCGCTTTAGGTAGCCGAGCAGCGCACGGCAACGACGCCGATCTTATGCACTGGTAGATATAATGTAGCAACCGACCGATAGCGATATCAATATAAATGAACGAAATATTCATATCAAAACTGTTATTGATGTTTGAGAAACGGGCAGCGCAACATAACACATACAATCTATTATGTGCGAAGGTTTTTATGATATTGATGTTATAATTATGCAGAAAGTGATTTTTTTAGAAAGTAATCTACTAGATATTCTTTTAATTTTAGCGCAGCGCCTGTGAGGTGACGCTCTCTCCGGCATTTCATAATAACAAAACGGGAGCAAACTGGCTCCTCTATTTCCACCAATGTAACATTCGGGTCATCGCCCATTCCCGGCCATGAAATTTTTGGCACAAACGTAAACCCTACCCCAACAGAAACAAGGTCGCGGACTGTGCCGGGGCTATCGCTTTCAAGCACAATGTTAGGAGTAAACCCCGCCTGACGGCATAATTCATCGGTAATCTCGCGCAGGCCCTTTCCCTTGTGGAGGCAGATGAACGGCTCATTAGCGGCCTCCAACAGCTTAATGGATGCCTTTTGCGCAAGCGGGTGATTTGAGGGCAGCGCCAGGCAAATACTCTCTTCCATAAGCACGAGCGTGTCGGCTTCATCGGTGCTGTTGATGGACGAATACACCGTGATGTCGCTAGAAACAATGCTTTCATAGGTGCTACCCTGCTGCATGACCTGGAGCGAAATGTCAGGATATTTGTCCTTAAATCCGCGCACGATTTCCGGCAAAAGCTTGGAGCCTGCATACATGGAAAGCGCCGCCGATTGCTTGCCCTTGCCCTGCTGCTCGTTGAGCTCCAGCTTTGCATCCTCAAATTCGCTTAGCATCACATCTACATGCCTAAGAAAAATCTGGCCGCATTCATTCAGGCTGATGTATTTTCCGACGCGATCAAAAAGCTGCACGCCGAGCTCCTCTTCCAGCTTTTTCAGGGATCGGCTCAATGCGGATTGCGCGATATGCAACGCATCCGCCGCGTGAGTCATATGCTGCATTTTCGCCAACACCTGGAAATTGCTCAACTGCACAATATCCAAAAAATCGCCCTCCCAGTGCAAATAAAATATTCACTAAATGGCTGAATACCTGTGTGAACCGACGCAAACATGAATGTAAATTGGTCGCCGGTCATAAGCGCAACAACCTTAACCTAATAACCATCATTTCCAAACAACAAAACAAAATGGATGCCCAACAGGGTCAATCATTTCAGGAATAGGCATGTTCATCCTCCCATTCGTTTTCTTCATTGTTTCTATTAGAAGCCTGTGCTATTTCAAAACGACAGCTTATCCCAATAGCTTTCGTTTATGAAACGCGCAAGGCACAAGCCGATACGCTTCCTTATGATCCATTTTTGTCATATACCTCGTGGCAATACGCTCCCCGCAGTCAGGACAAAATATTGCACCATGATATTGCGAAAAATCTATGCAGCCCTCAATAATACGTTCATTATACATCTTCACGAAATTACTTTCCCCAACCTTCTGGTATTTTGCGATGACACAGCCGC